>PBSM01000160.1 GCA_002726245.1 Planctomycetaceae bacterium | reverse complement strand
TGCCGCCTTGCCTTTCGTTCGCAGGCTCACGAAACGCAAGGCGGCAATGTCAAACAGTTGAAAGTACAGAAAGAAAGTTACACCACCTTCACGTGCTGCCTCGCTGAGTTGTGGGTCGTCGAGCGAGATCCACAAGAACGTGTGAGTATCGAGCAGCAGCTTCATGGCACATAATCTTGGGAATGCTCAAGGTGTTCGTCGTCATCGGCAACGATCGTTAACTTACCCTTTCCAAGACCGAACTGTCGCGTCTGTGTCCGAATACCATTCTTCACCAACCGCGCCACAGTATCGTCGCCCCGCGTCAACTCGATTTCTTCGCCGGGCGCTAGCTGGTCAACCAGTTCATTGAGTTGCGAACTGGCGTCTCCGATAGGGATGGTTGTCACGGTCCAGACTCCAGGCGTTTGAATACCGACAGTCCATCTTAACTGTCCTCCCAATGAACATGCAACGTGACCGGCACGGCTTGGATCGCGTACAATGTTGCGGACATGCTGCCTCCTATTGAGGATACAACATCCGCGAACGGGAAGGGAGAAGAAGCTGGTGGTAAAGGCACTTAATCAAGATCCATTAGTTCCAAGTTTGTTCCTTGTGGAGCAGGTTTGTAACCTGCTAGCGTCGTATCTCCCGTCATTCGGCAGGTTGCAAACGTGCCCCACTTCCATACTTGGAACTACTGAGATCCATTGTCACAATAGCTACGGTAGGTCTGCATCTCCGGCGCACACCACGAGTAGTGTATGATGCCCCAACTTTTCAAAGGACTCTCACATGGACCGCAGATCGTTTCTTCAGACTACCGCTGCTGCAGCAGGTAGTATGGCCCTGGGATTTCCAAGCGCATTGCTCGGAGAGGACAAAAAGCTTCCGGTTGCTGCCGTGGTGACGGACTACAGCAACAACACGCATGCGGATGTGATCATCGGCAAGATCCTGGAAGGTTTCGACCAGAAGGGCGGACCCGGTCCCGCCCTGAAGTTGGTTGCGATGTACACCGACCAGGTTCCGAAAGATGATCTCAGTCGCGGTCTGGCGGAAAAGCATGGCTTCCGAATCGCGAAGACGATTGACGAGGCGATTACATTCGGCACCGATAAGCTACAGGTATCGGGGGTGCTTAGCATCGGAGAACATGGAACGTATCCATACACGCCAGGCACCAAGCAGCACATGTATCCACGTCGCCGGTTCTTTGATGGAGTCGCCGCGACGTTCCAGCGCGTGGGACAAGTTGTTCCTGTCTTCAGCGACAAGCACTTGGCGTATAACTGGGCCGATGCCAAACACATGTACGACATTGCTATCGAGATGAAGATCCCTTTCATGGCCGGTTCGTCCTTGCCGGTGACATGGCGCAGGCCGCCACTGGAACTGCCTCTTGGCTGCGAGATCGAATCAGCACTTGCCGTCGGTTATGGCGGCCCCGAATCGTATGGCTTCCACGCGCTTGAGACATTGCAGTGCATGATCGAGCGGCGTAAAGGGGGAGAATCAGGAGTCGCCTCGGTGCAAGCGTTGCAGGGCGACGCGATCTGGAAGGCCCGCGATAAAGGAGCATGGTCTGAAGAACTTCTCACTGCTGTGCTACAGACAATGCCCGGTGGCAAGAAAGGCGAACCGTCAGAACGGCTCAGCAAGAACGCCGCGTTCTATCAGATCGAATACCGAGACGGACTCAAGGCGACCGTCGCGATGGCCAACGGGTTAGCAGCTCAATTTGGCTTTGCCGCCAAGTTACGAGGTCAGAGTGAACCGGCAGCAACTTGGTTTGAATTGGAAGAAACGAAACCTTTCGGGCACTTCGCCTATCTCACGCGCGCGATCGATCACATGATTCAGGCCGGCAAGCCGGCCTATCCCGTCGAACGAACTCTCGTGACAACCGGCATCCTCGACCGAGCGATGCACAGCCTTGCCGCATCGGGCCAGCAATACGAGACACCTGAATTGGAGATCAGCTACAACCCGACCGACTGGCCATTCGCGAATCGGGCCTAAAGGTGCCGCTCGAAACCGAGATTTTCGACGTGGCAGTTTTCGACGAGGCGACTCAATGTGATATGGCGAGTTGCCTGCCCTGCAACGCGCCAGGCGAGTCGTCGTCGTTGCCGATCCGAATCAACTCCGACACGTGTCGTTTCTTTCCAAAGCCCGGCAGAAAGAGTTGGCCGATGAGCATGAACTGGATGAAGCAGATCGCTCTCGCTTGCAGTATCGAGAGCGGAGCTTACTTGATTTCGTCGATCAAACGATTGTCTCGCAAGACGACGTACATTTCTTGAACGAGCACTTCCGCAGCATGCTGGAGATCGTTCGCTTCAGCAACGAGAAGTTCTATCAGGACGCTCTTTCTGTCATGCGGCTTCGGCCAAAGACAGCACGAACGAAGTGCATCGTCATCCGGCAGGTTTCCGATGGCAAGAAGGAAGGCGGAGCGAATCAGCAAGAGGCGCAGGCGGTTGTGGATGAATTAAATCGCCTGATCGAAGCACAATCCGCCTTGCCCAATCACGCCTGCCAGTCGATGGGAGTGTTGTCGCCTTTTCGCGATCAAGTCGATCTGCTGGCGGAACGATTGGAAGAACGTTTGCCGATCGAAGCCTTCGAGCGTCACAATTTGCGAGTCGGTACCGCGCATGCTTTTCAAGGCGACGAGCGAGACGTCATCTTGCTTTCGTTTGTCTTGGACAGCGATGCTCATCACAGTTCAATCCGCTTCCTCGATAACGCCAACTTGTTCAATGTGGCGATCACGCGAGCTCGGCACCAACAAATCGTCTTTCACTCGGTCGAATCGAAGCAGCTACCAGTCGAATCCTCACTACGGCAGTATCTCGAATCGATCGATCAGGCTCCGGAGAGTGATGACACCTCGGAAACAGCAGCCGACGATTGCTTGAACGAAGTACAAACCGCTTTAGAAACGGAGGGCTTTCGCGTCTGGCCTGACTACGAACTGGCCGGAGTTGCGATCGATTTGGTCATCGAGAAGGACGGAGACACTCTCGGCATCGATCTCGTCGGCTACCGCAACAAAGTAGAAGCCATCACCAGGGCTTTGCTTTATTCAATTTGGAGCGAACGCCGACGCCGTAGGATGGACCGGCAATCACAAGTTTGGACGGACCAGGGGGCCATCCTAACATTCTGCGCCACTTGAACAAATCGAAAGCCCTGAAGCCATCACGCCGAGCGTGAGGGCTACGATAACTTCGTCGGGAAGAACTCGACGCGTTCTGGCACGGTGATCCCGCCGGAGACAATCGCTTGCAGCGTGTCGTCGAGAGACCAGCTCAGCTCGATCACATCTTCTTCCGGCAACATCAGCATGTAGCCGGAGGTCGGAATCGGCGTGGTAGGCACGTAGACACAAAGAATTGTTTTACCGGTCTCAACGTCCTTACAACTGGCCGTGACGAAAGCGGGCACTTTCATTCCAGGATGCGGGAACGGCACGAGAACAACTCGCTTGAACTTCGGGCTCTCTTGTTTCGGCCCAATGGCAGCGACGACCTTTCGCACGGCCGCGTAAATGGTCGTGACGACTGGCACGTGCAACAAGATCCAATCCAAAATCCGATGCACGCGCGAGTGAAAAAAGATCCCCAGTACCCACAATCCGCACAGCACGATCACCATCGCAATGGCTGGTGCGAGAAAGCGTTCGAAGAACGGTGAGTCCTGCCAAGCGTAGTGCTCGACGACCCACGCAATCACATGGTTGAGGAACAACCCACGCAGCGTGTTGTAGAGCCAAGCGACGATCCACCACGTGATCGCGATCGGCAGAATAACGAGCAGACCTTCGAAGATGCGATTGCGGATGCGCCCGGTCAGCGAGCCGCGGCTTGTTGTTGAAGTGATGTCTGCCGAACTCATACACAATCCTTTGCGAAAACTGTAGGTCCACCCCGCCGAGGTGGACCACTCACTCAGCCCGACGCACGATCAACCAACTGAATCACAGCAAGGCGTAGCACTGCCATCCTCACGCTTGCACATCAACGCCATCACCCTTGCCAGCTTCCTTACTGAACTGCACCGCTCCATCCAACAACTCAACCGCTGCCTGACCTTGCTGCTCGATCACATCGAGCGCTTTCGCCGCGACTGCCGTTGCGATGTTGGACTGAACCGCAAACTGTTGTGCCGCCAGGACACTCGCAACGGAACTGTCGATCGCGCTCATCTTCTTTGCCCCTCAGCGATACGTAGAGAAAGCCGCTTCCTTCATTATCGACATGCGTCTTGGCAAAGCTTGCGTGCTGTCGGGATGCAACAGGTTGTAGCAGTTTTGCAGGTCGTTCTGATGAGCCGTGCTATACTGCTGGCGTGCAGGAACGAAGCGAGACCAAGCCCGCGACTCCCGCGCCGATTCGATTTCGGCTCGTGCGCCTTATCTACGTAACCGCCGCCTTTGGTATTTCGCTCGGGACGTTCGGAGTTTGGGGACTGCTCACCGGAACGATCCTCGTCGGAGCCTGCAACCTCAAGCAAATCGCAATCGCTCTCCACAACTATCACGACGCCTTCAAACGATTTCCGCCACCTGTCATTGCCGACGAGAATGGAAGGCCCGTGCACAGTTGGCGAGTGCTCATCAGTCCCTTCATCGAATCGTCGCCCTTCTATGACACGTACGACTTCAATGAGCCGTGGGATGGCCAAAATAACAGCAAGCTCGCACCGCAGCTGTCGCGGGTCTACGGGTGCCCTAGTCACGGCACGAACCGTGGCACGTCGCACACGAACTACGTCGCGGTCGTCGGGCCAAAAACCGCCTGGCCTGACGACGGCTCACGCTTCGGCACGCTGCTTGACGGAGCATCGCTCACCACGCTGGTATTAGAGATTGATTCGCGCGACATCCACTGGATGGAGCCACGTGATATTTCGTATGCAGAAGCGGTGAAGCTCTTGAGCAGCAGCAATGTCAGAGCGACCGGCCCTCATCGGCACGAAACCTTCTTCTACACACGCTCGGTCGGAAGAAACGCGGCTTTTGCAGATGGCAGTGTCAAGTTGATTCCCCGCATCTCGCCGGACGTTGCAGGAGCCGTTGTCGTCCGTGATGATGGCGCGTTGCCTAACCATTTCGAACTCGTTTCCAGAGACGAGCCGCGACTACGCATCGACAATTGCCTTCGGCTCGCCGTTTTCGTCCTTATCGCTCTCTGGCCACTTCCTTGGGTTTGGAACAATCCACACGGCACAACACCCACTATCCTCGCCGAGCCTTCCCAAGCACAATAGTGTGAAAGGACTTACGGCACGAAAGAGCGAGCATGCCCGAAACGTTTATCCTCATCCCCGGTCGCACCAGCAAGCAAGGCTGTGGGATTAGCGAAGGAAAATTCCGCGAGAATTATCAAAGCGAGATCAACACGCTGCAGGTTGCTCCCGAAGATATGGAGAGGCTCGGACTGGCCAACGGAGACCACGTGCGGCTGACCTGCGAGTTCGGCCAGATCGAAGTTGCTGTCACCACCGCCAAGGGCGATGAACTCCCGCCCGGCTTGTTGTTCATCGCCTACGGCGACTTGTCCAGCCAGTTGATGGGCGGCGACACGCATGGGTCGGGGATGCCGACGAGCAAGGGAATGGATGTGGAGTTGGAAATCGTAGGTAAATAATAAGCCGCCGCAGCCGTGGAATGGGCCGCCAACCTTGTCCTTACCCACATCTCTAGCCGCGGAGTGGCGACATGTAATAGCCTGGGGCGTGAGCCCCAGGTAAGGAACAAATAACGAACGAAGCCCCGAAGGGGCGACACCGAGTATTATGAGTTGTCTGACAATGTCGCCCCTCCGGGGCTTTGGGCGAGGTTTACCTCCCTTCCTGGGGTTTACACCCCCGGCTACTACATGTCGTCCCGACGGGACTGAAGAAATGTGGGTAAGGACAGCGCCTCCAGCCCATCGATACTGCCTGATAGGCTGGAAGCCTATCCCACGCAAGACACTCAGAACGAGTAAGTAGAACATCATGGCAGCAGCAGATAACGAAACCAAAGACCCGAAGGTCGTCAAGGACGCAACGTGTACGTTTTGCGGTTGTGTTTGTGACGATATCGATCTGACGGTTGATGGTAATCATATCGTCGAAGCAAAACGGGCGTGCGTACTCGGAAAGTCTTGGTTCTTGAATCATGACGTGGAGGAGGGTCCCTCGTGTCGCATCGAAGGTCAGCCGGCCAGCGTCGAAGACGGGATCGAACGATCGGCGCAGATTCTCTCGAACGCCAAGTACCCTTTGCTCTACGGACTAAGCGATACGACGATCGAATCGCAACGCGTCGCCGTTGGGATCGGAGACTGGATTGGCGGCACCGTCGATACAACAACCAGCGTCTGCCACGGCCCTTCGGGGATGGCCTTTCAAGGCGTTGGCGAGGTGACTTGCTCGCTCGGCGAAGTTCGCAATCGTGCCGACATGGTGATGTTCTGGGGATCGAATCCCGCCGAAAGCCATCCGCGGCACTTCACCAAGTACAGTCTGATGCCCAAAGGCATGTTCCTTCCCAACGGGCGAAAGGACCGCACGTGCGTGATCGTTGATGTCCGCAAGACGAAGTCCACCAAAGCTGCGGACATCTTTATTCAGATCAAGCCTCGTTGCGACTTTGAAGGCTTGTGGACTCTTCGTGCGTTGGCACAGAACGTGGAACTCGATCCCGCACAAGTGCTCGAAGATACCGAAGTGCCGCTCGAAACGTGGCAGGACTTGATGGAGCGGATGAAGGCTTGCAAGTTCGGAGTCATCTTCTTCGGCGTGGGCGTCACGATGACTCGCGGCAAACATGCCAACAGCGAAGCCGTACTCGCTCTTGCCCGCGACATGAACAAATACACGCGATTCACCTGCAAACCCAACCGTGGCCACGGCAATGTTACAGGCGCGGACAACGTCGTATCCTGGCGAACCGGCTATCCATTTGGAGTCAACCTGGCTCGCGGCTATCCTCGCTTCAATCCCGGCGAATACACATCCTCCGATGTCTTGGCGAGAGGAGAAGCCGACGCTGCCATGATCATCGCCAGCGATCCGATGGCCAACTTCAGCCAACCCGCTCGCGAACATTTGAAGTCGATTCCCTACATCGCCTTTGACCCTAATGACACACCGACGACTCGCCACGCAGCCATCGCCTTCACGGTCGCCACGTACGGAATCAATGTACCCGGCACGGTCTATCGCATGGACAACGTACCCATTCCTCTCAGGCCTGCCTTCGAAGTCCATCATCCCAGCGATCTGGAAGTCCTCAAGGCAATTGAGAAACGAGTGCTAGAGCTTAAGCGGAATTAGGCGAGTGCAAGCAAGTCCAATGTCAACTCTTCTTCTGGTGAGTTCCAGAAGTCATCGGTCCATTCGTCGCCTATTGCATCAGGTCGATACTCTGCCTGTGGTGAGCCCGAGTCTCGCAGCGGCAATAATGCTGCTGGAGAGAACTGTACTGCGGAGGTTGATCTGCTCGGTTCTGCAACGCTTGTGCTGGAATTGACGGCGCGTGCGGCTGCCAAATCGACCGGCCGATGGACGACTTCGGCTGCGGACAGGGCAAAGAATCCAGTAGCTTCTCCCTCCGCCGTTGTGTTCCTAGCGGAAGCGTCATTGAGGAAGTTGATGATTTCCAGCGCGTCGATGGGAGACAAGTGCCCATCGCGGTTGACGTCGCCTCGAATTTCTGCCAGCGAGGGCCATCCAGGCAGTTGATGTGAGCCTTTCGCATTCAAAGCGTTAATGTTCATCAGCGCGTCAATCGGGCTTGCCTCTCCATCGCCACTGACATCGACACTACGCTCGACAGCTCGACGGCTGGTAACACGAAATCCGTCACCGCTCGCTTCAATGTGATACAGCGAAGGATCGACATCCGCTAGTTTCTCCCTAACCGAAGTCTCGAGCTCTTGAAGCGTTTGCGAGCCGTCTTCGCCTTCCGCCGGCAAGTCTTGTGCAGGCCGCAAGCGTGCGATGTGCAGGCCGTGTCATTCGCTATCCACCATCGACACAAGTTCCTCATTGCTGATGTCAGGAAGATCGGTGGCATACAATCCGACTTCGGGTACCGAGAAACGCAGGTGTTCCCCTATCACCGAGTACATGGATTCGCGCCGATCTTCAAGTTCCTCGAGGACCTTTTTGGCACCCTGTTCGCCGACCTTTCGCTTGAACACCCTTTTCAGCGTCTCTTTATCCATCTTCTTGAGAGCCTCCTCGATAACAACTCGATCCGGGATCTTGCCAGCGATCGAACCATCTCCTCCAACAATCGGCAAACTGTCTTGCCTAACCATGCGCAGTACATCGAAGGGCGCCATCTCGCCTTGGAATCTCGCTTGTCCTCCTTTGGGAGTGACTTCCGCAGTCGCTACCGTTCCGACGCGTCCGATCAACGCTTCGGAATCCTCGACCTCCACCGTCTCGAAGCGGCCAACTAAAGGCTGCGTCAGGATCTTTGTTGGGATCAGGCCAAGGACGGCGTTCCGCGCAACAACCGTGACCAACATCCAAACGCTGACTTCGCCCGTTGGCGACCAGAGCATCGCGAATGTCCAAAATGAGAGAGCAAACACGCTGATCCAAATGTTTATTGGGACATTTCCTAGATTCAGGAAACGCAGAGACAGTGCCCCCGCGCTCATCACTTCATGGAAGATCGAATCAGTTTCAAAATCGACATCCAAGTCCAAGTCGAAGTCACCGAAGTCGAGCCCCAGTCCCCCGACGATCGCAACAATCCAATAAAGCAGTACGATCGATAGCAGCATCGTTGGCACGATCACTGGCGGGGACACTGCTAGTTCAAGTATTTCGCTCACGGCTCCGAGCTCCTTCGGAACAAGACGAGTTGGACTCGCCGGTCGCGCGCAGAGACACCCGACACCGGGAGTCTGCGCGCACGGCCAGACAAATGTAGCTCACACTATAATGCCAAGTGGGACCAATCGTATGATTGGCTGGCCCGGGAATGGGCGGAATGAATTAGTGGGGTATTCGCCGGAGTCGGGCGTTTGTTGGCAAAGAATGCGGAGCTGGCCGTTCGCACCGGTAAAAACGGAGGCGAAGTGGCAGTGACGGACGAGCGCAGCCGGAGGATGCGGCTACCGGTATGGCCGCCAAGTCGGTCGCTTGGGGACGTCGCGCCGTTGCTGCGCGGCGGTGAAACGGGCCGGAGCAACTTCGGCTTGGTAGGCCGCTCGACCATCGAGACGCCGGTCGGATGAAACGCCGTCCGTTTCAGAAGGGCGTTGCTCCTCGTTGAGGCTCTCGTTGCGTTGGTCCGCGGTTCGTGTTGAGGATCGCGGCGTCCAACGTTGTGAGAACTGGCCGGGCAGCGTGATGAAGATGTCTCGTCGGGCTTCGAGCTGGCGACCGTCAGCGGTCGTGTAGCGGACAGCGACAAGTAGCTTGCTGTCTGTTGGTTTGTCGTCCGACCAGGCAAGCCGAAGGTGCACGCCGCGTTCGAGGTCACTGTTGGTCATGGAACGCTCAACTTGCTGGGCGTCCAACTCCCATCGGCCAAGCCGCGCCGCGTCGCCGTCGGCGCGTCGGTTGTAATCGAGAACGACGACGCTGAGCGGGCCGGCAAGCGGAACGAACTCGTTGTCGGCGTTTCGCGGTTCAACTACCAGCGTGATTCCATCATCACCAGGCTCTTGATCGAAGTCTGTCCCACCCGTGCGGAGCGGATCGATGTGAATATGTGTGATTCGTGGATCGCCCGGTTGGATTTGCGGCGGAGCACTGACCGGTTCTGTTAGCCCGTCGCGGAAACGCTGGCTCCCATCATTTGGGCTGGGTAGGTTCTCCTTCTCTGGCCACTCGACTTCCGGCTCAACCGGCTCGCCTGGCGTGGTCGTAGGAGGTCTTAGATCGAGCGGCTCTTCCGTTTCTTCGCGTGCTTCGGCGTTTCGCTCCCGTGGGGCTTGGTCACGCCGCCCGCTTCCTCCGCCACGAAGCCGCTCGATCTCTTCCTTGGCGTCTTCCAACTCGGCCGCCTTCCGCTCGTAGTCGCGCTCCATTGCATACACTTGATCTTCGAGCGCCCGTTTCTCCGCATTCAGAATCTCGATGTGGCTGTCGAGGTAAGGATTATTGCGGCAGCCTGTCAGCGCGGCGCATAGCGCTACGAGAACCGCCATGCGGCAAAGGTAGCTTTCGGCTTCGCAGACAAAGCTGTTCATCGTTCCTGACGAACGCGAATTCGATGTGACAATCCACGGATACCGAGCCTGAGAAAAGAAAGCTCGACGCAGAAAATGACGTGTGAGACGAGGAAATACTCGCTGCCGCGAGTTGCGTCAAGCTCAGACTGCATACCTGCCGCCGCTGCTAGCATCAGCGACAGGGGGGCGGGCGTATGAAGCAGACTTACTTGGGCAGCTCCATGTGCTCGATTACTTTGTCGATCAGGCGATACTCCGTCGCCTGCTCCGCCGACATGAAGCAATCGCGGTCAGTGTCCTGCTCGATTCTTTCGAGCGTTTGACCAGTATGCTTCAGCAGAATTTCGTTCATCTTCTGCTTGATGCGTTTGAACTCGCGAGCGTGGATCTCGATCTCGGCTGCAGTGCCTTGCATGCCGGCGAGCGGCTGGTGGATCATAATGCGAGCGTTGGGCAGCGCGAAACGCTTGCCCGCCGCGCCCGCCGTCAACAGCACAGCACCCATCGAAGCAGCCTGCCCGACACAGTAAGTCGCAACATCGCAAGTCACAAACTGCATCGTATCGTAGATCGCCAAGCCAGCGCTCACACTTCCGCCGGGCGAATTGACATACAGATGGATGTCCGCCTTCGGGTCATCTGATTGTAGGAACAGCATTTGCGCTACGATGGCGTTGGCTACTTCATCGTTGACGCCTGTGCCCAGAAAGATGATGCGATCTTTGAGCAGCCGGCTGTAAATGTCATAAACGCGTTCCTCGCGTCCGCTCTTTTCGACGACGTAGGGAATCGGTGCCATGCTTGCGAAACTCCGTGATGTGGCAGGCTGCGTTTGCTTTACCGTGGCCTATGGTCTGCGAACGACACATTGAAGGGTCAGCCCGCTTGATTCAAAACACTCTAAGCCGCGTTCTCGTCGTCGTCATCGACTTCGACCGGCGGCTTAGACAAGATGTCATCGACGACGCCATATTCCTTCGCTTCGATCGCGCTTAAGAAGAAATCGCGGTCTGTATCGTTAGCCACTCTCTCGATCGGTTGCCCCGTGTGGCTGGCGAGGATTTCGTTCAGTAGCTCGCGGCTTCGCATGATCTCGTTTGCCTGAATCTCGATGTCGCTGATCTGTCCTTGAACGCCGCCCCAAGGCTGATGCATCATCACGCGCGAGTTGGGCAGAGCGAAACGTTTGCCTTTGGTCCCACCCGCCAGCAGAACCGCACCGCCGCTGGCTGCTTGCCCGACACAATAAGTCGCGACGGGACAGCTCAGGATCTGCATCGTGTCGTAGATCGCGAGCGTCGCGATAACGTCGCCACCGGGCGAGTTGAGATAGAAGTGAATGTCCTTCTTGCGGTTCTCGCTCTGCAGGTACAGCAGCTTCATCACGACTTCGTTGGCGTTCCCGGTGTAGATCTCGCCTTGTAGAAAGACGATTCGGTTCTCCAGTAGCAAATCACCAAGCGTGAGCTGGCGCTGACGCTGGTAGCTTTGATACGCCTGGGAGTCGTACATCGGAGGCGTTAGACGGCTCATCAGTAAACCAGCCCTTCCTTAACTTGGTGCAGTTTGACGAGAGGAATGCCTGAGCTGTCCGAGCGTTGAGGGCCAACTCGGGACTCTCTTGGGAAGCTTACGCATCCGGCTCGCCATTCGTCAACCTGAGACAGCGAGAACGAGTAAGCTGAGCGAGGAACGAAGCCGGTCAGCTACGATCGCCCGCCGTCTTCAGTGCCTCAGCGTCGCCTCCATACTTTGCTTCCGGTAGCTCTTCTTCTTGCTCTCCGCCAACCGCGTGGTCAATAGCGACCGTATCATCCTTTTGCGGTTCAAACGGTGTGTCACTGAACGTGGCTTCGGCAGTAATCAAATCAATGACTTTGCGTTCGATGATCTGATTTCGCAACGCGTCCATCTGCCCGCGTTTCTCGAGCCGAGCCCGCACGCGGCGCGGGGACTCTTGGCCTTGCTGGGCAATCATCCGGATTTCGTTATCGAAATCCTCGGGCTCCGCATCGATCTCGTTTTCCTCGGCAATGCGCTCGAGGATAAAATGTTCCTTGAGGGCACGCTGGGTCGAAGCCAAACTGTTTTGCCGCAACTGATTCTGGTGCTGACGAATCACGTCGTCCGCGAATCCGCTGGAACGCAGCTCAAGAACAGCTCGCTCCATTTCTCGACCACCTTGTCGCCGAAGCAGATCGGGAGGCAACTCCCAACCGGCATCCTGGGTCAAAACGGCGGTGATCTGTTGACGGATTCCGCGCTGTTGGTGGTAATCTAACTGGCGTTCCAGCTCCTGGCGAACGGCTTCCCGCAGCTCATCCTCATCCTCGAATCCGCCGATCTTGTCCAGGAAGGTGGGCGTGAGCTCGGGCAAGTCCATCCGCTTGACCGCAGTCACTTCCAATTCGACCGAAACTTCCTTATCTCGAAGGTCTTCGTTCTCAGCTTCCGAGCTGATCGTGACCTTGGTTTGCTTCGTGTCGCCAGCCTTGGCTCCCAGAACCAATTCGTCGAAACCTTCTAGGTTTACATTACTGAAGCTAAGTGTCGGCTTGATCTCGACCGTCTCACCTTCGACGGTGGAGAGCGTCGTTTCGCCGTCTTTGAACGTGATGTTCAGTGTGACCTGATCGCCCGCAGCCGCTTCCGACTCCTTGGTCGTCACTCGACCATACCGAGTCAATAGCGTGTTGAGGTGCTTGTCGATCTCTTCGTCGCTGTACTCGTGCACTTGCCGCTCGAGCTTGAGCCCTTTCCATTCGGGCACGTCAAAGTTCGGCCGGACCTCGACATCAAACTCGAACGTCATCGGACCTTCGTCTGGCAAGGCGATCGCCTCGAAATCGAAATCGGGCTCGCTGATTGCCGAAAAATCGCAATCCTCACTCGCCTGAGTCACACTGTCCATCAACAGCGAACCCTTGACCTGGTCTGACATCTGCTCGCGGAACTTGCTCTCCACGAGCTTCCGAGGAGCACGCCCCGCACGAAATCCAGGCACTTCGGCTTTCGGTGCGAGATCGTCGAACGCCTCCTTGAAGTAGCGTTCGATGTCGTCTCGGGAGACCGTCACGGTGACGTGGCGTTGGCAAGCACTAGGCTCATCGACCTTCACTTCCAAAGCGAGCTTTGGCTTTTCCTGGTCAGTCGATTCCTCGGACGCTAGTTCAGTTTCTGAAGTTACCATCGAAGTGCTAAATCTGCTTGCCGTTTCCACTTGTAACTAAAAAAGAGCGGGTGATGGGATTCGAACCCACGACAACAACGTTGGCAACGTTGTGCTCTGCCAACTGAGCTACACCCGCACTTTACGTCCGCTATCTCACGAGACAACGGTACCGTAGATTGTGTTAACAACGGATTATAGAACCGTATTTCCGGCTTGCAAGGGCAGTTGGGGGAGCCGGCTCCGCGTAGGCTGACTGAGTGCCAGGCTCTAGACACAGTTCAAGCTGCCAACCGTTTGGCTCGGGCTTTTGATTTGTTCAAGATGGGCGGTCTGTACCAAAGGCTCCTGCTGATGTCCCATGGCACACACCCAAGAACCTCACCATGCCAGCCCGCAGGAAGGTTGCGCTGTCTCAAGCAACTCAATTGGCTGATGGGACATCTGACTTTGACCGGCGCGCATCGCGAAGATCATGGCGACCAGATGAGTCGAGACAAGCACGCTCATCACGATCACGTCGGTGGTGGTTGGGAGCTGCTGCGATGCACAGCGGCAGCAGCCCGTCCCAGAATAAGGATCCTCAGAATCCAAGTGCGAACGATGGAGAAGTGCAGAACGTTGCTTGCGACATCACTTCTTGGGCTGGGGCAGCCGGCAGTAGAAGCCGGCCTTGTTCAGTGCTGCGATCGCATCCAGAATACCGATCGAGTCGCCAGTTAGCTTGATCGTCTTTTCGTTGCGGTCGATGTCGATCAGCGTGACGCCCTTCACATCTTCCAATGCCTTTTGCGAAGCGGTCACACAGGCCGTGCAGCAAAGATGAACGCCCGACAAGAGAATTGAATTCGACTTCGTCCCCTTCTTGGCTCCCGAAATGGGATACTTCAAAGGCTTCTTGTCGTGAGAGGCGGTGCCGAAGAAGCCGGCTGTGGCTAGAGCTTTGATTCCCGCCTCCGCCGCCTTATCGCCATCCGCCTTGTAGCTGATCACCTTCGTATTCAAATCGCAGGAGATGCCCGAAACGCCATCGACTTCTGACAAAGCTGCATCGGCGATCGTTTGACAGCCATCGCAGCAGAGATGGGGCCCCCTGACGGTGACAGTCCCCGAGTAGGCGGGCGTCGTGGCGAGTAGGGCGAAAGAGGCGATAAAAAGTGCTGAGTACCGCATATTCTGTCAGCTCCGTAATAACTGCGTGTTTTGCGTTATTTCCTGAACGGCCAAGCTCGTTGCTGGCCAGTCCCACGCCCAATCATAGCCAGGAGGATACGCAAAAAGAAGGCTTTGTCGTGGGCACGCTGCCCGAGCGGCCGTGGGCCCGAACTACTCCGGAAACTGTCCAAAAACAATGAGTACTTCCGTCCAATAGGACCGCTTAGGGACGATGCGTTTAGCGATTTAGCCGGGTTGCTGACGCAGACATATTACGGAGATATGAGCTGGCATTCGCCGAAACGATCCGCGACAATAAGACTCGCACACCAAGTAGGGTTCCCCACCCTTCGGAACAGCTAGCAGCAAAAGGACTCGAACCTTGAATACCAAGCTCTCTGTGGCACTTGTCGGCATTGTGAGTTGCGCAACGCTTCTGAGCCAAGCCGACCTCCGGGCCGCGAGTCCGGACGGATCCGAGATCGGCCGCATTCTGATGGCCGAGAACGCGGCAAAGGGAGTCAAGCACAAGCCGATGCCAATCGCGAACGATGCGACGTTTTTGCGTCGCGTGTACGTTGATCTGATCGGCCGCATTCCAACGGAAGACGAAATCCGGAAGTTCGCAAAGATGCCCAAAGCGACCCGCCGAGTTGCTTTGGTGGACGAGTTGCTGGCCAACGCACGCTTCGCCGACACTTGGACCGTCTTCTACTCCGACATGTTGCGTCTGCGTACGAACGCCGACGGTGGTGCCGCCGCGATCGCGTTCGTTCACAAAGCAATCGAAGACGGCATGCCGTACGACCAACTGGCGAAGCGGTTCATCTCAGCAAACGGCAAGGCTGGTGCGACGCCCGAAGTTGGCTTCGTGCTTGGCGACAATGCGGACCCGATGGCTTTGGCGGGAGCGACGTCACAGGTCTTCCTCGGAATTCGAGTCGCCTGTGCTCAGTGTCACGACCATCCGTTTGATGTTTGGACGCAACACGATTTTTACGGGCTGGCCGCGTATTTCGGAAAGACTCGCCGCGTCGAAACTCAGTTTACGAACACTGTCTACACGACCGAAGTCGATCAATCGACGATCCTGTGGCCGCCGTTAGGAGAAGGTGACGCCAGCGAGCGGAAGCCCATGCCGCCGCGTTTCCCATTCGCGTTTGCTAAGAGTGACGGTGCGTCGCGATACATTAGCCGGCTCGAGCAGCTTCGGACGGCCAAGGCTCTCGCGCTCAACGCCAACAAGAAAAAGAAGCCTGAAGCTTCGGTCGGTGACTTGCTCACGTCGCTGGACAAGAAAGTCGATAAAGCCGCTCGCGGCAAGAAACGCAACACGCTCGACGTTGCGGCTGAAGCCAAACGAGACGCTCGCAACTTAAGAATCGGGTCCGGCATAGCGAGTCAGAGTGAACTGCGAACCGAGTTGGCAAAGCTGATCACTAATCCGAAGAACCGCTATTTCTCGCGTTCTTTCGCCAATCGCGTGTGGGCTCACCTGGTTGGTCGCGGCATCGTCGAGCCGATCGACGATCTCAGCGACAACAACGCACCCAGCCACCCCAAGACACTTGATTACCTCGCGGACGAGTTCGTCGCCAGCGGTTACGACTTGAAAACGCTCGTTCGCATGATCGTCACGAGCGTACCGTATCAACGCAGCCACGTGTATGGCATCGACGAGCTGACGCAGAACGAACTCGAAGACGCCTTCCTCGCCACGCCGATGCGTCGTATGTTGAGCGAAGTGATTTACGATAGTGTTGTGACCGCCGGACACTTGTTCGAGTTCAAACACGCCGCGGGTCAGAACCTCAAGACGGTTTGGCAGTCTAGTCGCGTTACGAAAGCGTCCAGCAGCTCGGGATCCGTTGCCGGCCAACTGGTGCAAACCGACGGTGCTCCGAAGGCCATGCCAGCCAAGAATCAGCTCGCCGCAGCGGGCAGCTACGACCTCGAGAACACGATCGAATTTGACTTCGACGCGATCCTGAAGAAGAGCCAGGAAAAAGAGGAGGTTGCCATCGAACGCATGAAAGTGATGTCGAAGGAGGAACTCGAGGCGATGCGCATGCAGCAGCAAGCCCGCGAGCGCCGCAATGTCGAATACATCGATCGCTTCGCAAAGGCGACGATCGACGACAATCCAAGCTTCATTTCATCATTCCGCATGGCGTCGCCTGCCGCACCCGATCACTTCCTTCGCGTGTTCGGCCAGACTGACCGCACGCAACTGGGTAAACATCGTGATCAAAGCCCGTCGATGCGTCAGGCCTTGATGATGCTCAATGGGCGGCTGACACACGAAGCCTCTCGCGTTGGCGAGTTAGAGCCGGTCTATCCGTTATTGGTCGGCGAAAAAGCCAACTTATCCCAAGCAATTCAACTCGTCTACCGCGAGATCCTGACCCGACAACCTTCAAAGGATGAACTGGCCGAAGCCAAAACCATCGTCGCCGAAGCAGGCAAACTGCTGGACGGCATGGCTGATTTGCGTTGGTTGTTATTGAACTGCGACGAATTCCGTTTCTTGCCGTAGGCTCGTTTAACCGCAAGCCGGAGGCGTGCGCTTCCGACGCGCGGGGAAGCGCACGCCTCCGGCTTGCGGTTAAACAAGACAACGACACAAAACACCACCCTTCCACTAAGGAGTTTTTGAATGCCTTGTCTCGATTACAGACTTAGCCGTCGTGCAATGCTTGGAGCCGCCAGTGCCACGTTCATGGGCTTCCCGCTCCGCCAATTGTTGGCTCTGGAAGGAACTAGTCATCCTCAGAAGGCCGAACACGTGATCCTGTTCTGGAACGGTGGCGGTATGTCGCACATCGACACTTGGGATCCCAAGCCTGGTCGTCCGACGCAAGGTGAGTTCGAGGCAATAAAGACCTCCGTGCCTGGCATGCAGATCTCGGAGATTTTCCCCGAGCTGTCGAAGCAGATGCACCACTGCTCGCTGATCCGTTCGGTCGCCGGAACACAAGGCGCTCATGGTCGCGCGACGTACCACCTGCAGACCAGCTACAGCCAATTCCCGAATCTTATCCATCCCGGCTTTGGTTCGGTGGTCGTTCACGAAAAGAAGAAGCTCGGCGACTTGCCGGCTTATGTCTCGGTCAGCGGCCGCGCCCCGCGGTCCGGGTATCTCGGCCAGACTTGCGAAGCCTATTATGTCGGCGGACCTGGAGAGAAGGACCCGTATTTGTCCTTCCCCGCAGACATCAACCAGGAACGCGGCAACAAGCGGCTCGAGCGACTGGCTAAGTTCAACAGCCGCTTCTCCTCGGGCAACACGAACGAAACTCTCAAGGCGACGCAGACGTCGATCAAAGACGCGGTCCGGTTGATGCGCAGCCCGGCGCTGCAGGCCTTTGAACTCGACAAAGTTCCCACGACAACGCTCAATCGCTACGGTGACACCGCGTTCGGCCGAGGCACACTCGTCGCGAAGCAACTCGTCGAAACTGGCGTGCGCTTCGTCCAAGTGAACCGTGGCGGATTCGACACGCACAGCGAGAATTTCCCCGCGATGCGCAATCACGGCGAAGTGATGGACCCGGCGTTGGCTTCGCTCGTCGAAGACTTGGCCGAATCGGGGATGCTGGAGAAGACGTTGATCGTTATGCTCAGCGAGTTCGGTCGCACGCCGCGGATTAACGACAACGCTGGCCGCGATCACTACCCGACCGTCTTCAGTTGTTTCCTGGCTGGTGGTGGAATCAGAGGCGGCACGGTCATCGGTGCTTCCGACGAGAACGGCGAGCAGCCAGCCGAGCGTCCCGTGAAGATCCCCGATCTGCACGCCACGTTCTGTCACGCCCTTGGGATCGATCCCGCCAAAGAAGTCATGACGCCGCTGGCACGTGCGTTGCCGCTGGTTGACGGCGGAGAAGTTGTGTCGGAGTTGTTTGCATAACGGCGACCCCAGACACCCATAGCTCGAACGCCCCCGGTATCGCCCCAGATGCCGTGACATGGAGGTGGGGAAACTGGCGGCATGATGCAGCCAAACCAGTTGTGTGGATTTATAATAGATAGTCGTCTTTCGCTCCGTGGAAGAACGTCTTTTCGCGGAGAGGCCGTGATTTTATCGTGGCGTAAGCTTCCAGCTTGCGAAACAGCCTGGCAAGCTGGAAGCTTACCCCACGACTTTCGCGGAGCGAAAAACGACTATACGGAACACCTTCCCCGCCTCCATAAGCACGTCCTATGCGTTCAACTATCTTGATCGCGGTAATCGCGACCGCTTCGTTCGTTCAGTCACTTCATGCGCAAGACGAACCGGCGGCGACACCGGCTCGCGGGTCGTTGATCGAAGACCGCGCCGCACGCAAGCTTGTCGAAGCTGGCGACGGACGCTTCGAAGCAGACGAAGCGTCAAAAGCTGTTGAAGTTTGGGAATCGGTCATCGAGCGGTATCCGACCAGCCGCGTCCGCTTTCTCGCTCACATGCGTCTGGGTAACTACTTCCTCGAACGCGACCGAGCTTTCGAGAAGGCTCGTGTACACTTCGAATCGGTGGCGTCGGAAGATAATCGGGACGAAGACCAGCGAGCCGAATCGACGCTCAAGATGGGCGTCTGCTTCTACGAGGCACGCAACTTCGGCAAGTGCTTCCAAGTCATGCGAGACGTGATCGAAGTCTTCCCAGTCAGCGAGCACGTCAACCAAGCTTATTACTATATCGGCCTCGGCCACTTCCAACTCGGTCACTACAGTCGCGCGATCGCCGCGCTCGAGAAAGTCGGGACGGCTCTATCGAGCGACGACAACCAAGTGCAAAAGGTCGAAGCCGGTAAGCGGTTGTTCGTCAAGATCGAAGACGCCGACCTCGCTGCTCTCGAAACCGGGCAAGCCGTCAAAGTCGAGTGCCAGGTAGCGAACGGCGACAAGGAAATCGTTGACTGCTTTCCAGTTGGCCGTAACGTGCGGATTGTGCTCGGTAGCATCACCACCAAGCTCGGTCGGCCCACGCCCGAGAACGGCACGCTCGAAGTCAAAGGCGACGATCAGGTAACTGTTTCCTACATCGATCAGCATACCGCTGACAAACAGTTCGACCGCCAAGTGCTTCACGAAGTGACGGTAGTCGGCGACGGGATCGTTTCGATTACCGATGGTGCTTTCAGCGAATCGCTGCAGGGCGTTGTCCTTGGAAAAACGGTGAACGTGCAAACTAGCGACCCCGATCGCGATCTATCCGATAAGGCTGACGAGCTGACGGCGTTGATCGAGGTGTATCGCGCGAAGAGCGACGAAGAACTCGAAGCGGAAGCCATTGCGGCGGTCAATGCGGCGGATGCCAACGAAGCCTCCACGGATTCGGCGGATGAAGACGAAGAGGAAGAAGTCAATCGGTTCAAGGTCGTTGACCGTGTGGATATCCGTTTGGTGGAAGCCGCAATCGCTCAACAGATATCGTCTCTGAGTGCGACCGATCTTCGCAGCGGCAGCGGCACTGAATCGACGAACGACGCGACTGCCGCTCCCTCGACACTTGCGGCTGATGCGACCACGAGCGACCAACCGAAGGATGATTCGGTCCACAGTGGCATCTTCCGTGCGACCATCGAACTCGCACGAGCTGACGAGGCGATCGCCGGCGACCCGATCCTTCAAGCGTTGCCCGGTGACATCGTGCGTGTGATTTACCAGGACGAGAAGAATACGACGGACGGCAGTCGCGAGGTGCGCGTCGATGCCAAGTGCATCGAAGGTAATCTCGGCGGCGTACGGGTCACGCGTTCACGCATCTCCGACCGAGAGCTGCGCGTCAAGACTCGGCTCAAGACCGCCGACGCGCTGACGAACATTGGCAACCGCTACAAAGAGTTCGGCTTGAAAGACAACGCACGCGGCAAGTACGACCAGGCGCTCGTGCTCTGCGAAGAAATCATGACGGAAGCCCGTCAGCTTGGTGGTCGTCTGCTCGAAGAGACGTACGTTCAACTGTGGCGGATCTATTTCGAGATGGATCGACTGGAACTGGCGGCCGCGATGGCTCAGCGATTGCAACGCGAGTTTCCCAACAGTGGTTTCGTTGACGATGCACTCTTGCAACTCGCGGACGTTGCTCGCAAGCAGGGTGATCTGAACCGAGCCATCGGTGTTTACTCGCGACTGGTCCGCATGCAGACGAGCCAACTGCGTGGCGAAGCCCAGTTTGGGATCGCTGAATGTTACACAACGATGGCCGACGCCACGGAAGGTGCTCGCGCGACGCAACTCTACGATCGTGCTTTCCAGGAGTACAAGAAGGTCTTCGAGCAGTTCCCGGAAAGCGGACGAGTTGGCGAAGCGGTCGCCCAGATGGCCAACTACTACTATCGCCAACAGGATTACGCGCGTGCAGTCGATACGTTCGAGACGGTACTTTCCAGCTACCCCGACGCCAAGTTCCTCGACGTGATCTTGTTCAACTACGGCCGATGCCTTTATCGCATGGACCGCAAAGCCGAAGCTCGTCGCCGGTTTGATCAGTTGATTGCCGATTATCCCGAGAGCACTCTCGCCGGCGACGCCAAGAAGATTTCGGAAGCATTAGCGAGGGCGGGCGGATGACTCATAGTAGCCATCACGCTTCGCGTGATGATAGCGGTACTTCAAGACGCCCTCGTTCAATCCTCCACGCTCGACCGTCAGCTCAGCGCTGGTTGTGCTTCCGCTTTCCTCGCGCGGAGCGTGAGGGCTACTTTGAAGCGCACGCCTCCGGCTTGCGGTTAAACGATCCAACTTCGTCACGTGTAAGGACGCCAGAATTATGCTCCGTTCAATGATCATTTGTTGCCTGTTGTTCACGGTTCTGGTGGCGCAAGTTAATGCCCAGGAGGCGGCGTCTGCCGCAGCAAATCCGATCGACGAAGTCTCGAAGCAGGCGACCGCACTCGAAGGGGAACTCGGCAAGTACAAGGACAACGCGCCCGAAGCCGGCGAAGCTTTATTCAAGCTGACCGGACTGTACTACGAACATGGCCGCATTTTCGGTCTCGTGCGGTCGGCTCAGCGATTCGTATCCGCGCAGCCAACAGATCCGCGACACGCGGCTGTGATGCTCAAGTTGCTCGATGGTCTGGAGTCCCTCTCGCGCAACAAAGAGTTCGCTGTCATCGCTCGCCAGTTCTTGACGCGTTATCCGCAAGCCGGTGAATGTCCTAAGATCGAAGAACGACTCGCCTATATCCTTGAAAAGCTAAACGAACGCGAAGACGCTGCGAAAGTCTATCGTGACCGTTGGCACCGCGAGCCAAACGCGAATGGACGTCGTTTCGCCGAGAAGGCTTGCGTGCTGTTCTCGCAATCGGGAAACGCCGGCATCGCGCAGGAAGCCGAACTCGCGGAAGAGATGTTCGACAAACTGCCGAAAGACGACTATGGCCGGTTCGTCGGTCTGCGGTCTTACTACGAGTGGCGGCGGATTCGCCGTTGGGCCGAGGCCAACACGATCGGCAATAAACTTGTCAAATCGAACCTGCTGCGCGATGCCGAACAGAAACGCGAAGTCCTGCGCACGATGGCGGAGAACTACGGCTACGTCGGCCAACACTCCAACGCCGTCGAGATGCTGAAGCAGGTCCGCGCGATCCGAGACGATCAGTGGTCGCACTACTATCAGATCCAGCGGATGTACGAGTCGGCCGTACCTGCCGCTCAGTTGGAGCCGATTGTCAAAGACTACTTCGCCAAGTATGCCGATCGCGATGATCGGTACGAACGCATCGCTTTGCTCGCCGTCGCTTGGAACCGCGAACAAAACCCAGAACGTGCGTTGGCGATGTTCCGCACACTGTTGCCGGTCGCTCCGCAAGCGCAAAGCGTTGCGTCTCACTTCCTTCAGCTCAACGGCAACGAGCCAGAGAAGCTCGCCGACACCGAGAAGGCTCTTCGCGAAGCGATCGCCAAGAAGCCGAAGAATGTCTGGTATCTGAGGTATCAATTGGGCTTTACGGTCTATCGCGATCGCATGAAAGATAATGCCAAGGCCAAACAAGTGCTGCGTGAGTTGGTCGAACAATCGCCCACGAACGATAGCCACATCTGGAACGTGATTTCGTGGCTGCTGGCGAGCGCCGAGAATGAAAACGAGTTCCGCACGGACGTCGCTCGCGTCATCAAGGCACGTCGCGAGCACATTCATTGGACGAACTTGCGGGTGTACCTTGGCAACTGGGCGAAGAACGCCAAACGCAACAAGGACCTGCGCGACCGTGCCGCGTATGTCCAAGCCGAAATCGACAAAGCCAACCGCGATCCGGTCACTGCTCTGGTGCTGCAGATCAAGCGAGGCCCGTACGATGCGAAGGACGCTCGCATCCGTGACCAACTCCTTCAGCCAGCCAATTTCAACGCGCTGAACGAAGAGCTGAAGCGGTACGTGCTGTGGGATCACGGTTACTACTACCAGCAGTACTCGCCCGGTGATCAGCGCTCGAATGCGGCGACTCACTACGGCAAGCTCGTCCAGATGTTCCCGGACAACTTCGACTATCGCTATCGATACTTGCAAGTCGCGACCGACTATGGCCAGCCCGAAGTCGCAAAGGAAGCGGCGTTGTCGATGATGTCGGTCGAGCCACCGGCGAATAACACCGACATTTGGCGTCGCTTGGGGATCGCGGCGGACAAGAGCAAAGACGCTAACCTCGCCCGCCAAGTCCTCGCCTACGCCAAGAAGTCCCAACAAAAACATGGGCCGGACTACGGCAACATGACGGGGCTCGGCGATCTATTCCAACGGCTCGAATTGCTGGACGAAGCGACGGCGATTTGGAAAGAGGTTGCCAACCAGAACAAGAACCCGTACGAAGCCGGCGAGTCGGCTTGGCGTCTGTTCCAGAAGATCGAAGATCCGCAAGAGAAGATCTCGTTCGCCGCCAGTTTCTTCGCGAAGGACACCGAGTACCACGGGCGATACGCGATGTGGCTGGCAGACACTTACTTGCGAGTTGGCGATCTGAACGCTTTCGAGAAAACACTGAGCGAAACGTTGACGCGATCCCGCAACCGACCGTTTCAAGTGTGGGCCGTCGATGCGTGGAGCTTGCACTATATGTTGCACAACTTCCGGTCGAGCCACCAAGACTATCGCGCTGACAAAGAAAAAGAGAATCTGCCCGCGGACGTTCTGCGGGTTGCCCGTTTGGTGCGTGACATGGAGTTTGATTGGCCGTCCGCGCAAGCCGAGCTGATCCTGCTCGAAAACGAAGCGCCCGACGCTCGTACGCCGATCGAGCGGGCACTCGCGTGGCAACGTGTGACGAGATGGATTCATCCCGACTCGCATCGTTGGGATCAACTGATGCCATTCGCTCAAGAGGCAATCAAGCGTCAGGATTACAGCATCGCCGCGACGTTGCTGACCGGCATGCTCGAAAACCTAACCAGCGCCAACAACCAACGCAAAGAGCAAGGCCGCGCGATGATCGGGCAGTGCTATACGCGGCTCGGCACGGTTGGTCTGACGATCGACGAGAACAGCCCGATCGCTCCGCTGCTGCAAGCCGCTCTGTATCTGCGCCTTGGCGACGAGGGACTGGCTCTCGAAACGTATCTTGCTCATAAGCCACTCTTCGACCAACATCGCAACGAAGTGCCAGTCGATCTGCTCGTCTTCGTCTGCGAAAACCTGATGGCCGCGGGGGGCGAAGAGAATCACAACAAAGTCGAAGACACGCTGCGATCGTGGCTGGTCAAAAACAGCGAGGCGACGACTGTTGACGACAGCTTAAAGGCGGAAATTCAATTCCTGTTGGCGAAGAACTTCTTTGGCGGCAAGCGATACGACGTCGCTCGCAGCGAGTACACGACGGTGATGAATCGCTATCCCGAGACCACGTTCGCGGTGGAAGCAGAGTTCGGCATCGGCGAGACGTTCATGGCTCAGAAGGTTTACGACCAGGCGGCCATCGTGTTCGAGAAGCTCGCTAATAGTCGCGAGCCAGAGATCATGGTCCGGGCCGAGTTTCTTCGCGGCGTGCTAGCTCATCAACGTGGCGACAATGAAGAGGCTCGCGGCATCTTCCGCAACGTGCTCGAACGCGTTCCGAACATCGAACTCGCCAATCAGGCTTTGTTTAACCTATCAGAGGTTTACGGCGACGAAGAGCGTTACATGGATCAGTTGCAACTGCTGATGACGGTCGGACGGCTCGGTCGCGTTAGCAAGCGGCAACACGCTCCGGGAAGGCCGCTATCGATCGTCGTTCAAGATAGCGATCTCGGGATCAGCCGAGGGCACAACCGTGTTCCGGTGATTGTGCGAACGGAGCCGGGTGGTGATGAAGAGATTATCTATCTGACCAGTGGCGGCGCTGGTAAAGGCGTCTTCCGAGCCGACGTCGATACGAAGCTCGGACCAGTTGCCAAGAACGACAAGGTGTTGCAACTCACCGGCAAAGACACCATTCGGTGTGACTATCCTGAACAGTTCAAATCCGAGTTCAAGAGCGCTCCACTGTCGGACGTCGAGATTCGCATCGCGTCCGACGCGCAGTTCGAAGTTGCCAGCAGTCGTATCGTGGACGAAGACGAAGAGACGTTCAGCGAGCGGCTCGAACGCGAAGCCCGCGAGCGACAACAGGCCAGCTCGCGTCGAGCGGAGCGACGGCCCACGAATCAGATCAAACCCGGCAACCCGATCTACCTGCGTGTGAAAGACAGCGACCGGGATCTGGGCAACGAGCAAGACACAATCGTGGCCAAGCTGGTTGCCGACAGCGGCGATCAGGTGCAGGTCAAGTTGACGGAGACCGAGCCGCACTCAGGCATCTTCGAAGGCACGGCGAAGTCGAGCGAATTGCCCGCCGGAGCGTTGGCCAGCGACACGGCGATCGACCATAACCCGCTCATGGCGATCGATAAAGATCCGAATACATATTGGCAGAGCGAGCCCGACGGAGCGACTCCAAAGACGCTGACCGTTGATATGAAGGATTTGCGGACGATCTCGCGAGCAAAGTTCTTTGTACCACAGACCGACGAGAACAAGCCGGTGCGAGCGGCTTTGGAAGCGAGTTACGACGGCGAGTTCTGGTATCGCGTTGGGTCTCATCCCGCGATTCCGGAGGCTCGGCCGATCAACGACGACTACGGCCCGATGCGATTTCGAATCTTCGGCGGCAACGCAACCGGATACACAACGTGGCAGCAGGTGCTAAGTCTCGCCAGCGGCCAACCGATCGAAGAAGGCGAAGTCACCGAAGGCCAATTGATCTGGGAACGCCCCACTGACGACGAGGACACGCCAAAGTATCTGTCGCTGATTTGGTACGGCAAGTTCGTCCAACTCCGTGCAGGCGCGGTTCGATTCGACGTTCGCGGCTTCCGCACGGCGGTCGCCATTGACGGAAAGCTGGAGCTGGAACTTGCGGCCGGCAATCAATCAGTTGACGTTTGGCTCGACAAGGGCATCCACGATCTGACAATCTTCGCGGCGGCACATCCAAACACTCAGCAGCTTACCGCGATGCGTGTTCGAGCCGACTTGAACGAGCAGCGTGTCGTGCTCAGCCCGTTCTTGAAGAGCGACTTTGATCTGAATCAGGTCGCGGCACAAGCCGCCGATGGTGGGCTGGTCGCGGTCCCTAATGCCGCGCCGATTGAGCTGGGCGTCATCGACGCTCAGCTCGAGAAGAAGACCGAGCAGTTCGGTGTGCAAGAACAAGGTGAGAACAAGCAGATTGGTTTCTGGCAGACACCCGAAGACGTGGCGTCTTGGGAGTTCGATGCCCCGGCTGGCGTGTACGATGTGTGGCTGAACTACTCGCATCAAGGCGGTGGTTCGATCGTTCGAGTTGAACTCGGCGAGCAGTATTTCGCGTCGAACCTGCCGAACACAGGCAACTGGAACACGTACCGTAATGATCGCTTTGGAACACTGATCGTCAACGAACCGGGCAAGGTCAAACTGTCGATTCGCCCGGAGGAAATCCGCAACGGCTATACGATGGGATTGCGCGGCGTCGAGTTGCGGCCTGCCGCGGGATCGCGCGTCGTGCTGTCCGACAAAGCCTGGGAGTTTCGCTTTGGTCCGATCGACGTCCGATACACTCGCTTCATGATCCACGAGTATCTTGGCGAAGCGGTTGCCGTGAATCACGTTGAAGTTTCGGGCGCGGACCGAACCAACCCGTACATCCCGACCGAGGCCGATGTACTGGCATTGTCCGAGAACGACGTTCTTGAAATCGCCGGTGGAGATGTTGTCACGGCCAGTTACACCGACGAAGTTACACAAGCCAACGCCGGAAGCAGCCGCCTGCTCTCGGATCGTTTGCAAGCCACTTACTTCGACGCGGCAGTCACTTCGATCGCGTACGAGTTTGTGCGTGAACGGAATGGTTCGGTGACGACCGTTCGTAAACGCTCGAAGCGTGTCGAGCCCGGCGAGCGGCTGGTGGTCGAGATTGTCGATTACGACCGCGATCAAACGGCTACGCCTGATCAGGTTCAGTTTGAAGTCATCGTAAACGACGGCGAACCCATTCAATTCGCCGCCACGGAGACGGAAGAGTATTCCGGCATCTTCACCAAGGAAGTTGACACGACGGCCGAGCCTGATGAAGACAAGCTGGTGGTGAAGCGAGGCGACCGTGTCTACCTGCGATATCTCGACGAACAAAACACGTTCCCGGGTCATTCGGTGCCGCGAGAGAGTGTCGTCTATGTCAACGAACCAACCGACGCCCGCATCCGTATTCTCGAAACTCGCATCATCCCGCCACCGGCGAATAGCGAAGCCCCGCCGCGGGTCACCTATCACGAACCGCCGGCCGACGCGGACATCAGCAGTGTGGCCTTCGAAGCTCCGCTGACAATTGAAGTCATCGATCCCGATGCAGCTCGCGACAGCCTCAGCGAGTTGATCGTGACAGTGACAACGTCCGACGGCGCGACGGCTGACGTGCGGTGCGTTGTTTCCGGCGCGCTGTCGCAAGTACCAAGGCAGACTGCCGACGAGTGGGCTTTGGAAGAGGGGCGCTTCGTCGGCCAGATCATTCTGCAACTCGGCAGCAAGACCAGCACCGACACCGTTCCCATCACGCAAGATATGCCACGCAACCTGATTGGAGGTGGCAAGCTCGATGAAGAAGAGGAATCGCCTCTCGATGACAGTCTCGTCGCGCGTGTATTGAATCTGACGGGGAAAGATCAAATCGCCGCGGCCTATCGAGATGAGTTCCGCGCCGACGAGAAGCCGATCGATGTATCTGCCGAAGGACGCTTGATCTCGAACGGGCTGCTGGCCTGTACCGATCGCGAGTATGACAAGCCAGTAACGCAGCTTCACGTCGGTGAGAAGTTGTTCCTCATGGTCACCGATCCCGATCAAGACACGTCGGACGAACGCGACGTGACCGAAGTCGAAATCACGACGGAGTTCGGCGAGAAGGAGAAGGTTGCTCTGATCGAAACGCTCGTGCACAGCGGCGTCTTCACTGGCTCGTTTACTTTGCAGTCGAACGAAAATCCAACGCCTGACAACTTGCAAGCTGGTGATCCTGTGGTCGAGTGTTACTTCGGCGATACCGTTCGCGTGCGGTACCTCGATTCCGCTGCGAGCACCGAAACTGGTTTCCTGGAGTTGGCTCAAGAGGTCCCAGTCGTGATCGGCACGGATGGTTTGGTCGCGGCGTTTAGCAAGACGTTCAACGACGAGAAACTGGCAGTCGAGACGAAGTTCCACATCGCGGAGAGTTACTTCGAGCTGTTTAAGAGCCACCGCGAACTCGGTCGCGGCGACGAAGAGAAAGGGGACCTCGCGGCAGGGCGGCGGATTCTGCGCGAAGTCATGGAGGACTATCCCGATCCGAAATACGTCCCGCGAATCGCGTACTTGCTCGGTCAGTTCGCACAGGAACTGGAAAGCTGGACCGAGGCGTCGGAGTCTTACGAGATGATCGTGCGGCAATACCCCGATCACCCGCTCGCGGCGGACGCGCAGTACAAGTTGGCTCAGACTCACGAAGAGGCGGGCGACTTTGACGAAGCACTCGAAGCTTACGTCACACTCGCCGCCACGTATCCGAAGAGTCCATTGATCGCCAGTGTGATGATTCGCATCAGCGACCACTTCTACAAAGCCAAAGAGTTTGACATCGCGGCTCAAGTCGGTGAGAAGTTCTTGGACCGGTTCGATGGCCACCAACATGCGTCACGCATCGCGTTCCGCATCGGCCAGTGTGCGTACAAAGCCGAGACGTTCCGCGATGCTGGTGCTGCCTTCGATCGTTTCTCGAAGCTGTTTCCCGAAGACGAACTGTCGCCAGACGCCTTGTTCTGGTCGGGCGAGAGCTACCGCATGGCGAACAACACTCGCGACGCCTTCCGTCGCTACAACCGCTGCCGTTGGGACTTCCCCGAAAGCGAAGCCGCCCGCTACGCCCGCGGCCGCCTCGCCCTGCCCGAAATGCTGCAGCAGTTTGAAGCGGAAGCCAGGTCGGTAGAAGATCCGTAAGAGCCGAGCTCTTCGTTTAACCGCAAGCCGGAGGCGTGCGCTTCACGCGCCGGGGCCGAAGCACACGCCTTCGGCTTGCGGTTAAACGATACCATACGACAAAGAGACCAAACGATTCATGAACACCCTCCTGATACTCACTTCTCTTCTTCTCGGCCAAGCTCCCGCTGACGTAGACCCTGCCGCGGCTCCTGTCAGCGCCGAGGCCGCCGAGTCAACCGCAGCAGACAGCAACACGACTGCAGCCGCGGCAGATGTGTCTACAAAAGGTGAAGCCACAGAAGCTCCGCAAGGCGGCATGGATGCTGCTGGCTCATCGGTCGCCGACAAAATGAACGAGATCATGAGTTCGGGCGCGATCGGGCTGTTGCTCAAAGGCGGCATCTTTATGTGGCCGATCATGATCATGGGGGTCCTAGCAGCGGGTGTGATCATCGAGCGATATCGCAGCCTGAAGATGTTATCGACGGACAGCAGCGCCTTGCGCGAGGAAGTGCATAGCCTGCTGCTGGCGGATCGCGTCGAGGAGGCGTTGAAGCTTTGCGATCGCGAGCAAGGCCCGGTGCCGGCGATCTTGAGTGCCGGGTTGCGAATGTACTTTGTCGTGCAACAGATCCATGACGAACCGGGGAAGATCCGCGAGCAAGTTACTAAAGCGATGGATGATTACAGCGTGCATGTTGTTGCCGCGCTGGAACGTCACCTCCCGATCTTGGCAACGATTTCAAGTGTCGCTCCGATGCTCGGCTTCCTCGGCACGGTGGCGGGCATGATTACGTCGTTCGACGACATCGTGTTGAAGATGGGTGAGATGAACATCGTGGAGGCGGCCGCCGGCGGTATCAGCGTGGCGTTGCTGACGACTGCTTTCGGCTTGATTGTCGGGATTCCGGCGTTCATGGCGTTTAACTACTTCACTGGCGTCATCAACCGTTTTGTTTTGGATGTTGAAGAGTCCGCGACGGAGTTGATCGAAGCGGTGACGCTGAAGGTGACGCTCGCAGGCATCAGTGCATCCGCGGCGATGGAATCCGAATTCACAGGTGGTGGCTAACGCATGCGTATCGCGCGAACAACGAAGCTGTTGGTCGAGCCGCCGTCGAGCGCGACGGGCGATATCGCGTTTAATCTGATTGTGTTCTTTTTGGTCTGTGCGTCGGTCCAACCTGACAGCGGGCGAAAGCAGACAATTCCCAGCAGCGAGACCGTGGAAGAAGACAAACAAACCGAAAACATTGAGGTTGCGCTAACGAGAACGGCCGTGTTAGTCAACGGTGATGCGATTCCCAACAATCGAGTGGTCTCTCGGCTCAAAACACTATTAGCGGCGAAGTCGCAGCCGGACGAGAAGGTCGTCGTCGTGAAGAGCGCTCCTGATACTCCCTACAACCATTGGATCTTCGCTACGACGTCGATCGAAGACGCGGGCGGAGTAATCACGTTACAGTTAGAAGAAGAACGCGAAGTGCAGGTACCGTAGGGTAGCCATCACGCTCCGCGTGATGAGAAGCGGCCCGGCGAACATACTTTGTCAAACCAATAGACTCGAACCGAAAACCGACTTCACTCGTGCTTCCGCCATCCTCACGCGGGAGCGTGAGGGCTACTATGAAAATCAACCGACGCACATCACGAGCGACTGTCCCCAGTATGGCGATGGGGGACATTGCGTTTAATCTGCTGATCTTCTTCGTAATCCTGGCGCGTATGCAAGACGATAACCACTTGCAGTGGACACCGGCCAAAGCAAGCCAATTAGAGAGTGCCGGCCATTCGCTCGCCAGCGTACTGATCGATGAAGACAATAAACTGTACTTGAACGGCCAGGAAATCGGAGTTTCTCAACTCGCCGGCCAGATCGAAGAAGTACTCGGCGACGCCCCCCAAGGCGAGCGGACCGTGCTAGTCAAAGTGCATAACGAGACGCTGGCTCAGCGATTCGAACCGGTCATTGAAGCGATTAGCGAAGCGGGGGGAGACCTCGTTCATATTGTAGAAGAACAACGGGAATAAAGTCGCCATTTGCTCCGCGAAAGATGCGCGTTCCTTCGCGGAGCGAAAGACGACAATGGAGGATCAAATGGACAGCACTAGACAACATCTCGAAGAGCGACAAGTTGGCAGCGCCGGGCTGGCTGCGGAGTTCAGACAACTCAAGGAAGATGGTGGCGCGTCGGCCGCTGAGTTGCAAGAGTTCCTTGGTCAACTCAAAGGCCGCAGTCCAGAAGAAGTCATGGGTGCCGTCGCGCAGAGTGGCCTTGTGCAGAGCACGCTGATGGCGACTGTGGGTTGCGCGGTGTTGCTGCTGGTGTTCACCGCCGTTCCCTACGTGTTCCGAGATACTTCGGTAGCGAAAAAGGAACCAGCTTCGACGTCCAGCGATGCCGCGACGACAAACGCGGCAGCCATCGCCGAAACGGCTGATGTCGAGGAGACAACAACTTCGTCCACCGAGCCGGATCTCGAACGCGCGGCAAACGCGATGGGAATCAGTGGTGCCGCGGACGCAGACCCGAATTCGAATCCATTGGATAGGGATAGCAAGCTTGATAAGTTGCTGGACGGGATTGAGTGAAAGACGACACGTTTTAAGAGAGCCCCAACGAATCAAGGCGACAACGAAGCGGGATGTAGCACAGATTCGCTATCTCCTCAATTCGTTGGGCCCATTCCTAAGAACATAACGAGCTTTGATGGAAGCCGAGCCCCACAGCCTGTCCATACCGTCACACCGGTTAAGATTGACCGGCGCGTTTGGAATCGTATGGGCGATCTGCCTTACGAACTGGATGTGGATTCAGTTGGATTGGCAAGTCGTGACCTGGTGCCAGGCGATTGTCTTCGCCGCCTCGCTGCCGATTTCCATCGCTTGGATTCGCTGGGCGAGAAGCCCGAAACAACGTCATCCGATCACGTTATGCATTGTATTGACGATTGCTTTCGTCTTTCTTTGGCAACTCAGCGTCTTCTCCTACGATCTCGCGGAATGGGACATCGCTCGCACACAGCTTGCGAGAGTTGGTACTGCTGCGTTGTTCTTCGTCGGCCTCGCGTGGATTGTGTGGGGAGTTGAACGAGCTTCACAGCAGTTCGAATCGCAGCGGCAAGCTGCCCGCGCCGAAATGCCGATTGTGCTCGATCCGAATACGGAGGCGCAAGCGTTCGACCAGGCGACTGACCAGCGGAGCAACCATCCGTTGGATCCGGAGGCGTGGTATTACGGGGGCCACACACCAAAGCTGAATCAGTCGGTCGCAGCGCTCGCGAGTTACTCGATCGCTTTCATGCTGATGTTCTTAGTTTTCACGCAGATGGGTGGTTGCCGCGAACTGTACGAGATGCCGGCGGGTGGCGGTCAGCAGCAGACGATCTCGCAAACGGTCAAGGTGCAGAAAGTTATCAAGAAGAAATACGTCATCAATCCGTTCAGCGCGATCAGCTTCAAAGTGCCTCCCATCGATGAGGTGAAGCTGCAATTGACCGAGATCACCAAGCACGCATACACGGTTGGATACGGCCAAGGCGCGGGGGCTGGCTTCGCTGGTGGCACAAAGCAAGGGCAAGTGCGTTTCATTCGGCTGGAGTATGCAGGCGGCGACTGGGATCAAGACTTTGGCATCGGTGCCGACGTGAACATGCTGATCGAATACGGCGTTCGCACCAAACAGAAAGTCGCCAAACGGACCGAGTCGCGGACGATCGTACAACTCAAGAACTTTCCCGCCGAGAAGAGCCCACCCATGGTTTATCTGACGGGCCAGCGGAACATCTCGCTCTCAGATAGTGAAGTGAAGATCCTCCGCGAGTATCTGCTGGAAAAGCACGGCATGATCTTCGGCGACAACGGAGGCAGCGATGGCTTCCACAACCAGTTTGTGGGAATGATGAATCGCGTGCTACCGAATGTCCGTCCGAGCCGAATCCCGCTCGATGATATGATTCATCGCGTGCCGTTCCAGATTCCGTTTCTGCCATACGTGGCTCCGCATGGCGGCAAAGACGCGCTCGGCTGGCGAGTCGATGGACGGCTGGTGTGTTATTATCATCCGGGAGACATCGGCGACGCATGGACCGACGATCACTCCGGCGTCTCGCCTGAGATTTATGAAGCTTGTTATCAACTCGGCACGAATGTTATCTTTTACGCGCACGCCGAGTACAGTAAATGGTTGTTCTCGCGGCAACAGCGAAAGAAGTGAGTGATATGACGCAGCGACTACAACGCAACGCAAACCCATTCAGTCCCGAAGGGACGACAGCAAATAGCCTGGGGCGTGAGCCCCAGGACGGTGGATACCCACAGAATCCAAAGCCCCGAAGGGGCGACACCATGCCGTGTGGGGGCCGCGTAGTGTCGCCCCTCCGGAGCTCTGTGCGGTTTGCACAAACGCGTACCTGGGGCTTACGCCCCAGGCTATTACATGCCGCCGCTCCGCGGCTAAGGGATCACAGCATTGCCTTGGTGATTGCGATGATCGGCTGCTTGTCGTCCATCCCAACGGCCTCTGCAGCGCGTCTCGACGAGTTATCACTCGAGCGCTGGGCCAAGCTGCGTGAAGTGGAACGCTATCAGCTCAACATCGCGGAGAAATACTACCGCGACAAGAACTACAAAGTCGCGGTCTCTGAATACGAGAAGTTTCTGACGCTCTATGAAGGCAGCGAAGGTGCTCCATATGCGCAACTCAAATGGAGCCTCTGCAAGATCGAACTGCGACAGCAGAACACCGCGATCAAAGAAGGGTTTCAATCGGTTATCGACTACTGGCCTGATTCGCCGGAAGCGGTCGCGGCGGCGTACTATATCGGACGTGGCTACAAAGATATCGGCGAAGTTCGCAAAGCAAAGAAAGCGTATCAAGTCGTTCTGGACGATCACCCGAAGCATCTGTCCGCAGTCTACGCAGTGGTTGACCTGATCGATATCACGACGATCGATGATGACGTTGAAACACGTGTCAAACTGTGGAAGCGTTTGACCTTCGATACCGAAAGGACCCGCGAATCAACGAATCATTGTGTGCGTGCGTCTCAGCAATTGGCAACCTATTCGTTTGAAAGGGGATTGTTCAATGACGGTGTGAAGGCTTTGGAAACAACCTACTCCGACGAGCAGGCCGTTTATCAAGTGTCGAACCATGCGCGAGGTCCAGTTAGTCGTCTCGTCAGCAAAGACGAAACGAAGAACAAGGGCGAGCAGATCGCGGATCAAGGTGTTGCTTGGATCAGGCAACAAATCCCCACCGATCGCTCAACTCCCGAAGCGAAGCAAGCCGCGTTGAATCATTGGTACTACATGGCCGACTTGCAGGCGGCGGCGCGTCGCGAGGAGAAGGTTGCGGAGATCTACGATCAGGCGCTCAAGGCATTTGGAGCAAATGATAAGACGCTGCAGCGACTCGGCGATTGGTACAAGTCGATCACCAAGTACGACCAGGCGCGGCAGCAGTACGCAAAGTTCGAGAACAAGATCGAGGCGCAGAATCAGATTGCTTACAGCTATCGCCAGCAGCAGAACTACGAAGCCGCTGTTCAGGCCTATCAGCGCAATGTCGCTGCCGACCCAGACAATCAAGCCAAATGGAGCAGCGAGGTTGCGAATGCTTATCGTGAGGCTCGCAAGTACGATCAAGCGATCGCCATCTACAACGAGTTGATGAAGACTGACAGCGAGAACGCTGATCGATGGCTGTGGCTGATGGCAACGAGTTACCGGGACGGCGGTAAGCACAAGGAGGCGATTGGCTACTACCGGCAGTGCAATAACTTCCCCAGTAACTACCAAGAGATGGCCGGGTGTCACCGCGCGCTCAAAGAGTATGGCGAAGCGGTCATCCTGTACAACCAAATTGTCGGCGGCGCTCCAAAGACGGCTCCTTGGGCGATGTTGCAGATTGGCTACACCAATGAACAAGCTGGCAAGAAGGAATCCGCCATCAAAGCCTTCCAGCAAGTGTGCAAGAACTTCCCCAAAGACCGCTACGCCAGCCAAGCCCACGCCCATCTGCAAACCAAGTACAAGATCACCGTGACACTGGGCGGAGCGAAGGACGAGTGACGCTCTTGTATGTCGGTCGCGTCACAGGGTCTCTCTCGGCGAGAGAGACCTACGTAGGTCCGCCTCGCCGAGGCGGACTCAACCGCATGCTAACAGTGACGCGCAGGCTACGGCGGCTGTCTCGGTGCGTAAGATGCGAGGCCCGAGTTTCACTCGACTCCATTGTTCCGCTTCTGCCATCGCCAACTCTTCCGGCGTAAAACCGCCTTCGGGACCGACGGCTACGACCGTCCTGCTGCCTGGCTCGCGGGCATGTTCGAGGTTCGTCTCACCATCGCCTGGATGGGCAAACAAACGGGTTGTGATTCTATCGGCTGTCGCCAAGATGTCGGCTACCTGTTGTGGCGTGGCAATCACCATCAGGCGGTTGCGGCCACATTGCTTGGAAGCTTCGATGACGGCTCGCTCAAGTCGGGCACGTGCATTGCCGGTCGGTTGAGCTACTCCGCGAGTCGTCAGGATCGGTTGCAATCGCGTGCAGCCGAGTTCGACAAGTTTTTCGACAAGCCAACGTTGTCGATCACCCTTTGGGAGCGCGACGGCAAGCGTCAACTCGAAAAGAAGTTCACGGTCAACTTCGCGTTGCTCGACGATTTGCAGTTCGATGGCGGAGCGCGCCACGGTCGTCACTTCGGCAGTGAATTCGAATCCACACCCATCAAATAGAGTGACTTCGTCCCCAGCCTTGGCGCGCATCACTTTGGCAAGATGCTGGGCCTCGGGCCCTGTCAACTCGACAGCGTTCCCAACAATCGGAGAATCAAAGAAGAAGCGGCGGCTCATCGTGTCCTGTTCTGTGAGGGCGGAACTCGTGATGGACTCATACGTTGCGTATGCGAAGAGGCCGCTAGCGTCAAGGCGCTTCGGCACTGGAAGCTTGGGCAAGGCGGAGGATTATGGCTGGCAAGCTTCGGGGAAACAGAGCGAATACTGCTAGTTGCCTTTCCGATGTGATCTAGCCGGGGCTCACAAGTTGACTAGAATGGGCGGTTTGCTTTGCACTGACTGTGGAGGATTCGGCGATGCCGGACGAGAACAACTCGCCAGCCGCTGACGACGTTATCGAAATCGACCTACGTAACCCGGTCGTTGCCGGCGTGTGGGCGTGGCTCTGGCCTGGCGCAGGACACATTTATCAGCGACGCTATGCCAAGGGCATCCTGTTCATGGCATGCATTCTGGGTACCTGGGTCTTCGGTCTGGGGCTCGGCAGTGGCCACGTCGTCTATGCTTCCTGGACCGCGAACGATCATCGATGGCATTATCTGTGCCAGCTTGGCGTCGGCGCTCCGGCGTTTCCCGCGATCGTGCAGAGTCGGCGGGTGCGGGATAACAAGGAACCGCTGCTCAACGGCTTCATGGCACCTCCCCGCAACGTCGTGAGCGACTCGGCATCGTCGTGGGAGTTGCAAGATGACGAGCTGGCTCAATGGCATCTTCGCTACCATACGTTCTTCGAGTTGGGAACGCTGTACACAATGATCGCCGGCTTGTTGAACATCTTAGCGATTTATGATGCCTGTTCTGGGCCAATGATCCTCGTGCCGGAGGATCAGTCGGAGAAGCCGCCCCCAGATGGCAAGAAGAAGAGTGGTTAGGCAACTTCAGCGCGAAGCCCCCTAGATATGTTCGAACTCCTCGCAGCCGCCGTTCACAATCGTTTGTGGTACGCCATCCCTCTCATCGTCGCGGTCAGTCTCGTTTACGGGGCGACTCGGCATGAGCTGATGGGACCGATCTTGAACAACGCGTTGCGTGCGGCCGTTTGGATTGTTAGCTTCATGTCAATCATCTTCGGGATCTTGTATGTGATCTCGTGGGCAATCTGAGCGACAGCGCAACGCCACCGAGACCGCTTTGTTCGCGCCACACGACTCATTCGCCTAACGATGCCCGCATTCACTCATCACATCTTCGTTTGTTGCAATCGACGGAGCGAGGGACATGCCCGTGGGTGCTGTGATCCGGATGGGTCGGAGACGTTGCGGAATCTCTTCAAAGCCGAAGTCAAGAAGCGAGGCTTGAATCCGTTGGTTCGAGCTAACAAAGCGGGCTGTCTGGATCAGTGTGAACTCGGACCGACAGTCGTGATCTATCCCGAAGGCATCTGGTACGGCGGTGTGAAGCCCGCGGATGTTCCCCGGATCATTGACGAAACGATTGTTCAAGGGAAGGTGGTCGAAGAACTGGTGATCGCTGACGATCTCTTAAACACCAAAGGAGGACGTGTCCGCGCGAACGACTCGGGAGAAGACGGCGCGGACGGTCAAGCTATATGAGAATTGTTGTGTTGGGCGGCGGCACGGTCGGAACTTCGATTGCCGACCTACTTTGCCGCAACGGTCACAGCGTTACCGTCGTTGATAACGACGCGGCTCACGCGAGACGAATCAACAACGAAATGGATGTGCGCACGGTTTGCGGATCGGCTTCCCAATCCAGCGTGCTGTTCCAGGCAGACATCATCGGCGCGGATGTCTGCCTGGCGGTGACTGGCGACGACGAAGTTAACATCGTATCGGCAAGTATGGCTAAGGGAATGGGCGCTCGCCGCGCCATTGCTCGAGTCTATGCGCCGGTGTTTCGCGATCTGAGCACGTTCGACTATCAGGGCCATTTCAACATCGATCGAATGTTAAGCCTTGAACATCTCTCGGCGATGGAACTTGCTCGCGGGATTCGTAACCCTGGTTCGATTACGCTCGAGAACTTCGCACGCGGCGAACTGGAAGTTCAAGAGGTCGTGATCCGAGAAGAAGCGAAGCACATCAATGTGCCGTTGAAGAGCCTGGATTTGTTTAAGGACATTCGAGTCGGCTCGATCGTCCGCGAGAACAAAATGTGGATCGCCGGCGCTGAGGATGAAATTCAGTTAGGCGACCGCATCACGTTGATTGGCGAACGCGATGATGTTGAGAAAGTGAAGGACGCCATTCAAAAGCATCGCGGGACCAAACCGGGGGTGGTTATCGCTGGTGGCGGCGAGACGGGATATCATTTGGCAAGGACGCTCGAGAATGAGGACTATGCGGTTGTCCTCATGGAACGAAACACAGAACGTTGTGAATTCTTGGCAAATCACGTATCCCGTACGACCGTTGTCCAAGCCGATGCCACCCGGCGAATTATTCTCGAGGAAGAACGCGTCGGCACGGCAGACTACTTTGTGGCGTGTACTGGGGACGACGAGAACAACATCATGGCGGGTGTTGAGGCTCGGGACATCGGAGCGAAGCACGTCATGGCGATCATTGGTCGTCCGGACTACGCGAACGTCGTGGGCAAGTTGGGAATTGGTCTGACCGTAAGCCCTCGTGATGTGATGGCGAAACAGATCCTTGGCTTCCTGAATACGGGGCCAGTCATTTCCAACATGTCTCTGACGGGCGGCGACATTGATGTCTACGAAATCGAAGTCCTCGAAGGCGCCCTCGCGTCCGAACACGTCTTGGCGAAAGTACCGTTTCCGTCGTCTTGCCTGATCGCGGCGGTCATGCAACAGGGCTACGTGCGAGTCCCCCGTGCTGACACTCGGCTCAAGCCGGGCGACGTTGTCGTTGCGCTGATCGAAGAGTCGCAATCTGAAGAGGCCCTCGAACAATTCCGAGTCAACGGCAGGTAAACCGAAACGATGAACCTTCGTGTTGTCAGCCGTTTGCTGGGAATCGTGGCATTGTTGATCGGTGCCACGATGGTCTTCAGTTTGCCTTGGGCACATCCGGCGCTTGGATACCGTAACGAGGGGCCGACTGCCGACGGCTTCGAGACAGCAGGCTTCGTCGGTTTGTTCTTCAGCATGCTACTCAGTTTTCTGGTCGGCGGGTTGCTGATGCGTTACGGGCGCGGAGTCGAAGTGCGCTTGTACCGCAAAGAAGCGATGGCGGTCGTCGGTCTTAGTTGGGTGATGGCGACGGTGCTCGGTGCCTTGCCATTCCTGTTGAGTGGGACTTACCGAGGGCCGGCTGTTCGGTTGGCGACCGACGGTAAGACCTGGCAGGTATTCAGATCGGAGGGCTGGTCATGGAGACATTGGGAGACGCACGGTGTATTCGAGGATGAGGACCAGCATCGCGTTATCAGTGCGTTGTACGATGCCGGCGCGAAGGGGCTCAACTCGCGTGAGTTAGCTAACGCGAGCGGAGTTACATCGGCCGCGACGTTGCTTGAAAGTCTCCAGCAAAGTGATCCTGGCTGGGGTCGGACGATCATTCTTTCCGGCGACGAGGCCGCGCAGGCCAACCGTGCGGGGAATCATCGTTTGCGATGGATCAAGATGGGCGTAGCCGATGCGCTCTTTGAGTCGCAGTCGGGATTCAGCACGACGGGCGCGACGGTCCTCTCCGCGTTGGAAGACCCGGTGCTTGTTTCGCATTGCATCCTGTTTTGGCGAAGTAGCACGCACTTTCTGGGCGGCTTGGGGATTATCGTCTTGTTCGTGGTGATCCTTGGACAAGGCTCGGCCGGTAAGGCGTTGATGCGAGCTGAGATGCCGGGTCCCAGCAAGGATGGCTCGCAAGCGCGCATGCAGCACACGGCCTGGGTCTTCGCCTCCATGTACTGCGCCTTAAACGCGATCCTTACCTTGATTCTCTGGCTGGAGGGTCTCAGTTGGTTCGACGCCCTTTGCCACGCGTTTGGGACAATGGCAACCGGTGGTTTCAGCACCTGGGACAAGAGCGTAGGTCACTTTGACAGCTCGGCGATCGATTACACGGTCATCCTTTTCATGCTCTTGGCCGCAACAAACTTCACGCTACTGTACTTGCTGGTGTTGTGTCGAGCCAAGGCGCTTTTGGCTGACGTGGAATGGCGCACCTACATTGGAGTGATCGCCGCAATCACGTTGTTGATCGTGGTGACGGGCATGCGTCAGGGAACCTTCTCCAATGGTGTCGATGCCGTTAGATACGCCCTGTTCCAAGTCGTGGCGATCGTGACGACAACTGGGTTCGGAACGCACGACTTTGATCAATGGGGCAGCTTCGGACGCGGCGTCTTGTTCTTGTTGATGTTTGTCGGCGGGTGTGCTGGCAGCACAGGCGGCGGGATGAAGGTCATCCGCCACATCTTGTTCTTGAAGATCCTCAAGCTGGAAATCGAACAGGCGTTCCACCCCAGCGTCGTCCGTCCGCTGCGTCTCGGTGGTCATCCCGTCGAGGATCCCGATCTTCGCAAGAACATCCTCGTTTACTTCGGCTTGATCCTCGTGCTGTTTGTGTTCAGTTGGATCTTCGTCGTTGCGGTCGAGCCTGATGCGACTTGGGGTACTTCCGTCGAGCATAAACTGATCGACAGCGCCAGCAGCATTGCGGCGACTTTGAACAACATCGGCCCAGGCCTAGGCACGGTCGGAGCGACGCAGAACTACGGCCACTTCAGCGCGACCAGCAAGTTTCTATTTGTCTGGTTGATGATGCTTGGGCGGATCGAGATCTTCGCGATCCTGGTGCTGTTCATGCCGTCGTTCTGGCGGGACCATTGACACATTTGTGCGACTGTAGGTTAGATGGCCCGCAGCGCGTTCTCGTGATTCAAAGGGACGATGCCGATCAGATACTTCGCAAGCGAAGCACTTCGGCGATCCTATCGTCTTCGCGCACGGTGAAAATCGCCTTCAATGGCGCAACCTCAACGTGAATAACGACTAGTCGATTCCCTGAACAAGTCGCTGATCTTCAGCGAGTCGTCCAGCGAAGTCGTGTTTTTCGACAACCCGGGCGACTCGCTAGCCAATGACGGGGCCGACGGTGACGATGTGATCGATGTCACCGGCTCGTCGTTGTCCACCTCACTGGCAGGCGGTCCAGGCAATGACGTGTTCGTCCTGGACGACGCCAACTTTGATCGCATCGATGGAGGCGCCGCCAGTGATACGTTTCGCTTGGACCGCAGCGGCATACATTTGGACCTGACGGCGATCCCCGATAACCGAATCCTCGACATCGAGCAGCTCGACCTTGGTAACGGAACACAGACGCTGACTCTCAACTTCCGTGAACTACTGAACATCTCCGGCCAGTCCAATACACTCGTAGTCCAGGGCCAGAGCAACGATGTCGTAGACATCGGCAGCGGTTGGTCGTTCGGGGCATCGAAACGATCGACGGCCAGCAATTCAAGGTCGCCACTTAAGGACAGAGACTGGATGCCGCGTGAGAAATCTAAAGTGCGTCCGCCTTTCTATCGGTATCCCGGTGGCGGATTTCGCTCTCGCCAGTCACTTATAGCGCACAACTGAGTGGCGTGGCCGAGCTGCATTCCAGTCGGGCGCGCCTTGTCCGCGAGCCACAGCATGTCAAGTGGGGTCGATGATCCAAAACGTAGGTAGACTGACGACTTCATAGCGATGTTGCGCCACACCTGCGGTATCGACATAGCCTCATGCCCCGGGGCAACGCGGGTGGCGATTGCGTGAGCGTGGTCAATCTCAGTCTCGTCCGCACAGATACTGAGAACGGTGAGCCCCAAGTCGGCAAAGTCATCGGCCAGACGAGCTACCTCGGACATCTTCTTCAAGACAGTGCAAACAACCCGTGCTGTCGGACGTTTGTGTACCCTGAATGCAGAAAGGAAGGCGGTTCGCGTCAATGTCGCACGCCTACTAGAATTGACGATGACGCTACACAGATGCACGAACCCAAGAGGGAGCGATGGTGAATGAGTCAGTTGTACATAGTTGCACCACGAGGCAACGAACGGCGGTTCTGATCGGAATGTTCGTTGCTAGCTGTGTGGGAAACATGTTGGCGGCAGCGGCCGAACGAGAGCCGAACGAGCCTGACTTTGAGGTCGGCGCGATCGAAGGCGTTGTGATCTATGAATACGATCGCAAACGATCTTGGAGGTATCGCCGCTATTACGTGGCCGATCGTAAGAAAGGGCACTTGGCCGAGGCAGTCGTCGGTCTGGCAGAAGAACCGCTGACTCTACGTCCCACCAAAGCAAAGCCCCAGACTTGGACCGTTGATCAAGAAAACTATCGTTTCATCCCGGAAACGCTTGCAGTTCGATCTGGAGATCAGATCAAGTTCACCAACAGCGATGCGGTACTGCACGATGTGACGACTCAGCAGCGCCAGGGACTTGCAAGCGAAGCCATCAAGCGGGACAGCTTTTCGCTTCGACAACGACAGAAGGTGTTGCGAACGTATCGCGACGGTGGCACCGAGCGTCCGGTGACGTTAAGCTGTAGATTCCACAGCGCGATGCGCGGTTGGATTTACGTCTTCGATCATCCGTTTTTCCAAGTGACCGAGAAGGAAGGCACGTTTCGTCTCGACGACGTTCCTGTCGGGAAGCACCGCCTAGTTATGGTGCATCCAGCGGGAAACTTGCGGTGGGACCAGGTTGTCGAAGTCAAGGCTGGCGAGACGCATCGGATTGAGATTCGCGTTTCACCGGATAACCTTCGCGCGTCGGAAGAGTAAAGCCACAAAGTAAAACACAACAACTGGGAGCCGTTGAGATGACATCGCCTTTAACGACCAGACGACGGGCCTTGCAGACAGGTGTAGCCGGAATCGCCGCGGTACTTGCTTCTCCGAAGTTCGTCTTTCCCGATCAAAACGACGATGAAGATCTCGTGCCGTTCCTCAACATGCCGCGAACGGGGCCGAACCGGTTGGACTGGGAGACGTTGGGCGAATGGATTACGCCTCAGGATCAAGTCTTCAGCGTCCAGCATTACGGCATCCCGGAGGTAAAGCCCGAAGAATTCAAACTCGAAATCACCGGACTCGTCGAGCGGCCGAAGACGCTTACGATCGACGACATTCGTGGGTTGCCCAAGAAAGACCAGTTGATGACGCTCGAGTGTTCCGGCAACGGTGCCGGCAAGGGATTCATGAACGCAATCTACAACAGCAAGTGGACCGGCACGCCGCTGATTCCGTTGCTGGAGGAGTGTGGCATCCGAAAAGACGCCAAAGAGATCGTGTTCATCGGCGTCGATCGCAAGGAAGAGACGCTGCGCACAGGCACCGAGCGGGAGTTGAAGATTGAGGTTCCCTTTGGCCGCAGCATGTCGATCGAAGATGTCATGGCCAAGCAGCCGCTAGTCGCTCACCTCCGCAACGACGAGCCGCTCGAACTCCGTAACGGCGCACCGTTACGATTGATCGTTCCAGGATGGTACGGGATCGCCAACGTGAAATGGTTGACTCGAATCGAGGTGCGCGACACGCGTTACATGGGGCGATATATGGCACGAGACTATGTGACGGTTCGTGGCGAGAAGCGAGGTGGCGAAGTTGTCTTTGTGGAGACCTCGGTCAACAAGATGAATCTGAAGTCGATTGTGGCGCGCGTGACGCGTCGGGAAACGGTCGGCGGCTTGGTACCGACGAAAGCCTACGGAGCCGTTTGGAGCGATGGAACCGACATCGCCAAGATAGAAGTGAAAATCGACGACGGTGATTGGAGACAAGCCAAGCTCGACGCGGAGCCTCGCGACAAGTTCTGCTGGACGTTCTTCTCGATCGATCTCGGCAAGCTCAAGCCCGGTAAACACACCGTCGTATCGCGAGCGATCGACGCAAACGGTCGGGTGCAGCCGAGCCAAGAAGACGACGAGATCGCACTGAAAAAAACCTATTGGGAAGCGTATCAGCAATGGCCTCGCGAGATCGAACTGGAGGCGTAGATCGGCGCGCCAGGTGATAAGACGTCACGCATTAGTCGAGCGTGACTGTTCCGGTCGCTGCCCACTCAACTCCACGCACCAGCAGCGTTTGATAGGACGTGTTCTGTTTCGAATCCAGGCCGTGTCCCAGCACGTTTTGCACGACTCGTCCCTTACCGTACCGCTTGACGAAGACGATTGGCTCGACCTTCCCGCTCCAGTCGGAATAGGCCGACGCCAACACTTCGATTTCTTCGTCGCCCGTCAGCTTGGCATACAGTTCATCTTCGGTCTTGAAGTCTTCGAGTCCTTTCGTAATGGGGTGCTTGGAAGCCTTGATGTTCACTTCAAATTCACCGTAAGGGCCGTGGCCGCCGACTCCCTTCTTCCACACTCGCCCAATCAGCACGCCGTACTCTTCCCAGTCCTGAAACGAACTGCAAGCGAAGTGCAAGGCCACGACGTTCCCGCCGTTCTTTACATAGTCCAACAATCCCACTTTCGCTTTCTCGCTGGGATCTGCTTCCTTCCAAAAACCATAACTCAACACGACAGCTTCGTAGTCGCCGAGCGTGGGTGATGCGAAGACCTCTTTGTCCTTGCTAATCGTCGCTTCGAATCGGCCAGTCTTCTCGAGAACAGAGTGAACTAGCTTGGTCGATTCTTCCCACTTGTGGGAACCGACGTCGAATCCCGTCACGACCAGGACTTTGACCTTCTGCGGTGCTGCATCGACGTTGCCGGCAACCGGGATCACAAAAAGAACAAACAACAAGACGGCGACCGGTTTCAGTAGGGCGTGCATGACGTTCTCCAACAAACCTAGAATGTTACTTTCGCCAAGGCATCGCCTCACAAGACGATGCATCAGAATCACTGCTGGAGAAGATTGTAACTGAACCACGCTGTCGATGAAACAAACTAGCGAGGGGCTCGTGGCTCAAACGAGAGAGCTTCCAATCACGTAGCTCCGTCGTGCAACCAGTCTTCGCCTTGGTTGATACTAAGAATCTTGACGGCAGGTGAATCAGTTTTTCTTCGCGTATAACTTTACAAGACCCTCCGCGGCCTGTTCGCCGCTGTGGATGCAATGGGGCAGGCCGACGCCGTCGAAGGCGTTGCCGGCAAGGAACAGACCTGGATGGTGGCTGAGTCGGTCGCGAATGTGGGAGATCTTGTCCGCGTGACCAATGTAGTACTGCGGCATCGCGGCAGCACGGCGGCTGATGTTACTGATCATCGGATCGCCCTTGACTCCGAGTAGGTCTCGAAGTTCGGTGGTCGCTGTTGCAAGGAGATCGTCGTCCGGCAAAGAAGCTAGCTCGTGCTGATGGTCACCGCCGATGAAGACGCGGATCAGAACGTGATCATCCGGTGCGCGGCCGGCGTATTTGATGCTTGAGAAACTGGCCGAGAGGATCTTTCGCTGCTCGATTTTGGGTACGATCAAGCCGAACCCGTCGAGAGGATGTGTGATCTGATCGCGTGCGTAGCCGAGAGAGACGATCGAACAACTCGCGTGATGAATCGACTTGAGCTCCCTTGCGAGGTCTTCGTCCAACGACGCCACGAGCTTAGCGGTCGGCATGGCTGGCGTCGCGAGAACGACTGCGTCGAACTCGCTTGGACAACCGATGTCGCTTGCAAACGATAACGACCACCCGCCTTCAGCTTTTACGATTCGTTCAACCAAGGCGTCGAAGTGAATGCATCCATCGGGAAGCTTGCTGGCGATGGCCTCCATCAAGCTCGACATGCCGTCCCGCGGAGCGACGAACATGCTGTAGCGCGCTCCGCCACTTCGTTCACTCGACTTCGGCTGGCTTCGCAACGCGCGAATGAGGCTGCCGTGTTTCGCCTCCATCTCCGCAAAGCGTGGCATGGTCGATCGCAGACCGAGCTTGTCCGCATCACCCGTGTAGATCCCGCCGACGAGTGGCTGCACAAGCCGGTCATAGGTCTCGCGACCGAAGCGGCGCCGCACAAATGACGCCAGGCTTTCCTCCTCGCTCACGGTCCGTTGCGGCACCAAGTACTCACACGCCAAGCGGAGCTTGCCGAACGGACTCAAGACCGGCGTGGTCAGCATCGGCCACACCTTCGATGGTGCCATCACGACGAAGCCGTCGGGAATTGGGAGTAGCTTGCCCTTCCGCACGACAAACGCGTGGCGGCAGCCGGAGTTGGTCTGTATTAGCTGGTCTTCAAATCCAATTCGCCGGCACAGGTCCACCGCCCAAGGCACCGTCGTAATGAAATTGTCCGCGCCACCTTCGATCAGAAAACCGTCGCGACGAGTTGTTTCCAACACGCCACCGAGCCGATGACTCGATTCGAACAAGGACAACGCGACTTCTGGAACAAGTTCCGTCAAGCGATGTGCAGCGGCGAACGCGGTGATCCCACCGCCAACGACGGCCACTCGCATCACGGACCAAGCTCGGCGGATAGACATCGGAACACTCGGTGCCGTTGCCTTGTGGTCGGTCGTTGTACATTGCAGATGGGCTTACTCCTGCTTGACGGGAATGCTGATGACGAGTCCAGCAACACGTTTTCGTTTCTGCTTCTGGAACAGGTTGGGTTCATGGCAACGGAGACATGAGGCAACAAGCGTGACAGCACCAGCTCGATGATAGACTCCATCCTCGATCAACTCGAACTCTTCTTCCCCAGAAGCGAGTACTTTGGCAGCTTTCTTCTCGATTTCACTTTCGGGCTCATGGTCGATGCTCATGGCCTCCGTGTTGACGGCGATCCAGCGAGTCTCTCCTTTGGTCTCGTGATCGACCCAGTAAAAAATGTCTTCTAACACGCGCGAGGGCACCAACATCCGCTTACCTTCCTCGAAGTACGCACGATGGACGGCGATCAATGTTGCCTCATAGGTCGTGTGCAATAGCTTCGCTTGGCCACGAGCTTCTTCGACCGTGAGCAGCGGCTTTGCCGGCTTACTTTTCTTCGCGGGCTTGTCAGAGTTGTCAGGTGGCTCGCCGAGCGAGTCGGTGGTCGCCATGAAGAGGGTTGCTGCTCCAGCGATCATGCACAGTCCGATCCAAATTCTTGAATTCACGTTAAGACTCCTCGTGAGTTGAGCTTCGTTGCGTCGCACTTCAGCCGAGTAATTCCTTGAGCACGCGGCATTGTTCCACACCGGTCACTCTCGCATCAAGGCCTTGGTATTTGATGGACAAGCGGCGGTTGTCGATACCGAGGCAATGCAGGATGGTGTTGTTGATGTCGGAGATCTTAACGGGATCTTCGACGATGTTGTAGCTGAAGTCGTCGGTCATGCCGATCGATCGGCCGCCTTGAATCCCGCCGCCTGCCATCCACATCGTGAAACAACGCGGATGATGATCGCGACCATAGTTGTCACGAGCCAGATTGCCTTGGCAATAAACCGTGCGACCAAACTCGCCGCCCCACGTCACTAGCGTGTCTTCCAACATGCCGCGGCGTTTGAGGTCTTCGATCAGAGCACGCGTTGGCTGATCGATGTCGCGGCATTGGTTGCGAATGTCGTTCGGCAAGTTGCCGTGCTGGTCCCAGCCGCGGTGGAACAGTTGGATACACTGCACACCACGCTCGGCCATGCGACGCGCCAACAGACAACTCGCAGCGAACGTACCCGGCTTCGTCACGTCCGGCCCGTACATGTCGAGGATGTGCTTTGGCTCTTGCGAGAAGTCGGTTAAGTCGGGCACCGAAGTCTGCATGCGAAAAGCCATCTCGTACTGAGATGTGCGCGATTGCGTTTCCGGATCGCCGGCCTGTTCGTATTGAATCGCATTCAGCTTCGCCAAACCTTCCAGCATCTTGCCGCGAGTGTCTCGATCGACACCTTCGGGATTCGATAGAAACAAGACCGGATCGCCTTGGGCCCGCAACGCGACACCCTGCAATCGCGAGGGCAGAAAGCCGGTGCCCCACAGTCGGTTGTACAACGCCTGCGCACTCTTTCGCCCCGACCAGGTCGGAGTCATCACGACGTAGTTCGGTAGATTTTCCGTTGCTACACCAAGACCGTATGCCAGCCAGGACCCGAGACTCGGCCAACCGGGCAGCTCGCGGCCCGTCTGAATGAACGTGATCGCTGGATCGTGATTGATGGCGTTGGTATGCACGCTGTACACGAACGACAAGTCATCCACAACCTTGGCGGTATGCGGCAGCAACTCAGTCACCCACCGTCCACAATCACCATGTTGCTCGAAGTTGAACATCGAAGGAGCAAGCGGGAATCGCTTTTGCCCCGATGTCATCGTCGTAAAGCGTTGGCCTTGCCGCACGGAGTCAGGCAAGTCCTTGTCGAACAGCTTCGTGACCAACGGCTTGTAGTCGTAGAGATCCATCTGTGCGGGCCCGCCGCTCATGAACAAGTAGATGAATCGTTTCGCCGTTGGCGGATGATGAGGCAGCTCCGACAACCCGCCAACCCGCTGCGGAGCGTCCGCCGTCGTGGCTCCAGCATCTTTGTTCACGAGCGTCGCCAGCGCCGCAGCTCCCGCCGCATTCAGACCACGTCCTAGAAGTTGTCGGCGGGTCAGTTGCAGTAGTGTTTCAGTGCGAGGGTCCATTGTGTCGTCATCCCTTCGTAACGGTTTCGTCCAAATTCAGAATCAAGTTGCCAACCAGTGTCCAAGCGGCGAGTTGGCTGGGATCGAGATTTTCGTCGGGCTTGGATTCACCGATGCTGATCAACTTTGTGGCAGCTTCTTTGTCGGCCTGATACTTAGCCAGAGTCGTTCGATAAACCTCCATCAGCACGGCGAGTTCCGCGTCGGTTGGGTTGCGGGTCAGGGCTAGGCGAAACGCCCACGTTGCTCGCTCTTCGTCGGTCTTACCACCTTCGATCATCGCTCGCTGAGCGAAAGCACGCGATGCTTCAACGAACTGCTCGTCGTTCATCAACGCTAATGCGGCGAGCGGCGTATTGGTGCGCGAGCGTCGCACCGTGCAATTCTCGCGCGAAGGTGCGTCGAGCGTTGACATCGTCGGCGGTGGAGCGGTGCGTTTCCAGAACGTGTACATGCTACGCCGATATAACGCGTCGCCGTTGTCTCGCGTGAACTTCGCGGTATTGCTGTCGGTGTAGCCGACTGCGTACCAAATCCCAGGCGGCTGATATGGCTTGACGCTGGGGCCGCCGATCTTGCCGACGAGCAACCCGCCAACGGCCAAAGCTGAATCGCGAATCACTTCGGCATCGTTCCGGAAACGGGGTCCTCGCGCGAGCAACCGGTTGGCCCGATCACGCTTGAGCATCTCAGGCGAGACTCGCGACGATTGACGATACGTCGCCGACATGACGATCATCTTATGAAATCGTTTCACGTCCCAACCGCTTTCCCGAAAATCAACGGCCAGCCAATCCAAGAGCTGCGGATGCGACGGCGGTGTGCCTTGCGAACCGAAGTCTTCTGTCGTCTCGACGATGCCCGTGCCGAAATACTGTTGCCAGAAGCGATTGACGGTCACGCGCGCAGCGAGCGGATGCTCAGGCGAAACGAGCCACTTTGCAAGATGCAACCGAGTCGGGATCTCTCCTTCCGGCAGGGGTTGCAGCGGCGGCAGCGCGGCCGGCGTGTTACGGCTGACTTGCTCGCCTTGCTTGTCGTACGCACCGCGAGTCAGAATGTAGGCTGGCTTCGGCTCGGCCAATTCCTTCCAGATCAGTGTTGTCGCCAAAGAGTTGTCGAGATCGGTCTTGCGTTTTCGGGAAGCTGCCAACTCCGTTCGCGTTTGTACAAGCTGCTCGTGCGTCGAAACGTTCTGGCGATAGTGGTCGCGGATCTTGTTCTGCAGGTCAGCGTTTCGTTTCTCCTGTTCGATCTGCAAGAGCTTGACAATCTCGGCGGGAGCAGAAGCGGCGCCGATCTCCGGGATGTTGTCAGCCGACGTGACCGACAAGCGGAAGCGGCCGAAGTGATGCTGCTTGTGAATCGATTCGTGGCGCAATCGAATTCGCAGCCGCGTGCCGCCTTCGTGGCCGAACGGCTTATCAGCAACAAAGATGGCAACGCGATCTTCTTTCTTCTCGTGACCGGCAATCGCCCAGCCAGTTTCCTTTTTGCCGTCGATGGCGTTGGCGATCTTGAAGTCGCCGCCGGCTTGTTCGTGATCCGCCCAGGCTCGCGCGAACTTGACCGACTGCCACTTGGCGGGCTCGGTGGCCGAGGCGATTTCGGCTTCGAACTCGCTCAAGACGACATTGCTATTGCTGCTGCGGCCCGCTCCGCCAGCGGTTAGCGACTCGTGCAAGAGACCCTCCAAACGAATCGCGGTCAGTCGCGCATCGGGAACTTGTGCGACAACTTCATAAACTTCGTCGTCGGCATTCTTGCCAGCGACCAGAATCGACGCGTCTTCCAATTTCGTAAGCGTCGCGCCGCCCTTGGATGTGAACGCCTCGGCGGCGAGCAGGCGCCATTCAGGCTTACTGCCGATCCCTTTCAGCGTTTGGACTTCCCATTCGCGTTGGGCCTTATCTACTTCAGCGATCACCGACGTCATCACTTTCGACAACTCACCGATTCGTTTGTCCAGATCGGCGAGTTCCGATTCTTGTTCGGCAGTCGCGACCTTAAGCACGGGTGCCGTATCTTGCCGGTTGCCGTCCATCACCGGCCCGTCGAGGCTGTTGAAGAAGGCAAACAACTGATAGAAGTCCTTCATCTCGAAGGGATCGAACTTGTGTTCGTGGCAGGTAACGCAGCCCATCGAGATCCCCATCCAGACGGTCGATGTCGTGGCGACTCGATCGTTCGTGTAATGGACGAAGTACTCTCCCGGGATCACGCCGCCCTCGCTGGTCGTTACGTTGCAGCGGTTGAAACCGGTGGCGATCCTTTGATCGAGCGTCGCGTTTGGCAACAGGTCACCGGCCAATTGCTCGATCGTGAATTGATCGAACGGCATGTTGGCGTTGAACGCCTTGATGACCCAATCGCGGTAGGGCCAGATCTGGCGGAAGTTGTCCAAGTGCAAGCCGTGCGTATCGCCGTAACGAGCCGCGTCGAGCCAGTAACGCCCCATGTGCTCGCCGTAATGAGGCGACTTCAGCAAGCGGTCGATCGCCTTTTCGTACGCTTGGTCCGATTCATCCGCGAGGAAGTCGTCAGCCTCCTTGAGTGTCGGCGGCAGCCCAGTCAAATCAAAGGTTACTCGCCGCAGCAGCGTCAGTTTGTCCGCTTCCGGCGATGGCTTCAAACCTTCTCGATCAAGCCGCCCTAGCACGAAATGATCGAACTCGCTGCGAGGCCACTTTGGATCGCTGATCTTCGGGAGGCCCGGACGCTGAGGCGCGACGAGCGACCAGTGCTGCTGCCAGGTCGCTCCGGATTCGATCCAACTCTTGATGAGCTCGATCTCCTCCGCAGTCAGTTGCTTCGAGTCGGCTGGCGGCATCCGCTCGTCTTCGTCGTCGCCGACCAGACGGCGATAGACGACACTCTCACCCAGGTCGCCCGGCACGACCGCAACCCCGCCCGATTCAACTTCCGCGAACAGGCCCTCCTTGGTGTCGAGGCGAAGATCTGTCTCGCGCAGCTCCGCATCGAGTCCATGACATTGAAAGCATTTTTCCGCCAGGAGTGGTCGGATTTGACGACTGAAGTCAACCGTCGGGTCTGCGGCGGATGACGAATGAGTAATGACGAATGACGAAAGAATGAAGAAGCATAAACGACAAATACGCGGCGTAACCGAAGTCGCCAGACTCTGAAAAACTCCTGGCAACCGCGGCCAAACTCTGGCGAGCTCAGCTACTTTGTTATTCGTCGTTCGGATTTCCTTCGTCATTGGGTATTTCGTCATTCGTCATTTCCTCGCCTCCAATACTCCGGTAATCCCTGCTTTGTGTCTCGCAGGATTGCCAAGATCGCTTGGCGATCGACCGGCGTTAGATGTTGAAAGTCTTCGCTCGTGTCCTCGCCGGTCAGCACGTCCCACAACCGCTGATAGATGCGAGTTTTGACAGCGGCCGGCAATTCGTCGAAGGCAGCGGAGTAGATCAAATAGCTGCAGGGATACTTGAACAAGCGGCCGCGGAGATCCAACTCGCGCAACGAACGCTCTTGCTTGTCGCGCGGCCCGCCTGTCGCAAACTCCTCTGCGAAGTTTGAAGTTCCAACGATTGGTGCGGTCAGCCGTGCTTCACCAGCAAACAGCAAGTACTTCACGACGGGCTCGGCTGCGTTATTGATCCGTCGTTCGTTCGACTCGGAACAGAAGTCATCAGATCGCTCCAGCATCTTGTTCATCACCGCCGCGTCGCGCAAGGTGATTTGCGTGAGGAAGTTCGCTCGCGTGATCAGATTGTGCATCGTGGTTTGATGCTCCAACACCATTAAGGCGACGATGTCGCTGTGCCCCGACAGATATCCCGCCGTCCTGAAGTACGGCTTCAAGTCCGTCACGTTGGCTCCACTGTCCAGGTCCGCTTCGCGCGGATTATCGACTTGATTCACGAACAGGTTTCCAAGATGCCGCTGCGAACCGTGTTGGCCCGTCACATACCAGCCGCCCCAACGTTCCTTCAATGGGCTCGTGTGATCGGACCGGTACGTGCCCGCGCCCAGAACCGGTTGCCCGTCCGCCTTCGAGTAAACACTCCGCACCATGTGGCCGGGAACGCCTTTCGTCAGAGACGAACCATGACACTGCAAACACGTGTGTGTATGGCGACGGAACTGGGGCCGTCCCGTTTCGTTTTGGCTCAGCGTGTAGAAGTTCGCGCCGAGCTTCGGATCGACGGCCGAGAACTCCATCACATCACTGCCGCGAACCCAGCCGACATAAACTTCATCGCCGAAGTAGATCGCTCGCGGCGTGCGCGGTGAAATGCGGCGAAGTTGAAAGCTGGTCTTGGAGTAAACCAAGGCTTGCGATGAGGCCGGCACGTTCAAGGCGTCGAGCACGGATCGCAAATAGCCAAGGCCGCGTTCCCGTTTCAACTCCACTTCGCCTGCATCGATCCGCGCCTGCAGCTTCGTGATCACATCGTCAGGCTGCGCTTTGAGGTAATCGATCGGCGGTTGCTCGAAATCAACCTGGGCCAAGGCCATGGAACTCCACATCGCCGCCACTGCCAGCAAAAGCGCGGTGGGCAAATGACGAATGACCAATGACGAATGACGAAAGAATGACGAAGCTCGAATGACGAACCGGCACGACCGCAACGATGGCACGGAAAGCTCGCTGCTGCCTGCTGGCCGCTGACCGCTACCTTTATCACTGGTCATACGGATTTCTTTCGTCACTGAGTACTTCGACATTCGTCGTTTTCCCCAGTAGGCGTGAATTTTGGCGGGACTTCCATTAAACTATATGCGGACCTTGACGTCCAGATGTCTAACAGGATAAACTTGGTATCGAGCCGCTGAGTGGCTCTTGCCGCAGTCCTCCTTGACGGATCGCGCAGCCCACCCACAAGAGCCCCCGTGCGACGTGTGCGGCGGCCCCCCACCGTGTTCCATTATATCTAAGGAGACCACTCCATGAAGTCATTAACTGTTCTTGTCCTGGCCGTTATCGCAGCCGTTTCTTTCGCGGCCAGCACAACGTTGGCGACCGCTCCCTTCAAGAAGGCGTTCGACGCGAAGTACGTAAAAGAGAGTGGCGATGCGGAATTCCAAGCCACGTACAAGAAAACCGGATGTTACACCTGCCACGTAAAAGGTAAGAAGAAGTACGTTGTGAACGCCTATGGCTGGGAGCTCTCGCAGTTGATCGAAGGCAACGCCAAGGACCGAATCGCTGCGGCCCGCAAGAACGGAGTTGACGCGAAGAAAGCGGAAGAGGGAAAGATACTTGAGGAACTACAAGCTGCGTTGAAGAAAGTGGAAGCGGTGAAAGCGTCCTCCGGCGAAACCTACGGCGAATTGTTCAAGGCCCACGGATTGCCTACCGCCGACGGAGAGAAATCGATTCGCGAGTAGCACAAAAGTTGCGGAGCGATCGGCGGTTATGTGAAGGTATGCGATGAAGAACGAGACCCTCACGCGACGTTTTCGGGCGAGCTGCTCAAGACAGCGGCGGAAAGTAAGACGGGTACTCTTGCCCGTCGAGTTTGTGACGGGCAGGAGTGCCCGTCCTACGAACTTTTTGGCGGCTGCCTTCGCGAGTCTCGTGGTTGTGTTGGTGGCCGGCACGTCGATGCCGGCGGACGAAGTGATCAAGCCCGCTAAACCGACGACGGAGCAGGCAAGGTTCTTCGAGACCAAGGTGCGGCCGTTGCTGGCGAAGCACTGCTATGAATGTCACGGCAAGGATGAACAGGAAGGGAAACTGCGGCTTGATTCGTTGGAAGCGATTCTCAACGGCGGCAAGACCGGACCGGCAGTCGTCTCGAAAAAGCCGGACGAGAGTCTAATCATCAAGGCAGTTGCTTACGAAGACTCGGACACGGCGATGCCGCCCGAGGAGAAACTTGCCGACGAACAAGTCGCAGTGCTTCGGCACTGGGTGGAAATGGGAACGCCTTGGCCGGGCATCGACCAAGTCACGATCCGGGCGAAGCGACCGGCGAACGAAATCACGGACGAGGATCGCGAGTTCTGGTCTTTCCAGCCGCTGAACATGGCTGAACCGCCGAAGATTGACGATCCCTGGGTGCGAACGCCGATCGATCGGCTCATCCAGGCCAAGTTGCAAGAGCGTGGGATTCGTCCGAACGGTCTGGCCGATGACCGTACGTTAATCCGCCGCGCTTACTTCGTCTTAACTGGACTGCCGCCGACACCGGAAGAAGTCGATGCGTTCGTCAGCACAGACGATCCGAAAGCCTACGAGAAACTGATCGACGGCCTGCTCGATTCGCCGCACTACGGCGAGCGTTGGGCGCGGCATTGGATGGATGTTGCGCGGTTCGCCGAATCGCACGGTTACGAGCAGGACTACGACCGGCCGCATGCCTACCACTATCGTGACTTCTTGATCACGGCTTTGAATCAAGACATGCCTTACGACCAGTTCGTCCAGTGGCAGGTCGCCGGCGACGAACTGGCTCCGAACGATCCGCTGGCGATGATGGCAACGGGGTTTCTGGGGGCGGGCGCGTTTCCGACGCAGCTCACCGAAGCAGAATTCGAGACCGCGCGGTATGACGAACTCGACGACATGGCCAGCACGGTTGGATCGACGTTCCTGGCCCTGACCGTTGGCTGCGCGAGGTGCCACGAACACAAATACGATCCGATCCCGATGATCGATTATTATCGGTTGGTCTCCACGTTCACCACGACGATCCGTAGCGAAGTCGATATTGAGCTGAATCCAAACGACGAGCAACCCAAGACGGTCAAAGTACAGGTCACCAGCGAAGGTTTCCCGCATACAAAGCACCACGCCGACGGCCGCGGCTTCCCACATTTCTACCCCAAGACGTTCTTCTTGACTCGTGGTGACGTGAAGCAGAAGCAACAAGAGGTCGATGCCGGCTTCTTGCAGGTACTGACGCGGGGCGGGAAGGAAGCTTCGCACTGGCACGTTGCGCCGCCAGCCGATTGGACGCGCACCAGCTTCCGGCGCGCAAGTCTGGCGCGATGGTTGACCGACGCCAAACACGGCGCGGGGCAGTTGGCGGCGAGGGTGATCGTCAACCGCCTCTGGCAACATCACTTCGGCCGCGGCATTGTCGCCACGCCTAATGATTTCGGATACCAAGGCCAGCGTCCAACTCACCCGGAATTGCTCGATTGGCTCGCACGGGATCTGATCGCTCACGGCTGGCGGCTGAAACGGTTGCACAAACTGATCATGACCAGCACGGTGTATATGCAGAGCAGCGACGTGGGGCAGGCTTCCAGCCTGCCATCCAGCACCGGCGATCAGGCCCGGCAGGCTGGAAGCCTACCCCACGAACTCGATCCCGAAAACCTACTGTACTGGCGGCGGACGCCGAGGCGGTTGGAAGGCGAAGCGATCCGTGACGCGATGCTGCATGTAGGTGGAATCCTCGACTCGACGATGTACGGCCCCGGTTCGCTCGACGAGAACATGCGCCGCCGCAGCGTCTACTTCTTCATCAAGCGGAGCAAGCTGATCCCAACGATGATGCTGTTCGATTGGCCCGAACATCTAGTCAGCATTGGGCGCCGCAGCAACACGACCATCGCGCCACAAGCCCTGATGTTGATCAACAACTCCCAAGCGCGAGCCTGTGCCGACGGCTTTGGCAAACGTCTGGCGGAACGTCCAATCGACGAAGCTATCACGCGCGGCTATCGCCTCGCATTGGGCCGCGCCCCGACCGACGACGAACTCAAGACATCCGCGACGTTTGTCGCGAGTCAAACAACGTCTTACGAACAGGCCAGCAAGTCCGACGCCGAACGGCTGGCCCTGGCTAACTTCTGCCAAGCGTTGATGAGTTTGAACGAGTTCGTCTATGTGGATTGATCGATCAAACAAACGGATTGACGACCTGGACCGAGTCGTAGGTCGTGCCCGCATCGAGATCCTCGGTGTAGAGCGTATCGACGCCGGTTTCGATGCAAGCCGCCAGGAGCATGCTGTCCCAATGCGAGAGACTGTAGCGGGAACTGAGGTCGAGCGAAATGTCGAGTGCCGCGATGGATGGGAAGACGATCGGCGGCACGGCCAAGAAATCAATCAGATAGGCGTGGGTGTCGTCGCGCGTGATGCGACTCTCATTTTCCCAACGTCGCAGGCAGGCGAGGAACTCCACGGCGGTCTGCCAAGGGACCACAAGTTGCTCGTCACGCTGGCTCAACTCTCCGAGGATCGCTGTCGCACGCGCCTGCTTGGTAGGCTCCGTCGCATCGACTGCATAGACCAAGACGTTGGTATCAACGGCGTTCATGAAGCTCGTCCCGCGTATAGCGACGGCTACCGGAGTGAATCGGGCGTTCCTGCTTCAACTGCTCCAACGCATCGAGGGCGTCCTGCCACCGTCGTTGCGATTCCTCGACCGCCTCGATTGTCACGCGGACACGGCTGTCGTCGGGCAAATCGATGGGTTCGTCCAGTTTCAACATGCCGTCAACAACGGTCGCCGTCGTTTGAGTTTTCATAGCACAGGTCCCTTTCTGTCTTCTAGCATCATAGCAAGGACATGGCCGAACCGGAAAGTTATCGCATGAGTTGCTCCAACCGACAGCCTGGACGCTCGCTTTTACCTTTTTCCCGCCGCGAGCTGCTAAGGCGCGCCGGCGGCGGTTTCGGTACGCTTGGCCTGATCGGTTTGTTGAACGACGAAGGACTGTTCAGCAACGGTCAGACTGCGACTGCGGGCGAACTGGGCAGTCGCGCACTAAACCCGCTCGCGGTGCAACCGCCGCACTTTCCGGCGCGGGCGACGCGCGTGATTTGGATACATATCAATGGTGGCCCGAGTCACGTTGATACATGGGATTACAAGCCGGCACTGGAGAAATGGGACGGCAAGCCGATTCGTGAATTCGACCCGACGTTTAAGAACACCACCGGCTTCTTCTCGAAGCAAGTCGGCGGGCTGATGAAGTCGCCGTTCAAGTTCACGCCGCGCGGCGAGTGCGGCAAGATGGTCGCCGAGATCTTTCCGCATCTGGGCGAACACGTCGATAAGATGGCGTTTATCCACTCGGGCTTCACCGACTCGAACAACCATTCGCCGGCCCTGTTTCAGATGAACACCGGAAGGCCGCGGATGGGTTTTCCCTGCGTTGGCTCGTGGGTGATGTACGGCTTGGGGAGCGAGAGCAGCAACTTGCCCGGATTCGTTGTCATGAGCGACCCCAAAGGACGCGGTTTGCCCAAGGGACACGCGGCGAACTGGGGCGCGGCGTTCTTGCCGGGTGCGTATCAAGGCACACACTTGCGACCCAAAGGTTCGCCGATCGATAACCTGCAGCGGCCCGCTCACATGACCGTTGGCCAGCAACGCAGCCAGCTCGATCTGATCAAATCGCTCAACGAGAAGCACCAGCAGACGCGAACCGCTGAAGCCGAATTGGCGGCGCGGATCGAAAGCTTTGAACTCGCTTACCGCATGCAGACCGCCGCGCCCGACGCGATCGATATCGAGCGCGAACCGCAACACATCCAGCAGCTTTATGGCATCGGCGACGAGCGTTGCGACCACTTTGCCCGGCAATGCCTCACAGCCCGGCGGCTGGTCGAACGTGGCGTCCGCTATGTGCAGATCTACTCCGGCGGCATGGAAAATCAACGGAGCTGGGACGGGCACGTTGATATCAAGGGAAACCATTCCCAATTCGCTGTCGAGACCGACCAGCCAGTCGGCGCGTTGATTACCGATCTGGCTCAGCGAGGCTTGCTTGACGAGACGCTGATCATTTGGGCGGGCGAGTTCGGCCGTTTGCCGATCGCTCAAACCGGCGAGAAACCAGGCCGCGATCACAATCCGCATTGCTTTACGGCTTGGTTTGCGGGCGGGGGTGTGAAAGGCGGCACGACGTACGGCGAATCGGACGAAGTCGGCTACAAAGCCGCCGTCGATCGCGTCCACATCAACGACTTCCACGCTACGATCCTGCACCTGCTGGGACTCGACCACCTACGAGTAACCTATTTGTACAGCGGCCTCGACATGCGGCTGACCGGTGTCGCCGGCCGAGTGATCCACGATATTGTTGCATAGTCGTTGTTCGCTCCGCGAACGGCACGGTGGACGAGGTCTTCGAGCCCGGCGTGCTCAACCCGCGAGTGATTGGAGACGTTGTCGCGTAGACATGATTCGGCAGCTACTTATGAAATACGTATTCGGACCAGTTCCGTCGCGGCGTCTTGGCCGATCACTTGGGATCGATCCGATTCCGCTGAAGACCTGCAACTGGAATTGCATCTATTGCCAGCTTGGCCGCACGTCGCCACCAGCGAATGACCGGCGGGATTACTTTTCTCCTGAAGCCATCATCACCGAGGTCAACGCAGCTCTCGCGTCGCACGAGCCCGGCCAGATCGATTGGTTGACGTTTGCCGGTTCCGGCGAACCGACACTGCACGCCAGCCTGGGCTGGATGATCCGGGAATTGAAGGCCTGTACCGAGATCCCGATCGCCGTCATCACGAACGGTTCGCTGCTGTATCTTCCGGAAGTGCGGCGCCACTTGCTGCCGGCCGACGCCGTGATGCCGACGCTCGACGCGGGTAGCGAGCGGCTCTATCGACGCATCGATCGTCCCGTGGCCGAGTTGACGTTTGGTCGGCTCGTTGAAGGAATGATCGCGCTGCGCAACGAGTTCGAAGGCAAATTGTGGATCGAGGTGATGCTAATCAAAGGACTGAATGATTCGGTCGCCGCCTTGGAAGATATTGCCTCCGTCATCCGCCGCATCCGCCCGGACGACGTGCATATCAATCTCCCCGTCCGCCCGCCCACCGAAGCTTCGGTCGAAGTACCGGACGACGAGACTCTTGCGCGGGCTCAGGCGATTCTGGGAGAAGTCGCGCACATTGTTGCTCCGGCAGACGTACAGATCGATCTTGGCGACGAGGACGACCTGGCTGACTCCGTGATGGAGATCGTCAAACGTCATCCGATGAGCGAGGAGGGATTGGTTCGCGCTCTGAGTTTGCGGAGCGCGCGGGAAGTGGCCGCAGCGCTGGCCCAACTGACCGCCAGTGGAAGGGCTCGCGTGACAACACGCCATGGAGAACGTTTTTGGTCTGATGCCAAAGCTCGCTATGTTGCCAGCCGATAGATACCACCTGCGAGAAATGGGAACATGCTCATGAAGGTCGGCATTGACAGTTACAGCTACCACCGGTTTTTCGGTGAGATTTACCCGAACCAAATCGATCCGGGCGCACGATGGGAGTTCGAGCAGTCGATCGACGAAACGATCCGACTCGGCGCGGACGGCGTTTCGCTGGAAACCTGCTTCCTGCCCAGCGTGGATCCCGACTATTTGGCAAGGCTCAAAGACAAGCTCGACAAACACAACTTGGACCGCATGGTGGCTTGGGGACATCCGGACGGGCTGGAAGGCGGAAAGAAACCGGAGGCGGCAGTGGATCTGGAGAGTCACCTGGCGACGTGCAAGGCGGTGGGTGCCGACGTCATGCGGATCGTCGGCAGCAGCCTGATGTTTCGCCACGAATCGCATGGGCCGCAAATCGAACGGCTCTCGGCCATTCTCAAAGAGTCGGTCAAGCGGGCCGAAGATGTAGGCGTGCGTCTGGCGATCGAAAACCACATCGATTTCACGTCAGACGAGATCCTGGAAATCCTGGCCAACGTCAACTCGCCGTACCTTGGCGTCAATTTCGACAGCGGCAACACCTTGCGTGCCTTCGAAGATCCTGTTGAAGCGGCAAAGAAGCTGGCCAGGTACACTTACGCTACGCACATGAAAGATATCGACCCGGGTCACGGTTCGCCGCAAGACTGGACTTTTTGGGCGAGCGCTCCCTGCGGTTTCGGGATCATCGATATGCCTGGCGTCGTGAAAGCGCTGACGGACGGCGGCTATGACGGAGTGATGTGCGTCGAGATCGATTTCCTGAAAGATCCGCAGGCCGACGAGACGAAGGCAGTCGAGGAGGCTGTGACGTATTTGAGGGCCTTGATTGCAGAATCGTAGTGGCCGCACTGCGACTTCATTAACTTTCATTGAACGGAGTCATGCCATGGCGGCGGATGAAGCCAAGTCGCCGTAGTGACTTGCGGAGATTAACAACGCCGGACCGGTTCAAATGCAACCGTGCAACAGTCGCCCGGCCGATGGGCGTGCCACCGATGATGTAGAAGTAATCGTCGCTCCAACTGAAATGCTCAGTCCACGTGTCGCGCCGCGGATGAAACAATCGCACGCGCTCACCCGTCAACGGATCGGCCTCTTCCTGGCAGGCGTGTTTGTGACCGTTGCATCCCATGCACGCCGCGGCCAGATTGGTGATGTCGTTTCCGCCGCCCTCGCCGCGAGGCACAATGTGCTCGACGCTGAACGGACTAGGGCTGAACTGTGCCTGGCTGAGGCAGTATTCGCAGCCTCGAACACCGCATCACGTACCGGGCGCGGCACGCGCGGTTCAGGCTCGCCCATAATCCGGAAACCCCAGTTCGTTCATCAAGTCGCGTAACGGCACACTGCGACGGAGCGCGAGTTCGGCAACATAGGTCATCCGGCGTGCATACGTCTTCTCGACTAATTCATTCAGTTCGACAAACTCATGATGATCGGTTTCGTTGAGTTCTTCCTCTTGCCTGACTTCGATCAACTCGCGAAACCGCTGCCAGACGGATTCGGGCAGACCGCGAGAGGCTTCCAACAGCAATTCGCTCTCGTTCATCTCCCACGGCGGCGGTGTCGTGAGTTGGTCTTCCAGCAACTTCAACGCACACGCTTCAGGCTGAATGCCGTCCTGCACTGCTTTTTCTCGCAACCGGTCTACCAATTCTGGTTGCAAGTTCAATACAAGGTCCATAGCGGAAGCGTCCAGTCTCCGGATTCGGAAGACATCGTGATTGAGGTGGAAGTCATATGAGTTCTGCGATCTGCATACGTCTTGATTCTACCACAATTCTTGCGGCGCGGAACAAATTCCGCTCTACTTCGGCGGCGGCATTGTCCGCCAAGGACGTGCGACACAACGCTAGCGGGAATCAAACAGGCGAGACAGACCATTAACGAGGAGTAGACATGGCGACAACTCGCACGACATGGACCTTTAACACGGCGGGACAACTGTTGTTCGGGGCGAACGCGGTCGAACAATTGGGTGACGTCGCAGCGCGTCTCGGTGCCAAGCGGTTGTTGATTGTTACAGACAAACCACTCGTCGATGCCGGAATCGTTGATCGGATCCGCCGGCCATTGACGGCTTCAGGCGTGACGGTCAATGTGTTTGACGAAGGACGTCCCGACCCGCCGGTACACGCCGTCAACCGCGCTGTTGAACTGGCGCAGGAATTCAAACCGGATACACTCCTCGGCTTGGGCGGTGGCAGTAACATGGATCTTGCCAAAGCCGCCGCCACACTGCTCGCCCACGGCGGCACGTGCCACGATTGGGCCGGAGACCAACTCGTTCCGGGGCCTGTCTTTCCATTGATCCTTGCGCCGACAACATCGGGAACGGGATCGGAGGTGACGGCGGCGGCGGTGCTGAACGACACCGGTGCGGGTAAGAAGTTCGCGATCCTGAGCAACTACATCCGGCCCAATGTCGCGCTGGTGGACTCGACGCTCACGTTGAGCTGTCCACCGATGGTGACCGCCGGCAGCGGCATTGATGCGCTGACGCACGCGATTGAATCGTACATGGCGGTCGATAACGAAGAGTTCCCGCTACCCACAGGCGAGCGTACCGTATATCAAGGTCGTCATCCAATCGCCAATGTGTTGGCCGAGCAGGCAATTGGGCTCGTCGGACGCAATCTGCGTGCGGCGGTTTCGGACGGCAGCAACTTAGAAGCCCGCACAGGGATGTCGTTGGCTGCCACGACGGCGGGCATGTCGTTCTCGAACGTTGGCGTCGCTGTCGTTCATGCTTTGGAATACGCCCTCGCCGAAGTAGCCCACACGCCACACGGGTGCGGCTGCGGGCTGTTGCTGCCTTACGTCATGCGTTTCAACGCCCCCGCGCGGTTGCCGCAACTGGCCCGCATTGCCGAGTTGCTGGGCGAGGACATCGCAGGGCTGGATGAGGAAGCGGCTGCGATGCGGGCGGTCGAAGCCGTCGCGCGTCTCAAAGCGGACATCGGCATTCCGGAGCGGCTGTCCGATGTCGGCGTCTGTTCAGATCAACTCCCCGCTATGGCCGAGAAGGCGATCGGATTGCAGCGAATCCTGCGCGTCAATCCGCGTTTTCCGACCCAGCAGGATCTCGAAGACATCCTTAGATCAGCGTTGTAGCATGACGCGACCCAACTGCTGCCGCCACCTTTCCACACGGAGACATCCGCATGCCTAGCCCGTTGCCAATTCAGTCGGTAAACCACATCGCCCGTGTCACACACAATCTCGAAGCGAGTCTCGCGTCTATCGCGATGTGTTAGGTGATCGCCAGCAATTGCTGAGCGGTGTGAACCAGCAGCAAGCGGGTCTCGACCGCTTGGCTCGTCGCCGCCAATTCACCAGTCAACAGGAAGCGGCGTACTCGATGCTGACATCGGCGAAGCTAACCAATGCAGTTTGACATCCAAAGCGAAGCAGCGAAAGACCGCGACCGTTATGGGAGAAACACGCTCGGGCAATCGTTGTTGCTCGCTCGTCGCTTGGTGGAGATTAAAGTCCCGGTGGTGCAATGCAACATGGGCATCGTGCAAAGTTGGGACACGCACACTGACAACTTTCCGCGTTTGAAGGACCGGTTATTACCGCAAGTCGATCGAGGTGTCAGCGCGCTGCTAGACGATCTGCTCGATCGGGCTCTATTGGAGCGTACGTTGGTCATCGTCGTTGGCGAGTTCGGTCGCTCGGCCAAGCTCTCGATGATGCCGGGTGCTTCGAAACCCGGGCGCGGTCATTGGGCCTGGGGCTACACTGCCGTCTTCGCCGGTGCTGGCGTGGAAGGCGGGCAGGTCATCGGCAAGACGGACCATACTCGACGACCGCCTCGCACGTCCCACGCGGCTCAACCAAGGCAAGGTGATGGAAGCCCTGTTCCGGAGCGGTGCTGCCTGAACTCGCGACCTTCGCGAAGCCAACGCGCAAGGCCGCCCAACGAAACGCGAATCGGGATAATCAGAGTCCGCGAGATGAGTACGAGGGCGGAAACCGGTATTCGATCGCGATACCCAACACGCTTCTGCGGTAATCATTAATCACGAGATTGGAATCGTTCCGGTCGAATGTCCATTCTGCTGACAAATGCCATTCGTCGGTCAGAGGATAGACGAGCCGTACTTGGCCGAAGTACTCGTCATCACCACGGGGCACGCCAAAAATAGAATGTGGGTTATCGTAGTCGCGGAAGTAAGCATTACCCTCGACGTTTAGCTGCATGCCGTGCCACGGCAGGTCCCATTGCAAGCCAACTTGTAGCTTGTGGCCGTCGTAGTGGAAGTTACTGCCTTCGGCGAATGTGTGATCGTAGTAGTATCCGCCGTAGACGCTTTTGTCGCGGTCGTGTAGTTGTCGTTGCCGCACGATGCCAACCGTCACGTTGTCCGCGTCCTGGTCGAATGGAGTGCTATCGAGATTCAACGCTCCGACAAAGTCGTACAGCGTATAGCGAAAGAGAAAACTGGTTGTATCAAAGTCGGAGTGCGTCAGTGTGAACGATGGAGTCGCTTGCATCCTCTGCAGGAACGGATCGCTCCCGACGAGCAAGTGGTCATAATCCAGACGAACAGCCGCCTGAACCGGCCGACCGCGCCATAGACCGCGACGGGTGGCGGCTAGGTGGGCCGCGTTATCAAGCAGATCGAATCCATGAGCCTTGTCATTCGAGGTATGCAGGAATGCGTACCCAGCAGTCAAGTCGAAGTTGTAGTCACGAACCAGGTCGTAGCTGAAGTTTCCCTTGTAAAGGCTGCCCGCCGAGGGCGTGGAAGCCAGAGGAATGCCGAAGTTATTGGCTGACGGAATGACGGCGGGATTGGTGTCGTATCGCCCAGCCAACTTAAACGAGCCGCGCAGATACTCGCGGTCAAACAATGCTTCAGCTGACCTCCTCCCCTAAACTTGATCCATGTTAAGTGAGAGAATCCTCTCCGGCCGACGGCCGGGAAAGGATTGTTTAGATGCCTAAGAAACGACATG
>PBSM01000159.1 GCA_002726245.1 Planctomycetaceae bacterium | reverse complement strand
CGATAAGCGCGTCGAGAAACTTGTAGAGTTCCTGCGTTGCCGGATCGTCGGGTTTGCCAAGATTGTTATTCAGGCGGCTGTGGTTGCTGTCCCGTTTGCCATACGCCGTGGCCGGGATATCAGCTTGCGTCAGCACGGCTTCGAGACGCCGCGCCTGAGCTCTGGTGTCGGGATTGCCGGAAAAGAACAGGATGAGGAACGGTGGGATGCCTTTGTTCCTCGTGACGTGCGTCACAGCTGAGAAGTCGACGTGTTTTTCCGGGTCGTTCCCAAACTTCTGCCGATGACCAAACGTGAACATCTTGCCGCCATAGAGAGTCTGCCGGTGCTCTGCCGTCATGATGATTTTCGGAATGTCGTAAGTGTCGCCATCTACCGGCACACACCCCTTAAGGACATCGAAAGAGACGCCTTCTTCTTTCAGGTAACGCTCATCGATGCAAATCAACGCCGCGAGTTGGGCGCCGGCGGAATGTCCGCCGACAAAGATTCGCTTCGGATCGCCGCCATATTTGGCGATGTTCCTGTACACCCAACCAAGCGATTTGGCGACGTCGCGGATCAGCACATCCATCTCCACGTCGGGCAACAGACGGTAGTTCGTTGATACGAAGACAAGTCCCCGCTCAGTCAACACTTTGGGCTTCAGCGCGACATCGCTCTTGTCGCCGACCTGCCACCCGCCGCCGTGGATCCAGAACATGACCGGAAGCCTCGCATTGGCCGCACTTTCGGATGTGTAGATGTCGAGAACCTGACGTTCGTGACCGTTCTCGACGTAGGGAATGTCAGACGTTAGCTTCTGCGCACTGCCGATGTTACAAAGGAAGAGAAGTGGAATCGCTAAAGCGGTGATGAGTTTACAGTTCATGGTGAGGACTTCCTGAGTGTGAGAATTGATCTACGCGTTCCGGTTCGACGGTGGCAACCCAATCTCCCGCCACACATGGGTGTCGCCTGCAGGTGACCGATCCGACAACAATTCTGGCATCTTCAGGCCAGCTTCGCCAGAAACGCGACATTGAATCGCCGCATTCAGCTTCTCGCTCTTCCGAGGAGGACTATCCGGCTGGAGAATCGGTCGATTCGATACGATGCGATCGCACCAGTGGCTACACTTCCATAGTGACACGGGATCCCCTCGGAATTCTACTCCGGTGCAATGCAATACAGGTATTTGTCTGACCGCAGTATGAGCTGGTCGTTGCTGACGGCCGGGCTGGCACTAAAGTCACTCTCGTCGGAAAGTTCGTTGTGCGCGATTTGCGTCAGCTCGGGCGTTGCCTTGAACACGTAAGTCCCGCCGAAGCGGCTGACGAAGTAGAGCGTGTCGCTGATCAGCATTGCCGACGCGTAGAACTGGCCGCCAATTCGCTTCCTGGCTACTTCCTTGCCGGTCTTGGCATCGACACAGGCGGCGACGCCGCGATCGTTGATCCAATAGAGATGGCCCTTGTACAGCACCGGGGATGGAACGTAGGCGCCGCCGCCAATCGACCACAAGACTTCGGATTCCGTGACATCACCCTTTCCGCCAGTGCGGATCGCCCCCCGCCCACCGGTGCGCCCGCTGATGACGTAGACGATACCATCGCCCGCAACAACCGTTGGGCAAGAATTGGTGTCTACGCGACTTTCGGCGTACCAGCGGAGTTTTCCGTCCTCTGGCTTCAGACTCCATGTCTCATACGGGACCGAAACCACCAGCTCGTCTTCGCCCTTTGCATTCGTGACGATCGATGGTGTGCAATAGCACCGTGACAAGCTCGATGCCTCGGACTTCCAAAGTTCCTGACCAGTTAGTTTGTCCAGCGCACGGATTGATTCACTCTCGCCGCCAGCGGTGACGATCAGTCGGTCTTTGTACAGAATCGGGCTGGCTGCGGATCCGAACATCGCGGCACTCTCCTGCCCCACGTCTTTCTGCCAGAGCTGCTTCCCTTTCATATCGAACGCCAGTACACCCGTGTTGCCGAACAGAACGTAAATGCGTTCACCGTCGCTGGCAGGCGTGTGCGAGGCATAGCCGTGTCCCGTTCCAAATGACGGTCCACGGACTTTCGGTGCGCTGGATGGTACGACCTTGGACCAGGCGATTTCGCCGTCACTACGTTGAACGCACAGGAAATGGCGTTTCAGGTTCTTGAGATCGCCCTCTGCGTCTGAGTAGCAAGTAACAAAGACGTAGTCACCGATCACGATGGGACTGGAAAACCCTTTCCCTGGCATCTCCCGTTACCATTTGAGATTGGTCGTGTCACTCCACTCCGTGGGAATGCTTGCGTCATTAGCGACTCCATCACCATTGGGGCCCCGGAAGCGAGGGCAGTCGCAGCCCCAACGTTTGAACTGAACGAGCCGCACATGGATGCAACAAGAAGAATCCGGATCCCGAGGCGGTTAGCAGACGATCCGTTCATGGCTTTCCTTTTGGTGTAGAGAGCTCAGTTTCTGGCTTCAGGCGAAACCGATATGGTTGAGGTCGCGCGACCGTGCGTTGGCCCAGAAATGAGATTACAGCGAACATCGACGGATGAAGCAAGTCACCAGGAACTTGGCCGATCCCTTCGACGGCTTCCTGAAAGACAAGAAATATATCCTGATGGATCGCGATGCCTGTGTAGCGCCGCGTTCCGCACCGTGCTCGAAGAGGTTGACGTGGAGCCCGTGAGGCTTCCGCCATAATCGCCGAATTTGAACGCTCGTCTTGAGCGGTTTCACTTGAGCATCAAATCGGAGTGTCTTTCCCGAATGATTTTCTTCGGTGAGAAGTCACTCCGTCGGGCTGTGAGCGCCTATCTCAATCACTGCCACCGGGAACGCAATCACGAATCCCTGGGTAATCGATTGATCGAGCCGAGGAATCACGTCGATCGAACCGACGGCGAGATCCAGTGCCGCGAACGCCTTGGTGGCCTGCTGCGATATTATTACCGCGACGGTGCTTGAGCGGTCCAATCGGCCAGTCGCAAAACATCACCCGCATACGCAACGTTCTGACCTTCTGCGCACCAGTCGTGATGTGCAACTCAAACCACGATCACGCAGCACGGAACCTCATGAAGTGACAGGCTCCCGCCGCCCTTCGGCCGAGATTCTTTCGTAAGCACGGAGTCTAACTCCAAATTGCCAAAGAACGTTTCCGGCGGATGAGTTTTTTGACTCGACGGGATGAGCCCCGCAAAATGGCGAGAACTCGCGCACAAAACTCCAGAATGTCTTGGCAAACAGCAGGTAGCAGTTTCACGGAAAACACTCCAAGAGTTGAACGTGATGCAGGAGGCTCAAAGACGCCGCCAACATGCACGAGGTCGCGATAATACCCTTTCGCGGCGTAACCTGCTACAACGACGTTCGCCGCTGGAAGTAACGCTTTGCCAGGAAGGCGCTATGAACATGCTGCTCGCGGCGCATAGCCCCTGCTGATTGCTGCCAACAGTGAGGTCAATATGAACCACGGAACCGATTCTCGACGGTCCCTTCTTCTCGCCACATACACGCTGATTGCGTTGTCGTGCGTTGGTTCACAACTGGCTGTCGCTGACGGCGAGGGCCTACGCACCGGGAATCCAGTGCTCATCGAGTCGAGGCGCATTTGGCACAAATCGCGTCACAACGCGTTCACGGATTTACTGCGGTTCAACGATCGCTGGTACTGCGTGTTCCGCGAGGGATCGGCTCATGTCTCGCCGGATGGAGCACTGCGAGTGATTACGTCCTCCGACGGTGAGCAATGGGAATCGTTGGCGCTGATCAAGTCGCCCGCCTATGACTTGCGAGACGCCAAGATCACGACAACACCGGACGGTCGCTTGATGCTCAACGGCGCTGGCATGATCGCGGACGCCAAGGTCAGATACTACTCGATGTGCTGGTTCTCCGCGGACGGCGGACGCACTTGGGACGATGGCCGGCAGATTGGCGACCCTGGTTTTTGGCTATGGCGAGCCCACTGGCATGAAGGTGCGGCATACAGCATGGGCTACAGCACGGAGCGAGTTCGAACGACTCGCAAGCTGCGATTCTATCGATCTGCCGATGGCCGCGAATTCGAGACGCTGGTCAAGCAGGTCTCCGCGCCGGCTGGTTGCGGAGAGGACAAGATGCTGTTTCTCAAGGACGAATCGGCACTCTGTCTGCTCAGGCACGAAACCGGAGACAAGATGGCCCAGCTTGGAATATCGACTCCGCCGTACATCCAGTGGAAGTGGCGCGACTTGAATGTTCGCATCGGCGGTCCCAACATGCTTCAACTGCCTGACGGGCGAATCCTGGCAGTGACGCGGCTTTATCGCGGCCGTACGCGAACGTCGCTTTCGTGGCTGGACGCGGAGAGCGCGAAGTTGACCGAAGTGCTGGAACTTCCGTCTGGCGGTGACACAAGTTACGCGGGAATGGTGTGGCATGAAGGCCTCTTATGGATCAGCTATTATTCGTCTCACGAAAGCAAAGCGAGCATCTATCTGGCGAAGGTGAAGATCTCCGAAACGGAACCGAACTGATGAACAGCACGCGAGCGAAGCTGAAGACGCGAAGCCATCACGGTTACGCCTTGTTTGTTTCAATGATTCTGATGCTCTCAGTTGGGGCCGTACACAGTGCCGAACAGCCGCGCCGAGCGTTCCGCGTGTGGGCGGCGAGTTGCTCTCACCTGCCGGCTGATATCCGGCGAGGTCGCGAGAGCTTGGCGCTGGCGATTCGGCAGTCGGAAGGACTTATCGAGGGTGCTCCGGCGTTTGATTGGGACATCATGGTCGATGCCGGCGACCTATCGGCTCATCAGACGCCACCCGGTGACAAAGACGGAAAGGAACTGCATCGTCAATATCGTGCGATGACGAAACATCGTCGCGAGCAAGTTTACAACGTACCCGGTAACCATGATGCACCGTACTTCGACCATGGCCCGGGATCGTGGTTTCGGAAGTGGGGCGATCCTCTCGGCGAAAACACCGCGTTCTCGGGCGTCGAAGGCAGATGGGAGCGATACCGGTTTCAGGCGGGAAACATCCTGTTCCTCATGCTGGCCGATCGGAACGATGCACCGGAGCCGGTTGGACGCGGTCACAGCAATGATGGCAAGGCGGGTGGCTATCTGGCAGGCGCGGTCACGCGCGAGACCTTCAACTGGTGGAAGCGGCAGGTCCTCGACAATCAGGACAAGATCATCATCACGATGCATCATCATGCCCTGCGAGACACAACGATCGCATCGGGCCGCGGCGACGGCAATCCGCGGTATCACGGCAGCAGCGGTGGCGCGGAAGGTTCGTCGTATCTCTACTACCTCATCGAGAACGACGACCCAAACGAGTTTCGCTTTACGAAGGACGCACACGTCTTTGAGGATTTCCTGGACAGCTTTCACAAAGAACATGGCCGCGGCGCCATCGATCTGTGGGTTGCCGGACACACGCACGTGCGCGGACCGGATGACGAGTGGGGTGGCAAGACGATCTCGGAGACGCGCTGGGGCGTTGATTTTCTGCAGGTTGCCGCGCTGACTCGGCATCACGGTGGCTCGCATCCACTCAGCCGCCTGCTGACGTTCACCGACGGCGACAGGGAGGTCAAGGCCGACGTATATCTTCACGATGCCTCCTTTAAGAAGAACGCGGTCGGCTGGTACAAGCCGGCATCGACGACGTTTCAGCTGCGTCACAAGTTCGTAGCGCCTCCACCGGTCGAAGCGCTGCCGCCGTTCCCAGAATCGGCCCTCGTCTTTGATGAGCCTTACCCAACTGGGAAGTCAAAACGTGCAACCCGGCGAAGTCGTTAACACACGATCGAATTAGATCCGACCGTTCGCGGTAGGGACGCCGGTCTCGACGTGACGGTGCTGGCGCTGAACTGATCAGTGTCATTTGGATCGGTGAACTTATGCTTCGTCCCGATGGTGCAAAAACGCCATGCTACTCTAATGTGAATGCCGGCAAACGCACGATTTCGCCGCCCTTGACGGCCGATTCATGAGCACAAATGCCCACACAAGTCCAGTTGGCCGACTGCACCGCGTTCGGCCACGGATCGCGGTCGTCCAACAGCGCCCGCACAAACTCGTTCACCAGATGCGGGTGCGAGCCGCCGTGCCCGCCGCCCTGGATGAAGGACAAATGTTCCGTATCGTGGATTTCTTGAGGCAGCGTGAACCTGCGTATCGGCTCCGGGAGCAAGTGAGCGTAGTCGGGCACCTCGACCTTCTGCGGAATCTCCGGTTCGGGCTTTTTTGCCGTATGAATTACGTGCGGCTCGTTTTCCACGAGCGTCCACTCAAAACTCTTCTTCGTCCCATACACATCGAAACTTTCCCGGTACTGCCGCGCGATATCGTACAGAAACCGCCAGATGTGCGCTGACACGTCGCTGTCCTTGATCTTGATGTGACAGGTCTCGGCGGCAAATTGGTTTCCGGATTTTTCGGCGATGTCGTCGCGCACGGTCCCGGAACCGAAACAGCTCACGTATTCAGCTCGCCCGTCAAGCAATCCCAGACAAGGACTGACCACGTGCGTCGCGTAGTGCATTGGAATCATCTCTTCCCAGTAAGATGGCCAACCGTCCATGTCCTGCGGATGAGATGCAGCCAGGTGCTGAATCTTGCCGAGTTCGCCTTTCTCGTACATCTCTTTGATGAACAGAAACTCGCGACTGTAGACGACGGTCTCGGCCATCATGTACTTGAGGCCGGTCTGCTGCACCTTTTCGACGATCTGGCGACACTCATCGACAGTCGTAGCCATCGGCACGGTACACATCACATGTTTGCCGGCGTCCAACGCCTGCAGCGACATCCAGGCGTGGTCCGGGATTGGACTGTTGATGTGAACGTAATCGACGTCCGCGTCGGCCAGCACGTCGTCATAGCTCGTGTACCGCTTTTCGATCCCAAACCGCTCGCCGACGTGGTTCAATTCCACTTCGTTTCGACGGCAGATTGCCTGGACATTAGCGTTGGGATGCTGCTGGTAAATCGGGATAAACTCCGCACCAAATCCTAGCCCGATCATCGCCACATTGATCGTGTCACTCATGATTTGTCCTTTCGATTGTCAATCGCGTCGATCGGTTCAGCGTGATCCGCTGCTGTTGGAAGTTGACAATGTCAGTCGCACATAGTCTAACCCGAACATGAACGCCTTTTCAGCCTCTGGATTCGCGCCCACAATTTCGACTCTAAGTTTATGGTCGCCGGTGGCGAGAGCCTGGTTTTCATAAGTCAGTACGCCCGTCGTAATCACATCCAGGGAATTGAATAGATCGACCGGCCCGCCAAGCATTTTGTCGTCCAAATAGAGTTGGACAATTCCATAGTCGCGGGCTCTTGTCATGACGATCTCCACGTTGTAGGTTCCGTCCTTCACGACCGACAGCTCCAAGTCGAGCTTCGCGCCCGGCTTGGCTCCGGTCCACCAGAGATGATCGGCAGCACTCCAGCGGTCTTTGCGAAAGACGCCCATCTTCTGGCTGCGGGCGTCGCCGGCGGACTTGGCGATGATCTTCATCGTCTCGCCTTCGATTGCGCTGGCAACTTTGCCGCTCTTCGCATCGATTGGGGCGCGCGGGCCGCGCAAGCTGACCTGAGTGGGGCTGGCGAGATACGCGAGCAGGTCGCGCACTTCGTCTGGCTTCAAGTTATCGAGCAACTTCTCGGGCATCAACGAAAGCTCCGACGTTTTCCGCTCCTCGATGTCGCTTTTGGGAACGAGCACCGTGTCGTTGATCGTACGGACCATCAATGCACTGTCGGTTTCTTTTTGCACCAGACCCGAAACCACTCGGCCGTCGGCGGTCGCGATCAGGGTCATGCGATAGTCCTTGCCCAGGACGGCGCTGGGGTCGATCACGTTGCCCAGGATGTAATCCAGATCGGCACGGTTGGAACCGGTAATATCCGGTCCGACCTTGCCGCCGTCGCCGAATAGCACGTGGCAACTCGCGCACGTCTTGCTGAAAAGCCGCCGGCCGTTGCTGGTGTCCGCTTTGCTCAATGTTTGTCCCGTCAGTTGTTCTTTCCAATCAGCGATTTGTTGCTGCTTGTCCGCGCTCGATTCACGAAACTCGCCCCACGCTTGCTTAATGCGTCGGTTGAGTTCGTCGCTGCGGAAGCCTAATAGTTGGCGGATGTGATAAGCGTGCAGGTCTGTGCGGGATGTTTGCCCTGTCTGCACGGAATCCAACAGGGCAAACGCGTAGGCAGGACGCGACACGAGCGTCCCGATCGCATCGCGTTTATCGTCTTCGCTGAACTTGCTGTAGGCGGCCAGCAGCAAAGCCGGCGTTTTGGGATTGTCGAATGCCGCGAGGGAGCGAATCGCCGCACCACGCAACTTGGGCTCGGCGACCGCCGTTTGAAGACCTTCGACGGCTTCCTGATCCCGGCCGCGGACCAAGATGTCCAGCGCTTGCCGGCGTCTTTCCACGGCCGCTTTTTCATCGACTAACAACGTTCTCATGCGTGGAAAGATACGGCGGTCGCCCAGCACGACGGCAATCGCATCGGCCCGGTCGCGAACTGATTCCATTTCGCTGGCCGTGAGTTTCTCGTAGGCGACTTTCCAAGACGGCGGCATTGGGATATCGACGCGGCCCTCAAACGCTTGCAGGATTTCGTCAAGTAGCAGCAACTGGCGCTGGGCATCTTCCGCCTTAGCGAGGGACGAGACGACCCAATCGAGCAGCCGGTTGTCGGACGCCGCGCGTCGCAAGATGTAGCGGGTCAAGAGTGGGATTCGTGAATTGTCGGCAAGAGCAATCGCCCGCGCTGGGTCAGCCGCAACGAGCGGCTCGATCGCGTACCAATACATCAGCGGCAGGTTGTGATCTTCGGCGTCTTCTTCGTGGCCTGCCAGGTATTCCGCGATCTCCCAGCGCTCCGCAATCGGCACACGCTGTAGCGCCGAAGCCAGATACAGCCGGACGACTGGCGAAGAATCGTCCTTGGCCAGCTCGGCGAATCGCTCGCACGCCGTGCCGCGCAACTGCTCGGAATCTCGCAAACTCCTTTCTGTCATCAGTTGAATTGACCAGCCACGCACGTACTCGTTCGGGCTGTGAGTGTGGTTGAGACAATCGCCCAGCGTCAAGTAACCCATTGCGTGGAGCGTCCACATCGCGCGCAACTGGCGCGTCGGATCGTCGTGCTTTTTCAGAATCGCCCGTAGCGGATCGACCGTCTCCGCGATGATGGCCGACCGGGCCGCGTCCTCATCGCGGGCGACCGCGACTCGCTCTTGCAAAATGCGCCGCGCTGTTCGCACGTACCAATCATTCTTGTGCAGTTGCAATTCAATCAAATCGCGGTTTGACCGTGCAGCCAGATCAACTTCAACTGACTTCGGCTTGCCGTAACTGATCTTGTAAATCCGTCCGTTCGTGCGATCCCAAATCTCCGGCGTGCGGCGATGGCAGGCGTTTTTGTCGTACCAGTCGATCAAGTACACCGAGCCGTCGGGGCCGTACTTTAAATTAATACCGCGGAACCAGCGGTCGTTGGCCAAAAGCATATCCTTGCCGTGTCGGCCGACAAAGCCGCTGCCGCTTCGCTGTGGTACGTCCTGGTTCACGCGATTGCCGTGGATGTTGTTGAAGAAGACATGGTTGCGGAAGCGGTCGGGCCAGTTGTCGCCGAGGTAGATCATCGCACCGCAATGCGCGTGCCCGCCGCCGGCTGCTAACGTGTCATTCGGCGCGTGCGGTTCATGGCCCCACCAGGCGTGGTCGCGGATGTTACCGACGTAATGCGCGTGGTCGGCGATCGTTTTGATGTCGTCGAAGATGTACGGGTTGAAGTGTTGGCCACCCTGCCGCTGGTATCGCGCACCTTGAACCACGTGGTACAAGTGAGGAATCACGCAGGCAGTCAGAAATGCCTGGCCGTGGTCGTCGAAGTCTACGCCCCACGGGTTGCTCGTCCCCCAGGCAAAAACGTCGAATTCGTGCCGCGTCGGATGATATCGCCACACCGCCGCGTTCATCGGCATGCGGTCTTTGTCTGGCGTACCAGGCTTGCCGACGCGCGAGTGCGTGAAAACGCCGTGGCAGCCGTACAGCCAACCGTCCGGCCCCCAGATAAACGCGTTCAGTGTCTCGTGTGTGTCCTGGTAGCCGAAGCCGTCGAGCAGGATTTGCGGATCCGAGTCCGGCCGGTCGTCGCCGTCACGGTCGGGAATGAACATCAAGTACGGCGCGGCGCCGACCCATACGCCGCCGAAGCCAACTTCCATACCGCTGACCAAGTTCAACCCTTCGATGAACACCTTGCGCGAGTCGAGCGTGCCGTCGCCGTTGGTGTCTTCCAGGATGATGATCTTGTCTTGGCCTTCGCCCTCGGGCGCGCGGATCGGATACGTGTGTGCTTCGGCCACCCACAGACGGCCGCGATGGTCGATCGTGAACGCGACCGGTTGGTGTACATCTGGTTCACCGGCGGCAAGTTGGACTCGGAATCCCGACGGAACGGTCATCTGTGAGGCAGCCTCTTTGGGCGACAATCCGTCCGCAATCCTCTTTAGCGGTTGAGGTTGAGCTTCGCGCCACGTTTCTTCGTTGACCTGTTTCTTTTCGTGCAGCAGAACGTGGCAGCCATTCATTCCACCAACTACGACATCGGGTAGCTTGTCGCCGTTAACGTCGCCGACGATCACTTGCCGGCCGACACCAGCCTCGCCGTCGGCCTGGAACGGAATCCAATCGACACCGTCCTTGCCGCGTACCAGCTTGAACCAATACACCACCGCGCCCGCGTCCCACATCGGGCTCTGCGTGTGGTGCGACCAGTATGTCTTGCCGGTGACGATGTCTTTCAACCCGTCGCCGTCCATATCGACCAGGTTGACTGTGTGGAGTTCGCTAAACAGCACGCCATATGTGTTATCTTCCGGTTTGCTGCCCATGATGAGGTGTTCGCGAAAGATGATTCTGTCGCCGTCGCGAAGGTGCTCGTGCCAGGACAAGCCGAACTCGTGCGCGGCTAGGCTGGTGATCACGTCGTTATCGCCGTCACCATCCACGTCGTAGGCATACATCTCCGCCCCGCCGCGAGGCGCGAAGCCAACCGGATGAAACACCCATTTCGGATCGCCGTCGAGCGACGGCGGTTGCCGAAACCAGCCGTCCTTGGTGAGGATGTCAAGCCGCTTGTCGCCATCTACGTCACCAACTCCCATACCGTGACCGAATCGCTTCGGCGCTGTTTGCTCGGAGACAGCATGAAAACTCCACGCCGCCAACGGCTTGTTCCAATCGATCGTGGCGTAACCAAAGAACCCGTCGCGCGTGCAAACCAGTTCCGGACGCTCGTCGCCTACGATATCCGTGAAGTGAGGCGATTCATTGGATACCCAATCAAACACCTCGTGCTTCGGCCACGGCTTTTCGAGCCCGTCGCTCGTCGGGTTTTCGTAAACGTAGGCCGGCGTGCCTGGAAAGCCGACGGTGAATACGTCATTCCAGCCATCATCGTTGAAGTCGTAGACCCACGAAAAAAAACTATCCGCGTAGCGTTGCCGATTCTGTGCCTTGGCCGGATAGATTTCGTGCTTCTCTTTGTAGTCCGGACCCGCGAACCAGTGCGGGCCGTGAACCACATCCATCACGCCATCGTTGTTGAAGTCGCCAAAATTCGCTCCCTCGGAGTAATAGACGTCGGTCAGTTGATGACGATCAAAGCGATGCACAGAAAACGTTTCGTCTTCGGCAGCGACAGACAAAGCCCACACGTTGACAACGAAGAATACGGCGATCAAGAACTTCACGATCCGCCTCCTAATCTAAGAATAATCATTGCTCGTCTGTGCTCGCGCCGAGCATTGTCGTCAATTTCAACCGTCACGGCCACCACCGGGGCCGTCCGGTCGCTGCCTTTGACCAGTTCAATGTTTTCGATCTTGTCGGTTCGACGCGGTGTAATAGTCAAGTAGCGGATTTGCTGGCCGCGTAGCTTGAATGCCAGCTTCGCAAGCTGGAACCTTACGCCACTTATTTTTCGAACGATCCTTAGGCACGTTGAAGACACCGATATAATCGACAAAGTGCTGTCCGTCGATCAGTGGGTGATCCTCGGTTTGGGATTACGGCTCTCACACGCAATTTGATCGACTTTCGCCGAGCCGCCAGTTGCTCGCGGTAGCGAACCAGCCGCCGCAATTCACGAACTGCTTCAGGAACCCTTCCTCTTTTTGAGGTGTTTTTCCCAAGCCGGATTCTATCCGGCCTGGAGCAACAGACCTTCATCCCCATCTACCGAGCAAGCGGCCGCATGGCAATCGCGAGACCTGATCGGCTAGAATGGCGAGAACTCGCGCCGAAAACTCCAGAATGTCGTGACAGACAGCAGAGCTCGCGATCGCGTCGAGTTACTTCCGATTGGTGATTAGAAGACATTGACTCTCACCGCTTATGCCTGACGATTCGCTGCCGCCGCTGACACTTCGCCTTCGAGTTCGCGTGAGTCTGCGTCTGTTGTTTTCGGTGCGCCGGCATGACTTTCGCGCGGCGCGAACGTTCATGGCGATGACCTTTCCGAAAGACCCGCCAGTCGTGCGTGTGTTGAAGTTCATCAGTTGGGCGCTGACGCAAATGTGGTGCACGATTCCCGACGCCATGCGTCATACGCGGTTTGCCACGAAGGTGTCGAAGGTGCCAACGTGGTTGAAGGACGGCAATCCGCTGGCGAATCATCCTTGGGCCGAGCGACCGCAAGCAACGCTGGCGAAAGTGGCGGATACGGTGGTCATTGGCTGCGGCTTGGCGGGCTGCGCGGTGGCGTATCACTGGGGGCGGAAAGCGCCGCTGGGGAGGAAGCTCGTCGCGCTGGACATGGCCGACGCAGCCACTGGCTCGGCGGGCCGCAACGAGGGTTTGGTCGTGATGGGCCGTTACTATCACATGGTCGTGCAGACCGTGCTGCCTTATCTGCACGAGGTGCGGCGCGACCTGACGGCGGAGCAACAGATGCAACTCGCCAAGCAGTTCGCCGCCCACTATGCCCAGGCTTGCTACCGAAACGGCGACATGGTCGAGCGTACGGTGCGCGAAGAGGGCTTCGATTGCGACTATGCCCGCGAAGGTTGGGTGCAGGCCCGCGACGAAGATCAGCAAGCTTCTCTGGCCGAGTCTGTGCGGATGGCGCTGAAAAGCGGCTATACCGACTGGATGAGTATCACGCCCGAGGAAGTAAAGCGGCGAACTGGCATGAACGTACGCCACAACGCGGGCTTCTCGATCGCCGCGGCATCCTTCCATCCGGCAAAGTGGTGTTGGTCTCTACTGGGTCGCGGCATGGAATCGTCCCGGGTCGAGCACTTCTCGCGGACAAAGACGCTCGGCATCGACGACGCGAGTGACGAGTACATCGTCCGCACGGAGCGCGGCGAGATACGCGCCCGTCACGTCGTGCTCTGTACCGAATCCTACACGCCGCTGCTGATGCCGCAGTTCCACGATCTGATCCGCGCGACGCAAACTCAGGCAGCCAGTGGTCCCGGCGGGCCTCCGGAAATGAAACCGCATGTCGGCATCTCCGGCAGCCGCGGGTTCTTTGGACGGCACGGCGGCGAGACGATGATCGGCTCGGACGCCACGCGTGTTCCCGATCGCGAGGCGGGACGAATACAGCCTTCGCGTTTTCTAACTCACTACCTCTGCACCGAATTGCAAACTGCCTTCGGCCGGGCGCCGTACACCATCACCAACGAATGGTCGGGCACGGTCAGCTACACCCCCGACGAATACCCCGTCGTCGGCGTGTTTGATGGGCGTAGCCAATACATCCTGGGCGGGATGGCTGGCTCGGGCACCGCCGTCTCGTTCAATGGTGCCCGCTGTATCGTCAACCGCATCCTCGGTGACACTTCGGAGCCGGACGACTATCCCTACGACTACTTCAGCCCTATGCGGCTGCTCGACCCCGCAGAACACAAGTGGCCAAAGTTGGAAGAAGCAACGTGAGGTGTGTGGTGGTCCAGCGATTCTTTATAGTCAATGTGGATGGAAGTCTATGTGTGTCAGTCACCTCGGACACGCCGTGAACTAGTGCTGCAATTCCTGGTGAAGCACTTACAATAGACGTGCTTGCGAGCAACCTGCCGCTTACAGAATGTAAACATGATTCGACAGGCGATCCCGTTTCTGACCTGTGTACTGGCTCTGGCTCTGAATGTCGCGGCCCATGGTGCCGAGACCGACGAACGTCAATCGACCAAGGAATTGCCGGCGCAGGTCGTCCTGGAGTTGCTGCAAAGCTCTTGTCTGGATTGCCACAACGACAGCGAAGCGAAGGCTGGCCTCAACCTGGAATCTGTCGCTGCAGTTGCAATCGCGCGGAATAGTGAAGTTTGGGAGAAGGTCGTGCGAAAACTGTGCACACGCCAGATGCCGCCGGGCGACATGCCGCGACCCGAGGAGTCAACCTACGTCAGCGTGCTGAACTCGCTGGAGCGGACGCTGGATGAAATTGCTGCCGATCATCCTCGGCCGAGTCGCACGGACACGTTCCGGCGGCTGACGCGCACCGAATACCAGAATGCGATTCGTGACCTTTTGTCGCTGGATGTCGATGTCACCACACTGTTGCCGGCGGATGAGGCCAGTCACGGTTTGACAACATCACGGTCGGGGAACTCTCGCCGGCGCTGCTGAACCGCTACGTCTCCGCGGCCCAGAAGATCAGTCGATTGGCGATTGGTGGCCTCCAGACATCTCCTGGCGGTGACACGTTCCGCATTCGTCCGGACGTCACGCAGGAAGAACGCGTCGAAGGACTTCCCATCGGCACACGCGGCGGAGCGCTGCTCCCGTATCATTTCCCGCAGGACGGCGAGTACGAGATTCAGATTCGTTTGGCCAGGGACCGCAACGAGCATGTCGAGGGACTCAGGGAGCCGCACGAACTGGAGTTGCTGTCGGATTTCGAGCGCGTGAAGTCGTTCACCGTGAAACCACCACGGGGCAAAGCGAGTTCTTCCGACGAGTACAGCAAACCGACCCACGAAAACATCGACCGGCACCTCAAGGCACGCATCGCAGTGATCGCCGGTTCGCATCAGATTGGTGTGACGTTTTTGAAAAACCCTTCGCCGCTGCTGGAAACCGCTCGACAGCCGTTGAATGTCCATTTCAATATGTACCGGCATCCTCGCCTCGCGCCCGCGGTGTACCAGATTTCGATTGCCGGTCCGTTTGAGGCTATCGGACCTGGCGACACGGCCAGCCGACAACGGATCTTCGTGCGTCGGCCAACCGGCCCGGAAGACCAAGACGATTGTGCGCAGCAGATCCTCTCCTCTCTGCTGAGCCGGGCCTGCCGGCAGCCGATTGACGAAGAAGACCTGATCAGGCAATGGCCTTGTACCGTGAAGCAGTGGAGCAGGGCGGATTTGAGGACGGCATCGAGATGGCGCTCAGTTCCGTGCTGCTGAATCCAAACTTTCTCTTTCGGATTGAGCGCGACCCGGCCGGAGTTGCGCCGGGAACTGCGTACCGCATCAGCGACATCGATCTGGCCTCTCGCCTGTCGTTCTTCCTGTGGAGCAGTATTCCGGACGATGAACTTCTCGATCTGGCTGAGCGAGGTCAGCTCGGCAATCCCGGCGTGCTCGAACAGCAAACGCGACGCATGTTGGCGGACGATCGATCACGGACTTTGGTGAGTAACTTTGCCGGGCAGTGGCTGCACTCCGCAACCTGGAATCGACGACGCCAGACGCGCGTCTCTATCCCGACTTCGACGATAACCTCCGGCAGGCGTTCCGCGAGGAAACGAAACGGTTCTTCGAGAGCATCATGCGCGAGGACGGCAGCGTACTCGACCTGCTAAAGACGGACTACACATATCTCAACGAACGCCTCGCTAAACACTACGGCATTCCGCATGTGTACGGCAGTCGGTTCCGACGTGTTTCAGTCGATGGGAACAGCCAACGTGGTGGCCTGCTTCGCCTAGCCAGCATTTTGACCGTGACGTCGTACGCCACTCGAACTTCGCCTGTGATTCGAGGAAAGTGGATCCTGGAGAACATTCTGGGAACACCACCTCCTACACCACCGGACAACGTGCCCGCGCTCAAGGACAATACCGTGGCGGCGAACCTGTCGGTGCGCGAGCGGCTGGCCCAGCACCGCGCCAATCCCGCCTGTGCGAGTTGTCACGATCTGATCGATTCCGTTGGGTTTTCCCTGGAGAACTTTGATGCCGTCGGACGATGGCGAGACCTCGAAGAAGGTTAGCCTGTTGATGCGACCGCCGGTCTTCCCGATGGCAGTCAATTCACCGGAGTTGCCGGACTCGAGGGGGGATTGCTCGACCGTCCGGAGATCTTTGTGGGTACAATGACCGAAAAGCTGATGACCTATGCGATCGGTCGAGGAGTTGAACATTTCGACGCCCTGGCAGTCCGCAAGATCGTGCGAGACGCAGAAACAGACGGTTTTCGCTTCTCATCACTCATCCTGGGAATCGTCAAGAGCACTCCCTTTCAAATGCGAGAATCAAAGTGATCGTCACCAGGAAAGCTCTGCCGCGGCGGACCTTTTTGCGAGGCATGGGTGCCACGCTTACGCTCCCGTTGCTTGATGCGATGATTCCCTCCATGACTGCTCTGCTTCACGGCCCCAAGCACCGCAAATTGTCGATGCTCTTCCAGGACCTGATTGCCCTCGCCGCGTGATCCCCTAAAGTGCAGACTAGTCAGAAACGACGAGTATCCGGGACACGCCGCAAGTGTTAGCAAGGTGAATCGCGTTCAGCGTCGGACGATGCGCTCACATCTCCCAGTCTCGTAATTCGGTCGTTTGTTCAGACGCTGCAACGAGGGACTAGATGGCAGAGAAAACGGGAAGCAGGTCCGCTCATTGACGATTACTGTGTCAGCCTTGCGGCTACCGTGCCGCCGCTGGAATAGTAACACGCATTACGCGCGGGTCTTGTGTGGCAACGCCTAACTCCAAGCCGTCGGGGGAGTAGTCGAGCGAATAGGCAGTTCCCGAGGGTAGTTGCTGATGAAAAAGTGGCTGGCCGGTCGCCACATTCCAGATAAACAACTTGCCCGAGAAATCGATCGTCGCGGCGCGCGTCCCAGCGGGGTTGTACCGAATCGCGTAAATGGCATCGTTGTGGCCCTGGACCGACAGCGCACGGAACAACGTCTCGCGACGAAACGATCGCCAGACCTTGCTGCTGCCAGCGGCCAACACGGTTGCTCCATCCTTCGAATAAGCCACGGTATTAAGACTGCCGGTGATGCCGAAGGAAACCTTGTCCGCTTCTTCGCCGCTTTCAACATTCCAAATACGAATCACACCTTCGCCGTCAGAACTCGCCAACTCTTGAGCTCCGGGGTGAAATGCTACCGCAAGTACCTGCGACGCGTGACCCTCGAATTGATGAAGCTGTTCACCCGTTGCAGCGTCCCAAAGTCGTACTGTCTTGTCACCGCTGGCACTGGCCAATTGTGAACCGTCGGCGTTGTAGGCCAGGGCGTACACCGCGGCTTTGTGTTCCACTAAGGCCAGTTTCGGATCTGCTGAGGCCGCAAACCATCGCTTGATCGTTTGATCGGCGGCCGCGCTGAACAGGGTATGACCATCGGCCGCCAAGGCCAGCTTGACCACCGGTGCCGTGTGCCCGACGGACTCGTGTGTAAGTGACAGTTGTGGTTTCCCATCAACTGCCGTCAAGCCGTAATTTCGTACGAGATTGTCCCCGCCGGCGACGATCAGCTTCTTGCCATGATCGGCCAGCAGCAGGGACGTAATGGCTGCAGGTGCCTCGACCAGCGCCACGCTGCTTCCATCGGTCGTGTTCCACAAGCGCGCCGTCGCATCGTCTCCGCCGCCAGCGAGGTACTTGCCATCGTTGCTGACCGCGATCGCCTTGATCGGTCCCGTCGAACCCTCATAGCTTTTCACGGCGGCCAAGTCGGCGGTTTTCCACTGCTTCGCAGTTTTGTCAGTTCCGGCCGTGAACGCGTGCTCGCCATCTGACGAGATGACAACATCGTGAATGGCCCCTTCGTGGGCAGTGGCGGCCGCTAGGACCGCAGGTTGCCAACGACGCAACGTCTTGTCCGTACTGCCCGAGATCAAGAAGCGGCCGTCGGCGGACAGATCAATCGTGATGACCGCAGCGGTATGCCCGGCAAGACGTTCACGCTCTTTACCGCTGGCGGCGTCCCACAATCGAATCAAATTGTCGTTGCCCGCTGCCGCGATGATGCCGCCATCGGCACTTGCCGTTACGGCGCGGACAGCGGCTGGGTGTGTGTAACTGGTAACCGGCTGAACTTGGGCAGGAGCTTTGCCGTCATTGACCATGGGTAATTGCCAAACATAGACCTTCATGTCAGCTCCACCGGCGATCACTTGCTTGCCGTCCCGGGTGAGCGACAAACTGTTCAGCACGCCGCTGCTGCCGACAAATGTGCGTATCGGTTTGCCGGTTATCGCATCCCATTGTCGAACTGTTTTATCGACGCCCGCGCTGAGAAGCGACTTGCCATCCGACGAATACGCCACGGCTGTTGCGCCGCCTTCATGGCCGACGATCATGTTTGACAGGTTGTATCGCAGCACGTAGCCGCTATTGTTCGCCGCGGCCGTGATGAGCGTTTTGCCATCGGCCGCAAAGGCCACGTCATGAACAACTGCGGGCACCGTAAGATCTTGAAGTAGACGAGCATCTTCGGAAGCGTACACTCTAACGTGCTTGTCGGCCCCAGCGACTGCCAGTTTCCCATCGTCGCTATACGCCACGCCGGTCACGCCGACGCCGGTCGCGGTCGTGTGCAACAGTTTGCCGTCCGCCAGGTTCCAAACCCAGACGTTTTGTCCCGCGCCTGTCGGGTCACCGCCCGCGGCAATCTGCTTGCCGTCGCTGCTCAGCGTCACGCTTCGCAACGGGGTTGGACTACCGGGAAACTGACGCACCAGTTTCCCTTCCACGTCCCAAAGTTTGACCAGCTTATTTTCACCGGCCGTTACGATGTGGGTTGCGTCGGCCGAGATCGCCATATCGTGGACTTTTAACGTGTCGGCAACAATCACGCGCTCGGCCGCGACGTTCCACTTACGAACGATCTTGTCCGTGCCGCCGGAAAGAATCTGCTTGCCGTCGGCCGAGACAGCAACTGTCGAAACCGTGCCGACGTGTCCAGCAAATCGTTCGAGTTCACGACTGGCCGCAAGATCCCAGACGTGTACAAGTTGGTCGTCACCGGCACTGACTGCTCGTAATGAATCGCCGCTCAGTGCCAGGCACCGAATTGGTGCTGCGGCCGTGATCGTCGAGACAACCGCGCCGTTTGCCAACGTCCAAACGCGCAGCGTCTTATCGATGCTCGTCGATACCACCCGCGCCCCGTCCACCGTGACGGCAACACCGGTAATGATATCCGTGTGACCAGCCATCGAACGAATCGGTTGGCCATTGGCAAGATTCCAGTGCTTCACGGTCTTGTCGGCACCGCCTGTCAACAAGGCAGCGCCATCAGGCGTGTAGGCGATTGCTGTGACAGCGCCCACGTGACGAGCCAGCAACCGGACAAGCGATGTGCTGTGAACATACGCATTGTTGTCCGCAGCGCCAGAAACGATTGAACCGTTATCGGGCGTAAACGCAACCGACGTGAGAGCGGCTGGCGCGGTAATATCTTCCAGCAACCGAGCATCCGCGACGTTGAACACTCGCAGATGCTGATCGGCTCCGGCCGCTACGATCTTCGTGTTGTCCGCACTGTAAGCGACCGATACGACCGCTGCTGGAGTGAGGATTTTGTGTTCCACTTGTCCATTTGCAGCGTTCCATAAATAGAGATGGCTATCGGCGGCACCGCCGGCCACTTGCAAGCTGTCGCCGCGGACCGCCACGCTGTTGACCGCTGCCGCCGGACCGCTCAATTGCAGCACCATCTTGCCAGTCAGATCGAACAACTTGACGAGCTTATCCGCGCCGCCGCTAACGAAATGCTGCCCGTTGGGTTTGAAGGCCACGCTGCCGACACCGCCCTGATGACCTAACAACACCAACGTCGCCGACAGTGGAGACCGGAATGTCTCGCCACCTCTGCCACCCGATATCACGTTCTTGTTGTCAGGAGCAAAGGCGACGGCGGAGACCGGCTTCGTGTGGTTGAGCATTCGCTCGAGCAGTTGGCCGGCAGCGACATCCCACACGCGCACCGCGGTGTCGTCGCTACCGGTGGCGAGCTTTAAGTTGTCGGCACTAACGGTCAAGCAGTTGACCGGTGCCGGGTGAGTCAAAGTCCCAACAGCCGCGGCATTGGCTAGGGTCCAGACACGCACCGTTTTGTCTTTGCCAGCGGAAAGCACTTTGGTGCCGTCCTTGCTCACGGCCACACTGTTGACAACGTCGGTGTTGCCAGCAAAGGCCCGGACCACTGCGCCGGTGGCCACCGTCCACAATTGGACGCTCTTATCGACACCACCGGTTACGACGGACGCACCGTCGGGTGTATAGGCAATGCCGGTCAGCGCGGTCTTCGAACCGGCGATGACGCGCTGAAGCGAACGCCGGTGAATCTGTACTTTGTTATCGGAAGAACCGATGATCAGCGACTTGTTGTCGGGCGAAAACGCGACGGCGGTCGGTAACGCTGGACCGGAGGAGATGTATTCGAGCAGCGCCCCGGTCAAATCCCACACGCGCGTGACGCCGTCGGCAGAACTACTAGCCACGGTCAAACTATCGCGACTGATGGCAACGTCAGAAATCGCTGCCGAGTGGCCGGTAAGTGTTGCGGTCGGTTGCCCGTTGCTTACGGTGTAGATTTTGACGAGATTGTCCTGGCTTCCGACGACGATGAACTTTCCATCGGCACTAGCCGCAAAGCACGTCGCGGGCGCACCGTGGTTGATATTGAGTCCTTGCTTGCCGTCGATGGCATTCCACGTCCGCACGAAGCCGTCTTCCGACGACGTTGCCAGCAGCGCGCCACCGGCGACCAGCGACATGACTGTGATCAGTTTGGCATGAGCATCGAACCCGCCGGCTTCTTCTTTGTCAGTTACGTCCCACAACTTCACCTGTTTTCCGGCGGCCGAGTAAACCGTTTTGCCATCGCCTGAAATCCCTACGCCCATCACGGCTTCGCTGTGGCCCGCAAATGGTTCTCCCAGCAGTTTGCCATCGGCCGCATTCCAAAGGCGAACCATCTTATCGGCACAGCCGGTGACGAGCTGTGTGCTATCGGCCTTCCAAGCGATCGCCGTCACTGCTTGAGGGTGAGCGAATATTAGACCAGGTTTGCCATCGGCAAGATTCCACAAACGAACGGTCTTGTCCGCGGCGGCCGTGGCGAGCAGTGCTCCGTTGGGACTTACCGCGCTGGCCGTGATTGGCCCGGTGTGGCCGCCCAACAGCTTTGCCGCGATGGGCAATTTCCATATCCGGATCTTCCCATCGACTCCTACCGAAGCGAGTTGCCTGGCTTGTGGCCGAAATGCCAGTCCGCCTACCGCGCCTTCATGCGCGCCGATGGTCCCTTTGTCGGAGTCGGCGGCGATACCAAAGAGACGGATCGCACCTGAGTCGAATCCCGCCGCGATCAGCGTGTTGTCGGCCGAGACCGCGACCGTGGTCACTGCCGCGGTCAATCCCTGAAACGCACGGACCTGCTTACCGGTCGCCGCATCGAAAACTTGAATCGACTTATCGGCCCCGGCCGAGACAGTCAGCTTGCCGTCGCCAGTCATGGCAATCGCGGTCACTGCGGCCTCATGCTTGGCCAATGCCACGGCGGCGGTCGCCGGAGGTTGCCACAGCTTGACCGTGCCGTCGGCCGCTCCGGTCGCGAACAGCGTATTGTTGGGGTGATAACTAATGCCGGTCACGGCGGTTTCATGAGCGCCCAAGACCGTGGCAAGTGCTCCGTCGGCCGGGTTCCACAGGCGCACCAGTCCTCTTTCGTCGCCGGTCACCAGTTGATTTCCGTCGCGGCGAAACGTGCTGCTTCGCACCGGCGCTTCGTGACCAGGTAGTTCGCGAGCTGGTTTACCGTCAGGCAACGACCAGAGGTGCGCCGCGCCGTCGGCCCCACCGGAAAACGTCCGTTTGCCGTCGGGACTGACTGCCACCGTTTGAACCGGCTTCTTATGTTGCGACAGTGCTAGCGGCGGCTTGGGTAAGTGCCAAACGCGAATCGTGCCGTCCGCCCCTGCCGAAGCGACTTGCGGCTCCTTTGGATGGAAGGCCACTGCTTGCACAGCGCCGATGTGCCCTGCCAGTTGCAGCTTGTCGGTACCATCGACCGTGTTCCAGAACTTCAACGCGCCGGCATTGCTTGCCGTCGCGATGGTTTTGCCGTCGGGGCTGATCTTGAGCGAAGTGACCGGACCGGTTTGCCCAGCGAGTTGACGGAGCTCCTGTTTTGTCATCGCATCGACAACGCGGACGATCGAGTCGGCACTGCCCGAAACAATCAGTTTGCCATCGGCACTTTCGGCCAGGGCCGTCACCGCACCGGTTTGCCCTTCGATGGCTTGCGGTGCCACCAAAGGCAGGTTCCAAATCTTCGCGGTGCCGTCGATGCCGCTTGTGAAGAGTTGTTTTGCCTCACTGTCGAAAGCCAAACCGGTCACCGGACCGGTATGGGCGTTCAGCGTTCCCAGAGCCGTTCCATCAGCACTGTTTTGCAACTGAATGATTCCGATCGCGTCGCCGAGGGCCAGTTGTTTGCCGTCGCGGCTGAACGCAGTTCGTTGATTGACTTGCGCGAGACCTTCGATCGTGCGAATCGCCTTGCCGTCGGCGACGTTCCACAAACGCACGGTCTTGTCCGCGCTGCTGGTGGCCGCGGTCTTACCGTCGCTACTGACGACGACCGAATGCACGGCCGCTGTATGTCCAGCCAACGGCAGCGGCTGGCTTGGCAACTCCCAAACTCGCAACGTTCCATCGGCACCGGCCGAAGCAATTTCTGCCAGTGTCGGATGAAAGGCCACTCCGTTGACCGCACCTGTATGACCGGCTAAAGCAAACCGATCGGTCCCGTCGGCGGATTGCCATAGTTTGATCGCACCGATATCGCCGCCGGTTGCAACCAGAGAAGCATCGGGATTGAACGTAATCGAAACGACCTTACCCAGTTGCCCCGGCAAGGGATGCAATGGCTTTCCGTCGTCGCCCTTGAACAGATACACGCGTGAGTCCAGTCCGCCGCTGGCGATCATCTTGCCATCCATCGAGAATGCGACGGCAGTCACTTGATCGGAGTGACCTGGCAACGCCTGCGGGGCGACCGGTGGCCATGCGATCAAACGCAAGAGACCGTCCTGACCCGCGCCGGCAATCAGCTTTTCTTCAGGATGAACGGCTACCGCGCTCAGCGGCGTGGCGAGAATCGTGCCCAGCGCCGCGGCGTTGTCGAGATTCCAACCACGCAAGCCACCGTCGGCCGAAGCGGCCACGACGTTTTTCGCTTCCGAGAGTATCGCGACGGCAGTAATCGGCATGGGCGAACCGGCAAAGTTGCGCAGCACGGCGTTCGTTTCCGCGTTCCACAAACGGACGACGTTGGCTGCATCACCGGTCAACGCCAGTTTTCCGTCGGGCGCGACCGCCAAAGCAGTAGGCACGCCCGGGACGCCGGGAATGTTGGCCAGCGGATGAATTGAAGGTAGATCGGTAATCTTAATGCTGTGGTCGAGGCTGCCTGCCGCAAATTGCAGTCCATCGGGCGAAACAACGAGGCTCAGCACCGGCCCGGAGTGGTTCTGTATCGTGCGAATCAGCTTTCCGCTAGCGCGGTCCCACACCCGCACTGTTCCATCGGAACTTCCAGCCAACACGATCTTACCGTCACGCGAATAGGCAACGGTGCGGACAGAATTCTCGTGCCCTTCGAGGTATTGGATTTGAGGTGGGGCGGGCTCTTGGGCGCTTGAAGGAATCGCACATCTCAGCGCAACAAACGCGATGATGGCTGCCGAACTCAGGCGTGAAGAACTCAACTGCATCGGGCTGATCCATGGGGTGAGTGTTCGACAAAGGGAAGCAGGTGGGATGGCTTGGCGTGTGGTCCTATACGATGGCTTTCCTAGGCCGTCGATTGCTTCACGACGGCCTAGGCACGTGTTTTGAAATTACTGGAGTCCCGCCTTTAGGCTTAGGCGGATGTGGAGGCGTTGTTTTGCAACGCGATGACCGGCTAAAGCCGGGACTCCAACTCATGCCGCGAATTTCAAAACACGTCTTAAGAAGGCCATCGTACAAATGCGTTAAAAGCCTAATACCTGAATTTCGCTTAAACCGGTGTGAGTATCAGAGGCCCACAGTTTCTTCGCCTGCAATCGCACATAGCGGCCGCGAGCAAAGGGGACCGGAACCAGCGTGCTGTAGTCAGGCGTGTCGGCAGCGCCCGGCGCTCGTGGAACGATCCCCCTGGCGACAGAGTCCGCCTCGGTCGCCGAGTCACTCACAAAGATATCCACTTCTCTCCAGCCGCGCTGCGCCCCCGACGCTTGGTTAAAGTTCCAAATCCGGATGGCGATGACGGTTCGTGCCAAGCCTAAGTCGAGCACGATGGTACTTGTGTTGGCAACAGGGTGCCGCCACATCGTGTTGAGATCCACCGCATTCCAAACCCCGTCTAACACAGCGGTGGCGGGGCCGTCGTCTGCCTGGGCTTCGGCATACCGTACTTGCACATTTTCTAGAGGTTGGGGCGTCAGTTGGCGTGTTGCGTAGGCCAGTACTTTCGCCGCTTGAATCACCTCAGTCGTGTCTTCGTTGACGGGCAAGGCGATGAGGCTTGCGAGTCGGTGCGACAGTTGCTGTTCTTGCCCGGCAGTCAATGCCGCGTCAAGCCCCAGACGCGCCTGCAAATCGTATTGCTTGTGCCTGTGCACCGTCTGATAGGCCGCCCGTAACGCCGGCACCAATTCCGGACCATCTTGTTGTAGAAACGGTAACATAGCTACCAAGGTATGATTGGGCGGGTCGGGAGCCTGCGACAGCGCCGTTAACGCCGCAACACGCTGCTCGGCGAGCTCCGCTGACAGTGCTAATTCAAGAAGCGGTTCGCCAGCACCAAGCCGCTGCATGCGGCCAAGTTCCCGAATTGCCGCCGGCCACACCTGTTGTTGTTCGGTCCGCCAGAGCACGGCAATCATCGCTGGTGCGGCGATATCGGGCTGATTCAACAACCGCAGCGTCCCCAGAGCGTTGGCGGCTAGTATCGGCTTTTCAACATCCTCGGATGCCTCGAGCAACATGCCCAAAGCGATCTTAGGCTTCTTAAGTAGATTGGTCTGAGCTGTAGCGATATCTGCACGTTTTTCAGTGCCCAGCATTTGCATCCAGAGTTGCAAATCACGCCGCGCTCGCCGTAAACTCTCGATCTGTCCGGCAATGGCATTCACCCGCTTCCGCTGTTCGGGGGTTGGCGAGACAGCCTTTACTTCCCTCAGCTTATTCAAGGCTTCGGTAAACTTGCCGCGGTCCATCAGCCGCTCCGCCTCGACAAGATTCTCTTCCCGCTGATTCATTGCCAAAATGTTACGTTTGTCGGCCAACAGTTTCTTCAACTCGGCCAGTTCAGCTTGCTGTTCTTCACTCGGCAGGATTGGATCCTCGTAAACCTTGGCGATCTCGGCGATACATTGCTCGGCCTCATCCAACTCGTCGGCTGCAAGGTGAGCAGATGCTTTCTCAGACAATTCGTTCCAATCGGCTTCTGGATCGGGCATCTCCTCAACCGGCGCTGCAATCACTACGGTCGCTTCTTCCGGGCTGGCCTCGTCAATTTCGTTCGACTTTGAACATCCAGTCGAATGAACGGCGACCAACGCTAAGATTACAGCCGAGAGCAATACCGACACATGCCAATTCCGCGTGTTCATATTTGTTGTTCGAAGACAGTTGCTGACGGAATAAGAACCCGCATCGTTTTTAAATGCGGATAACAACATGGTTCTACTCGATCGGCGAGACGCAGGCCAGCATCTACTGGTGCACCATCATACATTCCTCTGCCGTGTCACAGTTCTCGATTTCATAAAACCTACAAAGACTGGGACTGCGAGTCTCGAATTGCCATCTCCGAAAACAAAACGCCGAGAAGCCGTGCGGGAAGGAGCGAGTTGGGACTCGCTCTACACCTCTAGAACGCCGCTGCGGATGTAGACGCGCAAGGATCAACCTCGACTGTCGCCTCCATTCGCCTTATGCATCCTCCCGAGCTGTTTGCACGACATTCTGAAGTTTTCTGCACGAGTTCTCGACGCCGGACTGAGCAGCTACGCTGTGGGGCGGTTTCCGTTCGCTTCCAGCAGAGAACGAAACACGCGATGATTGGGCGTAGGGTCAATAACTCGGCCACGCCATAATCACAGGAGTTCTGCGGAATCAGTTGACCGTCGACCAATTCCGTGAACTCGCTCGATTGCTTTCCCAGACAAGCTGACTTTTTACCAGAATAAATAAGCAAGAAAGAGCATGGGTGGACCTGGAAACGGAAACTCGGACATCAACCTCTGTCGTCTTCTCGAATTCAATCGCGCCGACGACGCCGGAGATTTCCAACTGGCGAGCTGCTTTGAGGCCCAGCAGGTCTTCGTCTTGCTTCAAGGCCCGGAATTGAACGGCGCGTCGTCCGACTCCCGGTACAGTTTCATGTACCTTTCGTGCTGTGCGGCAACAAGGTCGGAAAGTGACAAATTCGTCGTGACTCGCGTGCGAGCCACATAGAGAGCGCTGGCGCACTTGATCGCAGTGAATGCAAGCACCCGGCATATGCTCGATCCGGCCATGGGAGTTGAGGCTCCCCGAAGACCGCGTCTGTGAGCTTTCTCCGCCAACCTAACGCACGATCTCTGTTCCGAGCCCTCGTTTTACCCGCGAAGGCAGATTTCGCGTGAGCGGCTTTTCTGGGCATGGAATCGGTGAGAAGCGTTCCGACTGAATGATGATCAAACGGACGAAGTGACTAACGCTCTTCATTGATCAGACCAAGGGCGATTCGTCAAGGTGGAAGTAGCTTCTCAACGGGCCAGATGCACAACATTTGGCCTTCTTTCGCCTGTGTAAACAGCAATTCATCTCCGCTGGGTGAGAACAGCCCCGATTAGCCTACTTATCCTTACGCACGGGACGATTCCCGCTACTCGGATACGGGTTTGTGACGACCTTTCCGGTGGCTACATCGATCAGCACGATGTTCCCATTGGACACCGTGAATGAGAAGTATCCAGAGCCACCACGTTCCGCTGCATTATACCCGTCATAGCCTTGAAACGTGAAATCTGCGTAAATCGCATTCGCGGGATACCGGCTGCGGATCTCGGCGTCCGACGATTTTTTCAATACGGCACCGAAGTCGACAAGCTGCTGTGTTGTAAACTGGCGAACATGCTTCCCATTGAAGTAGAGGTCGAATTCTCCCTGTTTCTTCGGATTGGCTCCTGCAATTCGATGATTGTTCGGGCGATAAATGGCGATGTTTGGGCGGCCCTTCGTCCAGCCAATGGAAATCAGAGAAAGCTTTTCGGGAAAGCGGCTGCAATACCAATCAAAGCGATCGATGAGTTCGTCCTTGTCGTAACCAACCCGGTAGACGCGAGTTTCTCCGGTGGCACAGCGGGCATAGATTTCGCCAAGCCCGTTTGAGTCTACAGCAATGTAAGGTGTCTGGCTTTCAACCGTGCGATCTCGGGCGAACGACGCGGGAAGTTGCACTACGAGGTGTCCTAGCAGCAGCGCAAGGCACGCAATCACGTGTCCGTTTATCATGGCGGTGGATTCTCCGGTAGCATAACGAATTGCGATCTAACCAGCTGCTTTGAGATGGTTAGATCGTGCGTTGAACTTTGCTGCTTCGTGGGAGAAGGCCGCTATGCGGTTTTGACGTCCTCCCCTAAAACTGTACCAGTTGCTGTGAGAGAATCCATTCGGGCCGCAGGCCCGGAAAAGGATAGGAATTTTTTTTCGCCGACAGAACTGATCGTATCAGGAGGAATTGCTGATTCAAGTGGGTCGAGTAGGCGTAGCCGAAGCCGGAAGAATACAGCCAGGGTTGCGCGGACACCTGGCAGAAGATATTAGGCCATCCCCATGACCAGCTCACGAATGCGGTTAGCCGGGGCGAAATCTGGGAACGCAGGTTCCGAGTCCAGCGGCACGGCACTTCGTTTACCAGCGACGCGCTGGGGCGATGCCTTGGTCTTGCTGCGTGCCCTGCGGAGAAGCTCGAGGGTCTTGGCCAGGTGTGTAAGTCGCCGGGTTGTCTTCTCCATGAGAACACGAAGACCATGAAAAACAGATACACTGAGCTGCAACGGGCAGGCGGGTAGCTCCCGCCGACAGGCCCAAGCGCGCCGTGGATCGTCTGATCTCCAACATGGCGCGTTTGAGCCAGCCCGGTTGGAGATCAGGATTCATGTCGTGGCAAGCTCCCTTCGCCGATCTGAAGCGCCAATTCGAGGACGCCGCCAATCAGGGCGCGAACGCCCGCGTCCTGATAGTCTGGTTCACAAACTTCGATAGACGGCACGACTTCCATGCGGAAATCTCTGCCGGGCTCCGTGATCCCGTGGGGTCAGTTAACCAGGCTCTGAGCCATTATCGAAAAGGAACTTTATGCCATAGCAAGCAATTGGAAGCCTTTCCGGGTAAGGTCG
>PBSM01000158.1 GCA_002726245.1 Planctomycetaceae bacterium | reverse complement strand
CCTGACGCTCGCTAGATCGTCGTCCCAAACTCATCGCAACGCCTCCATTCGTGTTGCCACAAGAATAGCGCGATTGCAGAGAAAATCAACAGGCTGCTAAGCCTTGTGTGGCTAAAGTCTCCGACAAGAATACGTCGGATCCATCCGGTCGCGCGAAGCCGTAGACACGCTCCGAGTCGAAGACTCGCTCCCATCGCGTGTAGACCGTGAACGGCTTCGCGTTTAACAGGCGTTCTGTTTGCTCGCTAGCGTTCTTTCCCGTTGCAATCGCCTGCTCAACACGAATGCCGCCAAAATCATTCGCCTGCTCTTGCACGCGCTCACGTTGGCTCGCATGTCGATCACTCAGATAGGTTTCCGGAGCATCGACGTAATACAACCGCAGCACGAATTCTCGCTCGCCGTGCCGCACGCGAAAGCTATCGCCATCGTTTCCGCGGCCCGGTACGAACGTGCAATTCGTCAGTTCGTCGTATCCGTTAACTTGCGATGAATCGCCCGTTGCAGGTGAGCGGCTGCCGTTACGCCGAACGTAAGTTATCACCGCCACAATGAGCAGGATGACAACAACCTTCGCAACGGAGAGATCACGCCGACTTCGGGGCATCAAACAGTCTCGTGCCAGACCACACGATGGTTCATTCAATCCGCGTTAGCATTAGCAATCGGAACTCCATTACCTGGGAACCAGGCATGTCGAGAGCCTTCAGTTTGAGTTCACCTTTGCCAGCTTGAAGCTCAATCGTGCCGAGCGTCATCGCTTTAAAGTCCTTGACATACGATTCCTGCCGCTTGACGCGATCGTTCTCGTCGCCGCGCAGCGGTGGATCGTGGGCTTCCATAATCTTGCTGATGAGCTTGTGGTCATTGAAGGATAGCTCCACCGTTGAGCCGACGTCGGCTGTCGGGCAGGCATAGTGAAGCTCTACTTCGTACTTCCCACTTGCACCGACTTCCGCCTTCCAAGTCAGTTGGTCATCAACACTCGTCCAGTTCGAGAAGAAGGAGCAATTCGGGAAGCGATTCGATCGCTTGATGTTGCCATGCGCCGTCGCGTCACGAGCCGGGACTTGCGTGTACTTGTGATCTTCGTGACCGATAAGGAATGGCCTCGCATCATCGTCGTACCCGGCCAGCACGTTCGTCTTGAAGTCCTCGGCAGCCTTCGCCAGCCGCGTGGTTTCTTTCGGATGCTGCTTGGCGACGTCTTTGTACTGCCCCGCATCCGCGCGCATATCATACAGCTTGCCTTGATGATCAAGGCGATACTTCCAATTTCTCACGCTGACTCGATTTCTCCAGTGCGAAACGATCGTCCGGTCCGGCCACAGCACGTCGGCATCAGTCAGCGGCCGCTTCAAACTCGTTCCGTCCAGCGGCTTCTTACTCGCGACGTCGATACCGCACAGATCGGCTAGAGTTGGCAATAGATCAATCGCCGCCCCAATTAGCTGGACCTTCCTACCAGCTATCACGTGCCCCGGCCAGCGAACTAGCAGTGGCGACCTGACACCTCCTTCGTCAGTCGATCCCTTTCGTCCCTTCATACCTCCGTTCCAGCGAAATCCATTCGGGCCGTTGTCGCAAAAGTAAATAACGATCGTGTTGTCGACGATATTCAGCTCGTCGAGCTTCTTCAGGATGCGTCCGACGTTCCAATCGATATTCTCACACATCGCGAGCGCACAACGAATGTGATCGAGGTTCTCTCGCTGAGGATCGCGGTTATGCATCGCAAGCTCTTTGTCTTTGAACTTGTCCCACCAACGATCAGGGACTTGCAACGGGGAATGAGGTGTGTTGTAAGGGAGGTAGGCAAAGAACGGCTTATCTCTGTTCTTCTCCATGAACGCCATCGCTTTGTTTGTGAAGTCATCAATGCAAAAGCCTTCGCCTTGGATGATCTTGCCGTTGTGTTCGAGCGGCGGACTGAAGTAGTCGCCCCAATGTCCGCTGCAGAAACCGTAGTACTCGTCAAAGCCACGGCCATTCGGGTGATACGGGTACTGCATCCCATTATGCCATTTGCCGAAGGCCGCAGTCGCGTATCCGCCTGCCTTGAACGTGTCCCCGATGGTCATCTCGTCAAGGTTCATCCGCTCGCCGCCGGCCGATGTGCTGTAAACGCCGCTGCGAGGATGATAGCGCCCGGTGAGGAACTCGGCGCGAGTTGGTGAACAGACGGGGCACACATAAAACCGATCAAAGCTCGCTCCATCGCGGGCCAGCGAATCGATGTTCGGCGTGCTCAGGTTGGTGTTGCCATTCAGACTGAGATCGCCCCAGCCTTGGTCGTCCGTCAGGATGACGACAACGTTGGGGTGATCCACCGCACTCGCCAAAGTAGACAGAAAGATGACGGACAGAAATATGAAGATGGATGTACGCATGGATTCACTTCAAGGATGAGAGGTAGGCCAGCAGGTCGGCGACTTCTTGGCGAGTCATGTCGCGGAGAAGCAACTCGGGCATGAGCGACTTCTGCTGGCGAACGAGTAACTCGACTTCGTTGGCAGGGATTGTGTGCAGTTCGTTCTTGGCGTCTTGGAGGACGACTTCTTCGTCGGTCTTCTTCAGCACGAGTCCCGTGAGGATTCTTCCGAATGCTGTTTCGAGCACGTACGGTACGTACTTCGGCTCCATGAACTTCGACGGATCGAGGACTTGTTGGAGCAACTCTCCTTTGCGATACTTCTTGCCGATCGCATCGAGATCGGGACCGAGTTCCTTCCCAGTCCTGTCGATTCGGTGGCAGTTCTTGCACGCGGCTGTCGAGCTGTTGAAAAAGACGTTCTTGCCCCGCGCCGCGTTAGCTTCCAGGTTGAGTATTTCGGCTTGATTGACAACTGCACCGAGCCGCTTGGTGCGCTGTGATGCTGGAACAAACTGCTCGAACAAATCGCGGACTTCGACTGCCGCGTGGTCCTTTGTGATTCCCACCACCTGCTTGTGGATATCATCATCCGCGTCGAAGCGGCTCGTTAGGTGCGACAGCAGGAGTGCATCGCGCGTCGAAGACGTTAAACGCTCGATGATCGCTGCACGCTTACCAGGCGAGTTGTTTCGTAACTCGATTTGTGCTCGGACTTCTTCGGCGGCCACAGCGGCCTGTCCGCCGGCCGGCAGTCGAGCGATCCAATCGTGAAGCAACCGCGTTCCACGACCATCGACCTCACCTGACCCTAGGCGAGGCATCCGGCCGCCGCCGAGTTTCGAGATGCGATAGAACAACACCGAGCCATACGGATCGCCGGGCTTGATGATTTTGGCATTGGAGATCCGAAACGTTCCTTGCGTTGGCCGCACGTCGAGCATCTGCGCGTCTTCGAGTTTCACGTCGTGGGACAGCGCAATCGTCGCGGCACCACCAGCGTTGAACTGGTGGCATTGCGAGCAGTTCACATGCAGATAGGACCGGGCTCGATCGTTCAGATCCGCCGACGTGTCGTATGGATCGGCCAGACGCTTTGCTTCCGCGAGCGGCTTCGCGAACTTGGCATCGAGCAAACCCCAATCGAGCAAATGCTGAATCTGGTCCGTGCTGCCATTGCCGAAATCGTGATTACGATTCAACTGGTTGACGTGGACTCCCAGCAAAGACGCCGATTGCAGTCCAAAGATCGTCGTTCTGGCTTCGACCCACGGGTTATGACAGAGCGAGCATTCGTTGCGGGCGGCGAAGCGGTAGCTCTGCTCGCGAACACCACCCGGCGCATGCTCATCACGGACCTTCAGCTCTCGCGTGAAGCCCTGCGCGTCGACCAATTCCGCGTCCGTCTGTCCGTCGTTCCAAACGTACGTGTAGGGCCGCCAACTACCGTCTTCACGATGCAGTATTTGTGTTTCCAGGCGAACTTCTTCGTGGGATCGGTTTTCAACCCGTCCAGGCTTCGATGACAGGTTGGAAACCTGTCCGACTTGGACGTTATCCAAACTCACTGTCTTCGCGATCACCGAGCCGTCGGGGAATTGCCAGGTCCCTTTGTCGTTAATCGTAATCTGGCCGTCGCCTGGGACAGCGAGCCAGCGTTTTGAGGTCGTGAAGTCGGCCCAATGTTCTGCGTTGATCGAGTAGGAAAGAACTCCAGGTGCTGGCGTTTGTTGTTCAACCAAAACGAACAAGCCTGTGTCGCTGAGCTTTCGCGGAAAGTCTTCGCTCTTCGCTGCAGTCATGTTCTCGCTGAGTTGGTAGATCTGTCCGCGATGATCGAGCAAGTACAACTCGCCAGCATGATCCTCACCGAAGCCAGTGAGCTGCAACGATGTCCGAGCCAACTCCTCGGTCTCGGCAACTCCGTCTTCATCCACTCGCGCACCCCAAATGATCCCCGACTGATAGTCGCCGTAGACATAGACGCCGTCCAGCGCGTCCAGCCGACTACCGCGATAGACGAAGCCGCCAGTGATCGAACCAGCTTCGGAATGCGGATGGTCGATTGTCGGTGGCGAGATCGGCGTCGGTCCGGGCGGCTGTTCCGGAAGGACGGATTGCCTGCCTTCTCTGATGCTCCAACCGTAATTGCCGCCACGCTCGACTCGATAGATCATCTCCCACAATTCCCAACCAACATCGCCCAGCCACAAGTCACCGGTCTGGCGATCGAAGCTCATCTTCCACGGGTTTCGAAAGCCATACGCCCAGATCTCTGGGCGAGCCCCGTCAAGATCAACAAACGGATTGTCGGCCGGCACGCGATAGGCTTTGTCGCCGTCGGCGTGATCGACATCAATCCGGAAGACCGTCGAGAGAAGATTCGTCACATCCTGGCCGGAGAGTTTCGTATCTGGTGGCGATGGACCGGCACCATCACCCGTCGAGACGTACAAGTAACCGTCGTGGCCGAACTTCAAACAACCGCCATTGTGACCACCGCCGGGCCAAGTAATGACGAGTTGCTCGCTGCTCGGATCGATCCGCGGTGGCTCGCCCGCGTTCATCGTGAACCGGACAACACGAGTACCGGCCGGATTGTCGCCGCTGACCGTATAACAGACGAAGACAAACCGGTTCTGTTCGAACTTCGGATGAAATGCCAAACCGTAGATGGAGCCAAGCTTCAGTTGAGCCGCTTTCACATCAGCAAAGAGATCACTCTGCTCGCAATTCGCATCGTTGACGAACGAGAGTATCTTGCCGCCTTGTTCGGCTACAAATAGCCGCTGGGTGCCCGGAGCGTTGGTGATGCAGACCAACTTCGAGAATTGCAGCTTCGGAAACGCAGGCTCCACTTTGTACGGAGGGGGTGGATCGGGAACGCCAATGATTCGTGAAGTGGTCCACGGCACTCGCTTCACCGAAACAGACGTCGAATCATTTGCTGCGACGAGTCCGTGACAAACAGCTAATGCAATGAACAGGGAAGATCGTCTCGCAAACATCATCGCGTTGCCTTGAAAGTTAGATCAGGAAGAGAACGCGACCTTGCCTGCCCGTGCTGCATTTTGCATGGCGACGAAGCAGATGTCGCATGCTTCTTCAAACTTCATGTCGGTGAAACATTCGACCGCCACCGAGTCGCTGAACGTCAAATCGGCCAGAGCCCGAAAGATGCGTGCATAGTCCATCTCGCCGCGGCCCGGCAGCAGATGCGTCCACTTCGGGTATTTGCCTTCGTGGTCTTTCAAGTGGCCGTGAACGATACGATCGTGAAATCGCCTGGCAAAGGGCACCGGATCGACACCCATCAGCGTTAGATAGCACGGGTCGAAGTTGACGCCGAAGTTCGCCGAGCCAACGTCGCCAAACAAACGGGCAAGTGCGGCCTCACTGTCGTCGATCCAGACGGGCCAAATGCCATCGACAGCAATGGCCACATGTCGAGCCATCCCGTAGTCGGCAGCTTCGGCGATCGCCGCGACAGCTCTTTTCCAAAGCACGTCCCGTGGCGTTCCGTCGTGATAGCCACCCATATGGAATGTGACGACCGAGCCACCCAGATCCTGAGCGAGATCAATCGAGCCCTTCAGGTCAAGCGGTTTTCGCGCCGGATCGACGAGCGTATCGGTCAATTGTGCATGCGTGATGATAGCTTCGACATGCAGATCCAAGTCTTCGGCGATTCGCCGGGTCAGCTTGCGTCGTTCCTGATCGAAGGAAAGCGGATCGGCGGACCGACCGTTCGTTCCGGACACGTCGATGCCTGAATAGCCTGCCTTGGCAATCCGCTTCAGGCAGAGCTCGATTGGCATCTCTAAACGGTCTGTGTAGCTGTAGGTATAGAACGATAATCTCATGCGTGTGCCTGCGGGCGGGTGGTGTCCTAAGTTGAGTGAGCAGAATGTGGGGCGGGTTTGAAACCTGCCACGCGCACGGGAAGTCTGGCAGGTTACAAACCTGCCCCACAGTGAAATAGCACACTACCTGCGGGCGAGTTTCTTTCGCGGGTCGGAACGATGTGAGTATAACGACCAGAACCCTCGTAACCAACTCTCGACGCAAAGCCACGTCGTTATCGCCAGTTCTCTAACTCGTCCAGCGGGTACGTGGGGCGCGGCAAACGCTTCCAGTCGAAAGCAGTCAAATCGGACTGCGTCATGCCCGGTGAATCGACTCGAATGAGTCCCCTTCGCCAATGTTGGAAGAAGTGAAAGTTGCTGGCGGTTTTGAGAACGACCACTTTGGCGTCGTTGATATCTAAGCCGAGGTGGGTGTAGAGGAGCGGATGGTTAATCGCGAAGCTGCGATGGTCGAGCACGACGATGCGGATCTGACCGACCTCTAACAAGGCTGTTCGCCGCATGTCGCAGACACCGCGATCGGCCAGCTCGACCGTGACGCCCTTGCTGACTGCCACCACGCGAGCCTTGATCGCGACAGGTTGGCTAAAGACGCTATCAACTTTGCCGCCAAGTTCGACGTTGATCTCAGCGCCAACGCCTGCCTTGATGGCCGCTTCAAGCACTTCAGAATCAATGACCGGAACGAAGGCAAGTTCACGAACATCTTGTGCCAAGAGTTCTCGGAGGATGACGGTACTGTCGCCGGGTGCACCTCCATAAACCGAGTCACCAGTATCCGACAAGATGATCAGACCGCGTTCAGCTTCGATCGCCTGCCGCACGGCGTCGGCCGGCGCAACTCGTTCACTTCGCCAGAACTGCTCGCGGAGACTCCAAGCTTTGTCGGCCATTTCGTCGGCAAGTGACTGAGCCAGACCTTCAGCGTTGTCTGTATGAACAACGACCGACCAACCACCTTCCGCAACGTCGAGCCACGGCTGCATCGGATACGGCGACACGTCCAGGACTTTGTCACGACTCTCCATGTCGCTTGCCAGATCGAACCATTCCTTCATTGGTCCGCCTGACGTGAGGAACTGATCTTGAGGCGTGATCATCGGGATCTTTTGCCAGCGAATGACCGGCTTGATCTCACCGCGCAACAGGCGAAAGAGAATCGTCGCTGCTTTACATCCCGTGGCAAACGGATCGTGCGGCTGCGTTTCGTGCCCGACCAGGGCATTGGCGTGTCGAACCATCCGCTCGGTGATGTTGGCGTGATGATCCATCGGACAAACGACTGGTACTTCGTCACCGATCGTTCGTCGTACCGCTTCGAGCACGAACCCTTCCAGGTCATCATCGTTCTTCGCCGATGCGGCTCCGTGCAGCGACAGGAATAATGCATCGATCGGCAACGCCGTCTTCAAGCCTTCGAGAAGCCGCTTGGTCAGATAAATGAGCGTCGTTGTCGTAATCGTTCCGCCAGCCGCAGCCCACGCTCGGATGATCGGCAATACCTCAATGGCCTCAACTTGCTCTTCCGCCACGTGCAGGAATCCACCCAGCGGGCCGACGCCCCGCATCCGCTCGAGGATCTCTTCGCCAAAGAATAGCCCGTACGTTTCGAAGTCGCTCAGGTCAGCGACCATCGGACTGAAGGAATCCGTTTCCTGCGCGATCTCCGCGATTGCGATCCGCATCCGCTACTCCCAATCCGCCTGCTGGAGTCCCGGCTTTAGCCGGTACTGTCGATCACCAATGCACACCCAAAGCCACCTAACGCGAGCGGCAGTTGATAACATACCAGTAGGCCGGAACAAGGCTTTGCGCAGTTCCGGCATCGGCGTGACGATTGGCTCATGCCGGAACTGCGAAGACTCGTTCCGGCCTACGGATGACATCACTGCTCTTGGTAGGTTCTCATCTGCCGTTCGCCTAAAGGCGGGACTCCAACAATGTCGAAACACATACTCAAAACGGCCCGACGCGATCGTCAGACGACAGATCGGAAGTTAGACGCAACGGCTGCGAGCGACGACTTGCCGCGAGAAACTGCACCACGTGTGTGTTATCGTCGCCACTCAGGTCGCTTGCTCGCTGCAAGAACTTCTCGGCGCGCTTAGGCGTCCCTTCAAAGTGCAGAAACGCACCAATCAAGAAGAACGCATGGGGATCGTCTCCGTTCTCCAAGGCAGTGGCTGCGAGTGCTTCAACGTGCTGTGTACTTGCGTTGTCGTCTTTGTAGATCTGTTCAAGACGAAACGTCGAACTGAGGAAGGATGAATCGCGTGCCAGTCCCTGCTTGAATGCGGATACGGCCTCGTCGTGTCTTCGAGTGGCGATGGCAGACAGCCCCTGCCGAAAACATGCTTCGGCGGAATCCGCGTCGGCTCGCGTGGCAGCTTCGTAATAAGCATGTGCGTATTGATACTGCTCCGCACGAAAGTACTCATCGCCCATTTTCACGAGCGACATCGCGCGAGCACGCGGCGTGGTTGATGGCGCCGTGCCGAGGCTCCGCGTCGGCCGATCCGGTGGCACGCGTCGAGCTGCCGCAATTTCGCGAAGCAACCCTTCGGCCAGCTTCGCCAGGCCGGATGCATCAAAGGCCGAGCGCCTGGTGGTGCTGCGAGAGATCGCGATCGGCGAGGGTCTACCAAGCGACAGTGCATACGGTGAGTAGCTTGTGCCGTAATAACTCGATGTCAAGCTCGCACAGTACGGATAGCCATAGTAGCTAGGCCGATAAACATAGTACGGTGTCGGCGTGTAACGGTAGCTGAAGCTGAACGAAGGATAGCTGTAGTACCGCAGAACATAATGTCGGTGATGATAGCGATGGACGTAGTGACCGTGATGATGGTGCCCGTAGCTGAAGTAACTTCGCCCATACAGATGCGAACTATACAGGTGGCCCCAATCCGCTGCCACCGGTGCAGCAGAAGCCAACAACAACAAACCACAAATCGTAGCAAACATCAGACGGCGCATGACGAATCTCCACCTGCTAACCCTGACATACCACCTTCATTGTCACGACTCACTCGCATTTGCACAAGAGAAAGTCTCGGAACGCGTTCCCTAAGACGCCTACACACTTCTAAGGGTTTGCAACACCCCAGGTGCTTTACACCGTCGCCTGCGGTTAAGGGCCGATCGAGGTCGATGCCTCGTGAATGCGGACTCAGGCGTCCAGCCGAACGGTAATCGCATCGACGACGTCGTGGTCGAGCGAGAGCGACTCTCCGTTGGGCAGAATGACTTGCCAGAGATTGGCTGCGGTGTCGCGGGGGCCCATCTTGACGTTCATCCCCAACTGCAGCGGTAACTGACCCGCGGCGTTGTCGAGATGAGTGATGACGCCGCTGTGTCCGGCTCGCAGAAGTGCGGCCGTGACTTTCTCGCCGGAGACCAAGTGGACAAAGTCTTCAGGAATTGGCTTGCCATGAGGATCGTGAGTTGGGTGTCCTAGCTTGTCGTCTAGGTAATCGACGGCCGCCTCGTCGTGAACGTGTTCCAGTTGGTGAGCGCGATCGTGCAATTGCTCGGGTGGAGTACCAAGGTGCTCAAGGTAACTCTCCCATAACCGGTGAGCACGCAACAACCGCCGCGCCTCTCGCCGACCCTCATCAGTGAACGTGACGTCATTACCGTCGATCTGCAGCAGTTCTTGCCGTTCGAGACTGCGAAGGGCGCGATGGATTCGATCAACAGATCCTTTAACATGAGTCTCAATCGTTGACACGGCGACACGCGTGCCAGGCGCTCGCAACACGCAACCCAACACATCTTCAACAAGTTGCTGCGGGACGGCCCGGCGGCGTCGCAGCCAATCCGCGAACAACCCGTACCGAGGCGCGACGCAAAACACCACAAGGAATTGAAACGCACTCGCGACAACTACCGCGGACCCAGGAGCAACATTAATGCGTTCGGAGAGCAGGTAGCCAGCTAGAAAGCTCGTAAAGCCGAACAGCGCCGAGACCCACAACATTCGTCCCAGCCGATCGCAGAGCAGGTAGGCGGTGCCAGCGGGAATGATCAACAGGCCAACGACCAGGATCACCCCCACCACGTTCACACCAGCAACGACAACGAGCGACGTGCAGGTCGTTAGCACGTAATCCAGGAGCAGCACGGGAATGCCAATCGAAGCGGCCATGACGGGATCAAAACTCACCAATTGCAGTTGGCGGAAGAAGAGCAGCACGACCGCCAATACACCCGCTGAAACAAAAGCCATCATCCACAAATCACTCTCCTGAACCGCCAGCAGTTGGCCCGTCAGAAAGTGAACGAGGTCAATGTGGACGTGACGGCTGAACAAGGACAGCAACACGCCTCCGAACGCGAACACGCCCGTATACATGATCCCAATGACTGTATCTTCCTTGATCCGCGAGAACCGCGAAACAAAGCCGACCATGGCCACGGTCACCACCCCTGCCAGCAACGAGCCAATCAACATGGCCGGAGCCGAGGCCGCCACGTTGAACAGTAGTTTCATAAAGAGATAGCCGCAGACGACGCCTGCCAACATCGAATGTGCGATCGCATCGGCAAGAAACGCGGTGCGCCGCAGAATGATGAAGCAGCCGATGACACCACACACACAGGAGACCAGTGTGCCAGCCAAAAGAGCCTTCAGCAGATGAGGGTTCTGGCGGTGGAGCTCGACAAACCACTCGTAGAGGTTCGACATCAGTCCGCTCCCTCTTGCTTCTGAAGTTCGGCGAACACTCGGAGCGCGCCTTCGTAGACTTCACAGAGCAGTTCCGGATGAAGAACTGCTTCCGGAGGACCGAAGGCAAATAGACGCTGCTTCAAAAGCACCAGGGAATCGAAGTATTCTTGTGCTGTGGTCAGATCGTGATGAACAACAACGAGCGTGCGACCGGCGGCCTTGGTCCGTTCCAGGACGTCCAAAATCGCCCGTTCGGTCGCGGCATCGACACCCGCGAAGGGCTCATCGAGCAGCAAGATATCCGCACCTTGAGCCATCGCCCGGGCCATAAAGACGCGCTGTTGCTGCCCGCCGGAGAGCTGACCGATCTGGCGACTCGCGAAATCCGACATGCGGACCATCTCTAGCGCTTCGTCAGCCAGTCGATAGTCTTCGGCCTTCAGATCACGCCACCACGCGCGATGCCCATAGCGGCCCATCAACGCGACTTCGCGCACGGTAATCGGAAAGTCCCAGTCAACAGAACCACGCTGGGGAACGTAAGCAACACGGCCCTTTGCCTTATCGGCAGGTTCGCCGAACAGCCGGACGGTCCCAAAGTCCGGGCGCACAAAGCCCAGGATCGCCTTGATCAGCGTTGACTTACCCGAGCCGTTCGGGCCGATCACACCAACCAACTGGCCGACGGGAATGGCAAGCGACACATCGAGCAACGCCGGGACCGGCCCGTAGCTGACGGTCAGGTTCTCAACCTCGATCGCCAAGTGATTCGTATTGTCTTCATTGGCGTGTGTGGAGTTCGGAGAAGAGGCGGACATGTTCGGTCAATGCGGGTGAGGTCCGGCAGACGCGTGTTTGACATCAATCTTAACAATGCCTTTCACCGCGGCACCCGGCTCTGACCAGAGCGTGTTCTCGGAGATCGCGACACCGTCGCGAAGAACTCGGACTCGGACCGCTCGCTGGCTTGTGAAGTCAGATTCGGCAGGGGCGATCTTAATGAAGAAACTATTCACACCTTCGACCACCCCCTCGACATCTTCTAGCACAATGGCTTGGCCCGCGGGCAGCCGCTCTTGCGATCGGAACAGTTCACTACCCTGCAATTGAATGAGCACAGAAAGCGGCTCGAGAGCAAAGTCATCTGGCGCGGCGTCGAACGTCAGCGCTACTTCCACCGAGAACTTGCCTGCCGCGCGATCGAGTGCGTTCGCAATGACGACTGGTGCCGGCAGACTCCTCTCGAATAGCGTATATGCCTTGACCGTGCCAAGAGTCACGGCAGCAATCAGTATGGCGGCAAGTGGGCGCATCTTGGTCGCTTTCGCTATTGGAGAGCCTCGACAATCGTCAAGACATTCTCGCGCATCATGCCAATGTAGGCTTCGCCGGCGGACCCCGGTCCGCCCATCGAATCCGAGTACAACTCGCCGCCGACCCTCACGCCAGCGTCACTGGCAATCTGCCGGATGAGCTTTGGATTGACACTCGTCTCGACGAAGATCGCCTTCACGCCGTACTTCCGAATCGATTCCACAGCTTGCCGCCGCCGCTCCGGCGTTACGCCACCACCGATTTCATCGCCCGTAGACCACCCGGCGGGCGCGGCCGACTTGAATTCGTACTCCCGGCAGAAGTAATTGAATGCGTCGTGGCTGGTGACCAGAATCCGCCTGTCCGATGGAATCGCGCTGACCTGCTTTTGGATCCACGTGTGTAACGCTCGAAGCTGGCTGACGTATAGCTCAGCTCGTGCTTCGTATTCTGATCGGTGCTGCGGGTCGATCTTGACGACAACTTGAACGATGTGGCGGACATAGATCGTTGCATTTCTTGGCGAGAACCAAGTGTGTGGATCGTGAACGACTTCATCACCTTGGTCGAGCTTCAACGGAGCGATGCCATCGGCACAGGTGACGAGAGGCTTGCCGGCGGTTGTCGCCAGAGTTCTCATCCAGTCCTTGCCTTCCAGGTGCCAACCGTTTTCCAAACAGAGGTCGGCCGAGGCAACGATGCGTGCGTCGCCGGCCTTGATCTCGTACAGATGCGGATCCTGGCCAGGAGCAAGTATGCAACGAACCTCCCAACGGTCGCCAACCACTTGCCGCGTTAAGTCCGCAACCTGTGTCGTAGAACAAACCGCGATCTTCTTCTCTGTCTCTTCCTGGCCGCTCGCGGCCCCAATTGTGGAAGCCAGAGCCGCGAGTAATAGAAATAGGTGTGATTTACGGACCATTTGACACTCCTTGCCGCATCCGCTAATTTTGATTCGAAGGATTATTGTTTTTGAGTAATCAAAATCTATCTAGATACTCGGTAGATTTCAAGGGGGAAAACGGAAAAACGCTCAGAACAGAATGGTGTACGCAGCAAAAACGCCTTCGCGGTCGAACCGACGGTCTGAAAAGCCGTCGCCGCAGCCCCATGATGAATCGTTACAGCCCGCAATCCCAAGGTCCGGTCGTAGCGATTATTCCATTCACCGCGTTTGAATGACTTGGCTGCCAATTCGGGAGCGCCGCGACAAATCGATGTGCCGCCCAGCGGAGATGTCCGAGCTCAGTTCCTGATCCGTCGTCCATCGGCCCCTTGATCAACAACAACTTGACGAGTTCAACATCATTCTCGACCTGCATCTTCTCAAGCACTTGCGTCCGGTGTTTCGAGACCGTGGGGATACTAACTTCCAAGTCCGCAGCGATCCGCTTCAAGGCTTTCCCTTGCAGAAGATGTTCCATGACTTCGCGTTCGCGTGGCGTCAGCTTCGCACGTCGCGCGGCGATCTCCAAACCATCGCGTCTCGCCGCCGGTCCTCCGCATCTCTGGCGATAGCTTTCGGGATGTAGCCCAACAGTGCTTGCTGGTTGACTGGCTTTTCGACGAATGCGAATGCGCCACCGTCGAACGCCCGTACACACATCGGGATGTCGCCGTGGCCGGTCATGATGATGATCGGAATCGTGATCTTGCGTTTCTCCAATTCCGCTTGCAATTCAAAACCGCTCATACCAGGCATGCGAATGTCCAACACGAGGCAACCGGGGCGCAACGGATCATACGCTTCAAGGAATTCGAAGGCCGAGGCGAATCCTTCGGAGTTCACTTGCACTGAATCGAGTAGCCAGCGTAGCGAATCGCGGATGCTCGCATCGTCATCCACAATGAAGACCGTTGGTTCATTCACGACTGTAGACTCCTCTGGCAACTGGCAGCGTAAAGTGGAATTGCGCACCTCCTTGCTCCGTCGAGGTAGCCCATATCCTGCCGCCGTGTGATTCGATGATTGATCGGCTGATCGCCAACCCCATCCCTAATCCATCTTCCTTGGTCGTGTAGAAGGCGTCAAACAAACGTTGCAATTCGTCGGCCGAGATTCCAGTTCCAACGTCGCTGACGGTGACACAAACCTCATTACTGACCACTTGCGAATCGATTCGCAGCTTCCGTTGTTTCGGATCGGTTGTCGACATTGCTTCGATTCCATTCCGGATCAGATTCACGAGGACTTGCTGCAGCTCGATCGAGTCGCCCGTCGCCTTGGGAAGTCCCAGCGACAGATTCAAATCGACTTCGGTTTCCGCGTGATAGGCGTCGCGTTCAGTAAACTGTGCAACTTCCTGAATCTGCTCGTTCACATCGATCGGCTCGCTCGAAGCCTCGCGTTTTCGAATCAGCTTACGGAGTCGATGAATGATCTCCCCTGCCCGCTCGGCGCTGGCCCCTACCTTGCTCATGACGTCGATTAGCGTTTCCGAGTCAACAGGGCCGGCTTTGGCGCGGATCTTCAAACCTTCGCCGTACGATGCAATGGCGGACAATGGCTGGTTGAGTTCATGTGCAAGGCTCGCCGTCATCTCTCCCATCGTGGTGACTCGCGCGACGAAAGCCAACTCTTGGCGTTGCTTCCGAACTTGTTCCTCGACGAGTCGGCGCTCAGTCACATCGACACAGGAGCCAAGATAGCCAGCGAACTCGCCGTCAGCGCCGAGCCAAGGAATACCGGTATCATCAATCCAGCGGAACTCGCCATCGCTCCTCCGCAAACGAAACTCCATCGAGAAAGCTGCGCGGGCATCGAATGAAGAGGTGTAAACGTGCAAGCAGCGTTCTAAATCATCCGAGTGGACTCCCTCGGCCCACCCATCCCCCAACTCCTGCTCCATCGTGCGGCCCGTAAAATCAAGCCACTGCTTGCTGAAGAACGTACATTGTTTGTCCAATCCGGACATCCAGACCATTTCGGGCAAGCTGTCAACAAGTTGGCGAAAGTGCTCCTCACTTTGACGCAGCGCCAATTCGGCCTGCTTCTGGGCGGTTACATCGACGAAAACGCCCCGCAAATGTGTAACTCGCCCCAGCTCGTCTTTCACAACGCGCACGATGTCGCGCAACCATATGTTACGTCCCTCGGCCGTTCGCACACGATGCTCAACTTCGTGATCGAGCCACTGCTTTGCGTGTTTCAAGCAATACCCGATCGCGAACTCTCGATCGTCGGGGTGCAGGATCCTGCCCCAGAACTTCTCTTCCGCGGTCCATCGCTCTTTGGCAAACCCAGCATGTCTTCGACGTGAGGGCTGATGAAAGTGAACTTCAGAGTACTTGCATCGCGTTCCCAAACGACCGCGTCGATATCATCGATCAGGTCTTGCAGCCGCTCGCGGTTGGCCTTCAACTCTTGCTCGCCTTGTTTGCGTCGCGTGATATCTCGACAAATGGAGCGGCTGGCGATGACGCGTCCTTGTTCATCCCGAATCGCCGATGTATTCAAGCTGATGGCGATTGCAGAACCATCCTTGCACTGATAGGTCATCTCGACTTCGTCGATCGCCCCAGTTTGGCGAAATACGGCTAGCGTTTTCTTGGCGATCTCACGACTGTCTGGATGAACGATCTCAGAAATCAGCCGGCCCAAAAGTTCTTCTCTCGAGTAACCTAGCTTGCGAACCGCCATTTCGTTGCATTCCAAGATCGCGCCGGTTAACGCGTCGATCGAGAAGAACATGTCCGGCGCGAAGTTGTATAAGTCTGCGTAGATCCCCTGAGCCAGATGCAACTCTCGGTTGGCTTGCTGTAGCTCTCGCGTTCTCGCCTCCACTCTTTGCTCAAGCTCAGCGTTCAAGCGGGTGATGCGTGACTGTGCTTCTCGTTGATGGCTGACATCCCTGAAGAGTGCGACTGCGCCCGCGAGCCGCCCATTATCATCGAAAACCGGCGTCGCGGTCATGCTCAACCACATCCCTTCAGGGCGACCAGGATGCCGGACGAACATAGACTCATCGACAACGTGCTCTCCTCGCATGGCCCGAGCTAGAGGCACGCGTTCCGCAGTGTATTGAGTGGCTTGATCGACCTCAAAGCATTCGAACGATTGCACGCACTCTTGCAGCGTCCGATTACCGACCTCCGCTCTCAGAATCCGCGAGGCGGCCGGATTCACGTGCGTGATCTGCCCCTCGTTATCGACAACGATCACGCCTTCGCCCAGATGATCAAAGATCGAGCGGAATAGCGGCGTGTCGAGGTATCCCGTTGTCGCTCACAGCACGTCGAACTCGCTAACAGCCGCGGAAGATGACGAACAACGACTTTAATAGCACGGCTGGCAGCCAACAGGCCACATCATTCGCCTGTCGTTGTGTCTTACAGCGGTCGGCGAGCCAAGCTGAATGACTGGCCCGTCGGACCCTTGGGCCCTTGCCCTGCAAGATACAACGCCAGCGACACGACGTCGTCCGGCGCTTTCACCCACTCACCAGGAATCGATGGATGCGGCTTGTCTTCCTCGAACAAGCCTGATGTCAACTCGGTCGCGACGGGCCCCGGAATCAACTCGTTCACGGTGACGTCTTGTTCGCTCAGTTCCATTGCCATACATCGAGTCAGCATCCACACACCAGCTTTCGCCGCGTTGTAGGAGCTGTTGCCAACGCGCGCCTGATGCCCCATGCCCGATCCAACGTTAATGATCGTCCCACCTCCACCCTTTCTCAGATGGGGCAATGTCTCGCGACTGAAGTAATAGGTTCCGAGCAAGTTCACTTCGATGGCATGCCGCCACGCTGCCGGATCGTCGTCACCGACCTTCGTCCGCTCTTCACCTCCGCCCGCGTTGTTGACGAGAATGTCGATGCGTCCAAGGGCGTTTGCCGCATCGTTCACGGCAGACTCCACCGATGCGAAGTCGGTCACATCGCAAACGATAGCGGCGCCCGTCCGACCCAGCTTGCGGATCTCTTCAGCCACCTCGTCAATCTGCGATTGAGTTCGAGCGATCACACAGACGTCAGCGCCTGCGCGAGCGAACGCCAACGCAATCGACCGACCAATTCCTCGGCCTCCCCCTGTAACGATCGCGGATTTCCCGTACAACTGCATGCGAATGCTTCGCTTAGCGTCCACGTCCCGTAATCGGATACGCTGTATCTTGGAAACCCTTCCCGCTGTGTTCACCAACAGGAACAAGGCTGTTGATGAACGCTTCGTCTTCATCGGTGATGTTAACTTCCAGGCAGCCGATGTTGTCGTCGAATTGTGCCATCGTGCGCGGACCAATGATCGCGGAAGTGAGAATTGGATTTGCCATGCACCACGCGAGGGCGAATTGAGTCATTGCGACTCCTTTCTTCTCGCAGTGCGTCTTAATCTCCGCCGCCACTTCCAAGCTTGCTTCTCGCCATTCAGCTTGGAGCATGCGAGCGTCGTTGCGCGCAGCGCGAGTTCCTTCCGCCGGTTTTTCGCCCGGCTTGTACTTGCCCGTCAAAACGCCGCGCGCCAGCGGGCTGTACGACACGACGCCGATCTGATGTTCTTTGCAGAGCGGCAACAGTTCAACTTCGATATCGCGATTGACGATGTTGTACAGCGGCTGGACACAGCCAAACCGATGCAGGTTGAGTTTATCGCTCGTCCAGAGCGCCTCGCACAATCGCCACGCGCGGTAGTTCGAGCAAGCGATGTAGCGCACTTTGCCGCTTCGGACCATGTCATCCATCGCCCGCAAGGTCTCTTCGATCGCCGTCTCTTCATGTGGAGCGTGATAATAGTACAGGTCGATGCAATCGACATTCAGCCGCTGCAGACTCCTTTCCAACTCCATCATCAAGTGCAAACGCGAGCCCCCCTGCTCATTCGGGCCGTCTCCCATCTTCTGTCGGCCCTTCGTCGCCAACACGACTTTGTCACGACGGTCAGCAATGCCTTTCCCAACGACGCGTTCCGATTCACCAACACTATACATATTGGCCGTATCAATGAAGTTGACCCCCATGTCAGTCGCTTTGTGGATGATCTCGATCGAGTCCGACTCTGTGGTCGGCCCGCCAAACATCATCGTCCCCAAACATACTGGCGAGACCTTAACTCCCGTTCGACCGAGCAACCGATATTTCATTCCTCACTCCAATTGACTAACAACAGCGTTTGCGAAGCCCGTAATTCTGTGTCGCGACGTGCCCAATTGCAACCCAACCCGGGGTGCAGGAACGGGCTCGTTTTTTTAGGCGGCGATGGTTGAGGTTGTGGGGGCGTTGGGATGGAACGGGTGGCCGGGGCGGTTG
>PBSM01000157.1 GCA_002726245.1 Planctomycetaceae bacterium | reverse complement strand
ATCCTTCGAGAACTATCGAATTCGAATTCTCTTCTACTGCGGAAAGCTCCATCTGACGCTCACAATCACCCACTAAATTCGGCGAAGAAACATTACAATCAAGTGGTGGTCGTTGACCTCAGCGACGCGCCGATCGACGACCTGTCCCCGCTGGCGAATCTGAAGAGACTGGAACGGCTTTACCTCTCCAACGCGCAGGCCAGCGACTTGGCTCCTCCGGCGAATCTGAAGAGCCTTCACGAACTTAATCTCGACAACACGCAGGTCTACGACCTGGCTCCGCTGGCGAAACTGAAGAGACTTCAAGTGCTTAACCTCTCGGAAACACAGGTCCGCGGCCTGACGCCGCTGGCGAATCTGGACCGCTTGGAGTGGCTTAACCTCAACAGAACGCAGGTCCTCGTCCTGGCTCCGCTGGCGAATCTGACGAGCCTTCAATTGCTTCGCCTCTTCGAGACGCCGGTCCGCGACCTGGCCCCGCTGAGGAATCTGAAGAGCCTGGAACTGGTTGACATTAGCAGAATGCCCGTCAGCGAAGAACAAATCACGAAACTCAAACTGGCGTTGCCCAACTGCCGAATTCAAAACTACTAACGCGACGTCGAAAGGCTAGGCCCGAAACCGCTGCTGTACGGCATGCCGCTCGGCTGCGTATTCCTTCCGCAGTCGCTCCCGCATGCATTCCGGCGTGATGGCCAGACTCGTCGTTGGGCCTTGAGCTTCGGCTCTGCGGTTCCTGGTGCTGGAATTCCCGGCGCTTTGCTTCGCTTCCAGGAGATGTCGCAGCTGCGGTCTGGGTTGAGTTGGTCAACTCGGAACAAGGCGTATAAGTCGGTGTTGCGGTCGGCGGTATGCACGAGGTAGACATGGCCGACCATCGCCGGAACGAAGTCGCGGCTCGGATGTGGGTGCGCCGGCAACTTGGGGAGCAGGCTGAGATCCAGCTGCTCGAAACTGGTATCGCCGAGATCAACCATCCGGCTGCGATCGTCCGAGACCATCGTCACGTGGAAGTGATTGGGAACGTTGCCGTATTGCAAGTCCCAGTCGTTTCCAATTCGCTTCGTTGGGTCGTCGCGCAGGGCGAACTCGAAGCTAAACGTCGCCTTCTCGTAGCTGCGGTGCGCGAGCCGCGAGAACAGAGTCGTTTTGCCGGATCGCGCAACGCCATCGGCCGGCGATTCCGCCGGGTCTGGCTTGGGCTGCTGTTGCTGCTGCCTGGCGTCAATGAGGACTTGGCTGATCGCATGACGGAACATCGCGATGGATCGTTCTTTCGAGATCCCACCGCCGCGCCACCCACCCCGCCGCGGCCGCCCTGACCACCGGCAGCGCCACCTTGGCCACCAGCGCCGCACCTTGGCCACCGAAGCCTTCCAGACCAGCAGCGCCAACACCTTGGCCACCGAGACCGAAGCCAGCAGGCTGCCCGAACGCGGCGCCGAAGCTTCCGGGACCACTCTGGCCGCCGAGGCCACCGCCAGCGCCAACTCCGTCTGCGCCATCACGTCCGCGACGCACACCTGTCGGTTGTTGACTGACGGCGGGGAGCTGCGTGGGCTCGATCGGACCGAGTTCGCCAAGTGGAATACGCGACTTCTTCAGCGAATCCAGAACGCGTGCGAGGACATCGCAGGCGGCAACGGCTTGCTGAACATCTTTGAACTCGCGAGTCATTCCATTGATGTGATCACGGTCGAAAACGTCTCGGCTAGAGCGATGCGGCGGGCCTGCTTGCGCAGTTGCGAGGCGGCTCCCTTCATGCTCTTCGTCTTCGTTGTCTTGTCGCCGATTGTGATCGCAACTTCCAGAATGCCGCCTCTCGGGATCTTAACCTTTGGCTTCTCGCCTTCGTCGGCTTTGGCCTTCTTCGGCGGTCCAGCATCGAGCCGAGCCGTTGCTGTCTTGTCAGTTGCTTTCGACTCGGTGTCGTCTTGCGCAACAAGCTGCGACGAAATCGGCAAGACCAGCGCCGCCGCTGCGAGGAGGAGGAGTTGCGATGCCCGAGTAAGATCCTTGTTGGGGACGTGCCGCAGAATCATGTGAAGTCTCCGTTCGAGAAAATGTGCTTGCCCGACTGTACTGGCCACGGGAGGCACACTAGGCCCGGCCTCCGCAAGATAATCAATTGTCTTCAGCAACGCTTCCGCATAGCTGCGAGCATGCTTGGGAAAGGCCCACAACACCCAGGCATCGCAGCATTGGTCGCCCGCACGATGCAGTTCGCGACGCGCCCACCAAACAACGGGGTGCCACCAGAAGAGCGCGGTGACCACGAGTTCGAACCAGCGAACCCAATGATCGCCACGGCGAAGATGAGCCAACTCGTGGGCCAGCAACGACGTCTGCTGATCCGGTGAAAGCTGCGACAAGAGTGTGCGTGGAAAGACGACGACGGAACTTTCCGTCGGAGCTAGATACCACACCAAAGGCGAGACATTACCCTCGGTGATACGAATCCACGGCTGGCATCGGAGCTTCAGTGTCTTTGCCAAACTACACGCTGTCTCGCAAAGCTCGTGCGGTGCTCTGGTCGTATGTCGCAGCAGGCGTTGAAAACGCAAGACTCGGTGAGCGACGAGCGCCAGATAAAGCAGCGTGCCGAGACACCAGATGACGCAAAGGCACTCGCGCCAGTAGAAAGTCGGCACGCCCAGCATTGGCTCGGCCACACCTGCTGTCACACTCGAAGGCATCACGTATGGATCTCCCGGCTGCGAGTCAGACGCGGAGCTCGTACTCTCGGCTGCCAAGTTCGAAGATACGTGTGCCGTCGGCTGCCGCGGCATCGATTCGACGAAGCCTGCTTGCGGTGGAGATGAGAGTAGCTCGAGCGGCACTTGGAATAGGGGAGGCGTAACGAGCTTAATCAAAACCAGCAGCCAGAGGCAGAACACTACCGGTGCCTGCCGACAGAAACGAGCCGCGATCGCCACGATCAAGGCAGGCAAGTTGCTGACAAGGCGTTCGAGATCCCGAGTTCTAATTCTAAGAGGTGCATCATGGTGGGGCTTTCGGACGTTAGGCCTCTTCATCGAGCAAGGCCCGAAGCTTGTTGCGTTCTCGCTTGGTCAGTCGTCGCCCTTCGACGAGGTGCATCACTAGCGGAGCGAGCGATCCGCCGGAGAGTTTTTCCGCGAAGGCTTCTAGTTGCCGCCCAACGAATTCATTCTTCGGAGCCGCCGCTGAAAAGACATGCGCCATCAAGCTGCGATCTCTCGCAACGTGCCCCTTCGCTTCCAGCCGCTGCAGCAGCTTTTGCACCGTTGCGACGTCGGAATCCCTTTGGGCGGGATACAAGGCATCCGCGATAGCGCGTTTGGTCGATGGGCCAGTGTCCCAGAGAAACTCGAGGATCGACAGTTCGGTTTCCGTCACAGATTGGCGAGGATCGCGCATGTTCAATCGCTGATGGGTGAGACAGGTTGTCTCAGCATGATAAGACAACGTGTCTCACCTGTTAAGTAGGTCACGCTCGCCGAGCGTGACTTGTGGCCGCAAGAACGCAGTGGTTCTGACGAAGTAGAACGCGGTGGTCTGAAGGAAGTAGGCCGCAGCGGTCTGAAGGAAGTCACTTTCGGCGAAAGTGACCTACTGCTCCAGCACCACGCGGAAGCCCGTGTCAGAGTCTCCCACAGTCGGAGGATCGCTCTGTCGATACACCGAGTTACAACGACGAGGCTCGCTCATCCAGCCACCACCGCGAATGATGCGTGATGGTTTTACGGACGTGTCAGAGTCGGTGTCTGTTTCGCGCGCGTCGGCGTTCTCACACCACTCCCAAACATTGCCATACATATCGTACAGGCCAAACCCATTCGCTTTCTTCCCACCCACAGCGTGAGTCCGTCGGTCGCAGCGATCGAATCCAAACCAAGCGTACTCGTCAAGCTTGCGGCGATCATCTCCAAAGCACCACGTCTGGCTGCTACCAGCCCGAGCGGCATATTCCCACTCGTTAGAGCTCGGCAAGCGATAGCGTCTGCCTGCAGTCTGCTCTCGTGGCAAGCTCGATAGCTTCTCGCAGAACGCAACCGCGTCGTTCCAAGAGACGGAGTCGACCGGCAGGCCGCCTGTAACTACTCCTTCGTTGCGATCGCGCAACTTACCAGAGCTAGCGAAGACACTCGGATTTCGGCCGAGCACCTTCTTGAAATCCGATTGCCTGACCTCATGCACTCCCAAGTAGTAGCTGCGTCTGGGCGCCAACCGACGCTTCAGCGATGCGATGGCAAGTGCCTCGTTCTCGCTCACCGCGGCAATCGTAATCTGCACGAACGACATTCCGATCGAGTTCGTGACGATCTTCGGGTCCGCCGTGTCGTCCGCCGCCACACTGCCACAACAAAGACTAGCCACCAGCGCGCAGCACGTCAGCAAGTGCGCCCACACGTTCGAGCGCCTTGGCAGATACCAGTACAAATGGCTCCACATACTCATACTGTTCATTCTAATCACAGCATGGGCTACGCTGGCTGGTCGGGTTCGATTCGACCTTCTTCCTCGTCTATCGCAGTGTCTACGTTGCACAATCGATACGACCTTCAGTCAAGAAGGCGGGTGCGTTCGTATTTTCGCCGGCGGGCGAACCAAGGTAGGGCCCTCTCGCCGAGAGAGACCAAGGCGCTGTACTTGCCGATCGAGCTATGTGTGAACCCGAAGCCGGGATGAAAGATCAAGCCGGAACAGGTCTGCCTCGGCGATGCGGCCCTACTTGCATGCGGACCTACTTGTGGGCCTACACTCCAAACGCAGGTTCGGCGATACCGACGGCGTCAACGATCCAAGGCGTCCAGACGAGAGCGACTTGATCGACGGAGAGGTCTGATTTGCGCGGGCGGATCACGACTTCGGTTAGTTCCAGACCGTCTTCGCTCAACTCCTCGCGAAGCGTTTCTGCATCGTGAGTGAACTCCTCTTCAAGGGTTTCTAGTTGCTCCTGTAGAGCCTCAACGTTCTCCTCCGCACGCGTAACGTCTCCCTTCTCGCGGGCAATGCGGCTGGCGGATCGCATCGAAGTTGCCGCGTGGGAGACGCTTGAGGAACTTGCCAGTTTGCGTCCGAAGAGAGCGCCAAGCACCGTCGTGCCAACAGACAATGCTGTCGACCACGTTTGCTGCGTCACTTGATTCTTTTGCTCATCGACCTTCTGTTCTGCTTTACGAATTCTCTCCTCCAATGACTTCAGCTTCGGCGCGTACTTCTTCCGAAGCTTCTCGATGCCGAGGTCTCGCTTCTCAACAGCAGTCTGCTTGAGGCGAACTCGAAAGTCGCCTTCCGTTTCGCCGACTTCCGATTTCATTTTCAGCGCGCCGCAGCTATACAACTTGAGGGCGTGGCTGCGGTACAAATGATTCTTCAAAGCGGTTTTCCAAGAAGTGTACTTCTTGGGCTGTGTTAACGCCGACGGAAGCGAACCGAATGCCGCGTCGCCGTCGGGATCGGATTCAAAGTCCAGGTCGTCGTAAGAGACTGGATCTGCTTCGGACCAGAGGTCTTCAGGCACGTCGTTGCCGACCGAACTCATCAAGGCCACCGTTTCCCAGACATCGACGTTGGCAGTTGACTTGGAGAAGTGAACTTGCGCCAAGCCGCAGATGGCGGGACGATAGACCAGCCTTTCGCCAGCATCCGGATCTCGCCGTGCTGCAACAAACGACTCTTCGATCCCCGGTGGCACGACGGGTCGTTGGCCCGCGGTGTCTGCTTCTTTGATCGGACTGGCAGGAGCCGCGCCAGACGAGGCACGCTGTTCCTTCTTCTCTTTCATTAGCGTTTCGATCTGACAGCGAGTCAGAGGGCCGCGCAGATACGAGAGTGCCCAACGTGTCTGAAAAACGACCGGCGCGTCGTCGTGAACGTTGTTCATCAAGAACTTGCGATTGCCAAGTCCGGCGAGTGTCGCTTTCATCCGCCCGCGATCGAATGTGCTGCCGGCTTCGGCCGATGCACCTTCCAGCCCCTCAAGCACACGTGCCTTGTCCCGCTCGGTCTGTAAGCGGCCGAGAAACCAAGTGCCAGCGTTGGACAGGCCTTTGTAGTCGAGATCGACCGGGTTTTGCGTTGCGAGAACGACGCCCAGGCCGAAGGCTCGCGCTTGCTTCATCAGCGTCAGCATCGGAAGCTTCGAGGGTGGGTTCGCAGTCGGTGGGAAATACCCGAAAACTTCGTCCATGTAGAGCAAGGCCCTCAAGCTGGAGGTGCCCGACTGGGTCCGCATCCAGCCGACGACTTCGTTCAGCAGCGTCGTCACGAAGAACATCCGTTCGGTATCCGACAAGTGAGCGATCGAGATGATCGAGAGGCGTGGCTTGCCTTCTGGTGTGTACATCAGACGTTGAATGTCGAGCGGTTCGCCCTCCATCCAAGCCGAGAAGCCGGGCGATCCGAGCAGATTGTTCAACTGCATCGCCAAGCCGAACCGCTCCTTCGCGGGAAAGATCGTTTCGAGATCCATGACGCCGATCTTATCGAAGGGGGGCGATTGGATCTCGCGGATCAGACCGCCCATGTCGAGGCTGCGTCCTGCGCGCCAAGCACGATCGAAGATGTTCGCCAGAAGAATGTGTTCGCGGCTGCTGATCGGATCGGCATCGATGTTCAACAAGGCCAGTAAACCTGCCACGGCCGACATGATGCATTCGCGGAACGCATCGGTATCGTTGATGACTGCGGCCGCCGGCGGCGTGAAAGAGCGCAGAACAGTCAACGGTAGGCCCGCGTTGCTGCCGGGCGTGTAGATACTAAGATCGACGGCTAATCGAAAACGAGCGATCCGCGATGCGTCTTGCCCCCACTCGGCCAGACCTTTGCGCCAGCGATCCGCAACACGCGTTGCATACTCATCGACGGAGCAGCCGTTGCGAGTCGCCTCGCCGCTGTCGATCCACGGCGCGAAGTCGCTTGATTGCAACTCGGGAAAGGTCAACAGCAAGTTGCCAATATCGCCCTTGGGGTCGATTGCGATCGCAGGAATGCCGTCGATCGCGGCCTCTTCGAGCAGACTAACACACAAGCCCGTCTTGCCGCTGCCGGTCATGCCGACACAAACTGCATGCGTGGTCAGATCCTTGGCGCCATACAGCAGGAGATCTTGTTGTGCGGCATCCGCATTGGTGTCGTACAGCTTGCCCAGATAAAACGCACCTAGCTTCTCGAAGTCTTGCACTGAGGCGGTATCTCCCCGATGATGTGATTAGATCCTGTCGAATGACTCATCCATCTTACCGAGCCGGCCGCACAACGCCTATCGGTGCGATTATCTCGGCTGTCCTGCCGCTCGGAGATCTGTGACATGCATGATGTCGGCGAGTTTATTGCGGAGGGCCGCGATGCTTTAGCCAATCCGCGGCTGGGGATGCTTGCCACGCTAGGCGGATTTGTGGTCGTCGTTGCAGCAGCCTTCGCGGCCGCGCTGTCTCTGCAGGCACAGTCGGTTCCGGACTTGTTCAAAGTGGACCCAGACCGGATCGGGCTAAACGCACCGTTCATCAAGACGCAAGATGAAGTCACGGACAAGATGGTCGAGGTTGCTCAGTTGACCGCGGATGACGTCGTCTACGACCTTGGCTGTGGAGATGGCCGACTCGTGATTACGGCCGCGCTGAAGCATGGGTGTCGCGGAGTCGGTTTTGATATCAATCTGGAACGGGTCGCCGAAGCGCGAGAGAATGTGAAGTTGCACGGCGTTGAACACCTTGTCGAGATTCGCGACCAGGATGTCTTTACGGTCGATATGAAGGAAGCCGATGTTGTCTTGATGTACTTACTGCCCTGGATGATTAGAAAGCTGATTCCGCAGTTTCAAGAGATGGCACCGGGTTCGCGGATCGTGTCGCACGACTTTGTCTTTGGGGGGGACCCGGCGTACATACCAGCCGATTCGATCGATTACGTTCCCGTCACGGAAGACGGCGAGGTCCACCACGTGCATAAGTGGACGACGCCGCTTGACGTTCCGCCGCCGGAGCGACGGCGTGTGCAGTAGCTAGCTAGGAACGCTCACGAAATAACTTCCTCGTTTAACCCGTAGCCGTAGGCGTAGGCGAGGGATGTCATCCACCGGACGACCCTCGCCTACGGCCACGGGTTAAGTTAAACGAACCTGAACAAATGGGGAAGTTATTCCGTGAGTGTTGCTACGTCGTCGCTCGTTGATCGTCGATGGTTGTTGCAAAGCCCTCGATGCGATTGTCGGTGAGTTCGACTTTGCCAGCGTCCTTGCCAATGCGCACGGCGGTTCGTTTCATCGGCATGCGTGTTTCGCGAATCTCGTTGTTCGTGATTCGCACATCTTTTGTCTTACCGCTGATGTCGATCGCGACTCCGTCCTCGGGGCCGCTGTCAAAGATCTTGTTATTCTCGACGATGTTACGGTTCGCCCAAAAGTCCTGCCCGCGCGAGTCGTCTCGGAACAGGATACCGATCTTGCCGCTGTTGCGAATCTCGTTGTTCCGCATCACGTTGTCGGTATCGCAGTGGCCGATCGAGATGCCATAGCTGCGATTTGCGTCGATGAAGTTGTCTTCCGCGAGCCCGTACTTCACTCCCCAACACCAGAACAGTCCCAAGTTGTTTCGCTCGAGGCGATTGTTTCGGATCAGTGGCCGCTGTGAACCAGACCCCGGATGCACACCGAGATTGGCGTTGTCGTGACTATGACAATTCTCGACGACAACATCGTGGCAAATCTGGAAACTGATCCCATCACCGTTGTACTTCCGGGCAGTCACTTCGCGGATCGTGTACCGATTGCAGTCTTGCAAGAAGATACAGCCGCCGTAGTTGCCGTTGAAGTTTTCGTTGTTGTCGAGGTTCCCGTCGAGCGCGATGTTCTCGATCACAACATCCGATGTGTATTCACTGGCGAGCAGCGGGAACAGAGACGCACAGGTTGGCTTGCCGGACAACCACAAGTTCTCGCGAAGGCCGTCGTTTAGCTTAAAGCGATTGCCGGATCGCGCGACGAGTGTTCGCTTAACAACCGTTTGGCTGCCGTTGTGTGGGTTCTTAGATTGCAGAACAATGCCATCGCCAACACGAAACCCCTTCGCATCCTTCAGCGTTATCTCCTGGTCGTACCAGTCCGAGTCCGCGCCAAGGTCAACTCTTTGGGATGGGATCTTCGTGATGATCGAATCGGCTCCACTTCCCCGCAGGCGGATCTTCGAGGGCAGAACGATTGCGCTGCGTAGCGTGTAGGTTCCGGGTAGCACCTGAACTGTGCCGCCACCAAGTCGAGCGACGTAATCGACGGCAGCTTGCAGCACTCGGTCGTCATGTCCGACGAGATCTGCCTTCGTCTGGCCGACGGTTATTGTTAGGCGTTGATCCCAGTTCGGCTCGAAGCGCTCATCGCCATCGGTTGCCCGTGGCTTCGTCACTGGCGGGCGACCATCAGCGAACAAGTGCGAGCCAAAGCCTGCCGAGGCAACGGCTGCACCAAAGTGACTGAGAAACCGACGGCGAGTGTCTAACAAACGGTTCATTGCAAACTCCTCCCAGGGCCAAGTTGAGCCATCAACGCCTTACAAGGTAGCCAACAAAACCGTTTCCAACAAACATTCCTTGCCGAAAAGCGACAAACCATGGTCAAGTGACCCCGACGTGGCGTACGGTCCCGTTGAGGTACTTGTGGGGGTTCTACGACAACTGAGCCGTGATTCTGGCGGGGGTCCTCGGGGAACTTTCTGGCCCCGGCGTTGTATAACTCCTTAAACAGGCTGATACGAGGAAGATCGTTGGTGAATGAAGATGCTCAAATTGTGTCCCAGATCCTGTCTGGGAAGACGAGCGAGTATCGGCGACTGGTGGATCGCTACCAGAAGCCGATCTTTCGCTTCGTACACAATCTGATCGGTGATCAGCACGATGCAGAAGATATCACGCAGGATGTTTTCGTAGCTGCGTTTGACCATCTACGTTCGTTCGATGCACGTCGCGCTTCGTTATCGACGTGGTTGTTCACGATCGCACGAAATCGATCCGTGAATCACTTGAAACGGAAACGGGGCCCGAAGACGGATCTAAGTGACCGTTCCGTCAGGTCGCACACGGCGACGGACGATGTCGCGCGACAAGAGTTCTGGCAGCAGCTAGATGAAGCGCTCGCTTTGCTCCCGATGGAACAAAAGACCGCCTTCGTTTTCGCCGAGATCGAACAATTACCATACGCCGAGATTGCGTTGATCGAGCGAACGGCACTAGGCACAGTCAAGTCAAGAATCCACCGCGCCAAGCAAGCGTTGCGCGCCGTATTGGAACCGACCATGAGAGAGCAATGATGTCCAACGACCCGATGTATGACGATTGGATCAACCAGCGTCGCGCCATCGATTCGCCGGACGGTCTGGCTGATTGCGTGATGGCGACGGTTCAGGAAACCGAAGTTCGGCGTAAGCAGTCCCTGTTACTGCGGCTTGCGCAGCGGATCGAAGAGTCCAGACTTGCACGCTGGACCGCGTGCATGGCCGCCTTCCTGGTCGGCAGCTCGCCGTTTCTTTACTTGGCTTACGTTGCGCAGTTACTGGTCTTTTAGCTTGTTGGAGTCCCGGCTTTAGCCGGTTCCTCCGATCAACGTGCCGGCTAAAGCCGGGACTCCAACGATTTCAGGGAGACGATACAGATGTCGGACGGTAACACCTCGAGGCGAGTTCCGTGGGTTGCGATGTCGTTGTCATTCCTATCGGCGGGAATCGGGCACATCTATTGTGGTCGCATCTATAAAGGGCTGCTGCTTTACTTCTCGTGGTTTGTGATTCCACTGTCTTGCTTCATCGCCGCCTTCGTCGAGCCATCGGCCGGTGTCTTGATTGGGTTTGTTCTGTTGCCCGTGACGCTCGTGATGATCATCTACTTGTATGCTGCTTTCGACGCTTACGAGATCGCCAAACGCGGAGGCTCGGACTACGAGTTAAAGGACTACAATCGTGCGATCCTCTATTGGCTGCTGATTTTCGTGTGGCTGGCCTATCCAATCTCGCTGATTGCCGGAGTGAGAGAGTTCGTCTACGAAGCGTTCTACCTTCCAACTCGCAGCATGAACCCAAGCGTCGTGCAAGGCGATCGCATCTTGGTCAACAAGCTGTGGGTGCAGAAGCAATTTCCAGAGCGAGGTGATGTCGTGGTTTTCCGCAATCCAGAACCGACCGGAGGGCGAGTCTTCATCGAACGGGTTGTTGCGGTCGCAGGCGATCGTATCGTAATCAAGGGAGATGAGGTTGAGATCAATGGCAAACGGCTCGAGCGCAATCGCATTCCGCTGGAGAGCCTAGATGGAATCCGTGACCAGATTGACGGAGATCCTTTTTACGAATCGAACTCTGGTAAGCGGTACAAGGTGATGTACGGCGACGGCCCCGCCGCCGAAATCGAGACTGATCCGATCGACATTGTTGTTCCGCCGCGAAATGTATTCTTGCTGGGAGACAACCGCGACCGTTCCAGAGACAGTCGCCACTTCGGACCGATTCACGCAGGCGACATCATCGGCCATGTCGATTACATCTTCTATCCCACCGGCAACTGGTCGCGGTTTGGCGTGTATCGCGACTAAGAGAAAACGGAAACTCTTTTCACGGCAACGTTTAACCCGAGCCATCGGCGAGGCCTAACTTCCTCGCCAATGGCTCGGGTTAAACAAGCGCGAGCATCGTTGCTTCCAATTTATCACGTCTACTCCGCTTCCCACTTCGCAATCAATTCGGAAGCCTTCTCCGCTTGTGACTGGCGCACAACGACCTGTACGTCGCCTGGCGCCTCGGCCTGGAAGCCTGACGTAAAGGTTCCGGTCACGGTTGCTTCGATTCCTTCCGCTTCGAGCGCCGCCACAATCGGCGCGGCTTCGATGTTTGTCGCCGCACGATAAACAACTGTCGGCGAATCAGGATCAGTCGTCATGGCGGATGGCTCTTCTTTGGGGTTTGCGGTAGTTTGCAGCGTTGTTGGAGTCCCGCCTTTAGGCGGCTCCTTGCGCCCCACCGATAGCTAGCCGCCTAAAGGCGGGACTCCAACTAGCGACAGACATTGTATCCGAAAGATCTCGCTGCATGACGCTCCTGCACTTGGAAGCTCTCCCACCGCGTACAACCAAGGGCACAATCGTACGCTTGTTGACGCAAGTGGGTGAGATCGACAAGCAGCGTATCGGGACGATCGAGATGCGTGGCCGCGAAGCGAGTGTCGAAGTACCGGACAGTTGGGCGTCGAGGCTCGTACGAGCTTTGGATGGGACATCGCTGGACAATCGAAATATTCGCGCTTGGCACGAGTTTGTTGCTGGCGGCAGTGAGGACGAAGACCATTTCTGCCGCTTGATCCGCCTGCTTGAGATGGAAGGTGAAGCGGAAGCCGCGCAGTTGCTGCAAGCTCAGCAACGGCTTTCGTCCGCCGATGCCGAGAAAGCCGGCACGACGCTAGTCAACCTGTCGCTTCAGGACCAACAAGCCGGACTCGGCGGGCGCGTTCTGGTGACGCTCGCGAAGGGCGGTGGTGCAACGTTGCCCTGGACGCGTCTTGGAATTGGTTCGCCTGTGTTGTTGTCAGAGCAGGAAGCCGATGACAGTTGGCGTGGCGTTGTTAGCCGTCGCGCGAGCCGCTCGATCGAAGTCGCCCTCAGCCAACCTTTGCCTGAGTCGGAGGCTAGTGGTAAGTACCGACTCGATCTCTCCAGCGATGAAGTCGCTCGGCAGCGGCAGCGCACGGCGCTGGAGCGTGCTAGGGCGACGAGCGGCGATCGGTTAGCGCAATTGCGCAGGGTGTTGTTAGGAGACGTGAAGCCGTCGTTCGCGGAGAAGTCCGAAGCAGAAGTCCCCGCTTCGCTGAACGAGTCGCAACAACAAGCCGTGGCGCTCGCGTCGTGTGCCGAAGACATCGCGATGATCCACGGGCCGCCTGGAACCGGCAAAACGACGACTGTTGTCGAAGTGATTCGGCAGGCTGTCTCTCGCGACGAAAAGGTAATGGCGTGTGCGCCCAGCAACATGGCTGTCGATAACTTGTTCGAAAAACTGCTGGCAGCAGGCTCAAGCGTGGTTCGGCTTGGACATCCGGCTCGTGTGATGCCGGAGTTGCGAGCACACACGCTCGACCTGATGGTCGATGATCACGACGACATGCGACTCGCACGGAAGTTGACTCGCGAAGCTTATCAGCTCTTCGATCGAGCCGCCCGCTACACGCGCGCGAAGCCGGTGCCCGGCGAGAGGCAAGCGATGCGCGAAGAGGCGAAGCAGTTGCTGGCCGATGCTCGTCGTTTGGAACGGCAAGTCGTTCAGCAGATACTCGATGGCGCTGATGTCTTGTGTGCGACGTTGACGGGCATGGCGAGCGAACTCATTGCGCAACGCAGCTTTGATCTGTTGGTGATCGACGAGGCCTGCCAGACGACCGAGCCGGCTTGTTGGATCCCCATGTCGCGTTGCGAGCGAGTCGTGCTTGCCGGTGACCATTGTCAGTTGCCGCCGACAGTGATCTCGCGCGAAGCGGTTAAACAAGGATTCGCCGTCAGTATGTTCGAGCGGCTTGTCGAGCAGCACGGCAAGCAAGCCGCTCATTTGCTCTCGGTGCAATATCGCATGAATGCAGCAATCATGGACTTTTCGTCACAGCAGTTTTATGACGGCTCGCTTGTCGCGGACAAATCAGTCCAAGACCACTTGTTGAGCGAGCTACCAGATATCGCGGAGACCGAGTTGACGACTCGGCCCGTCGAGTTCATCGACACAGCCGGAGCGGGTTACGACGAAGAACTCGAGCCAGACGGAGAGAGTCGGCGTAACCAAGGCGAAGCACGGCTGATCTGCCGTAAGGTGAACGAACTGATCGAGGCCGGACTCAGCGAATCGGCGATCGCGGTCATCGCGCCCTATGCCGCCCAAGTGCGTTTGCTGAAGGAGATGTTGAAGGCCGAACGCCTCGAAGTCGATACGGTGGACGGCTTTCAGGGCCGCGAGAAAGAAGCGGTCTTGATCTCGCTCGTGCGATCGAACGGAGAAGGGCAGATTGGCTTTCTCGCCGATGTCCGCCGCATGAACGTCGCTCTCACCCGCGCTCGTCGCAAGCTGTTGGTGGTTGGCGACAGCGCCACGATCAGCAGTCATCTGTTCTATCAAGAGCTGTTGGACTACTTTGAAGGCATTGGAGCCTACCGAACGGTTTGGGAAGAACCGGAACCGATATAGCTTGGAGATAACAATGAGTACCTTCAAACTGCTGACCGCTGAGCTTTGGCATCGGAAGATGAATGTGAACCTCAGCCTGCTCGCTTTAGTTGCCGCAGCCACTCTGTTCGTCGCGAGCCCAACCTTGTTGCGCGGGTACCAACAAGAATCAGAGCAGCGGCTCGCGGCGATGCAGCAAGAGACAGAGCGTGAGTTGGAGGCGCTGCAAGCCAAAGCGAAAGACGATCTCGCTAATCTTGACAAGCGCACCAAACGCATCATGCGCGACCTCGGATTTAACTTGCGGATCGTGCATGCGAACACCGACCTCGGACAGCTCTACGCGAACTTCGTCTCGTTCGACATGCCTGAGGTATACGTGCAGAAGCTTGCCGACAGCCCAGAGATCACCAAGATCGTTCACCTCGTGGCATCGCTGAAGCAAATGATCGAGTTGGAGGGCAAACCGCGGCTGCTTGTCGGCCTTGCTCCCGAGGCAACTCAATCACACATGGAAGGCAAAGCGCCGATGGGCTTGGTTGTGAAACCCGGCACGGTTTATCTCGGCCAGATCGCCGCCGAAGGGCACAAGGTCGGCGAGAAGATCGAGATTCTTGGGAAGGAGTTTGAGCTAGCCCACATCCTGCCCGCTCATGGGCGCGCCGATGAAGACATCGCGGTCTTTCTCGATCTGAAAGACGCTCAAGACCTTCTCGATAAGCCAGGCAAGATCAGCGAGATCCTCGCGCTGGGCTGCAAGTGTAAGACAGTGGAACGCGTGGAAGAGATCATGGCGGAGTTGGAGTTGGTGCTGCCAGATACGAAAGTGACGGAGGCCAGTTTGCAAGCCGATGCCCGCGAAAAACAACGCAATCTCGTCACCCGGCATCACGAGCAATCGATGGCCGATTACGAAGCGAATCGCGAAAAGATTGTCGAGCAAGAAGAGAAGCAGCGAGATCAGGTAATGGATCTGCTCTCTGGAGTCACTTCCGTCGTTACGCCTCTGATTATCTTGGTCTGTGCGATCTGGGTGGGCATGCTGACGTGGTCGAATGTGCGGGAGAGACGTGCGGAGATCGGCTTACTGCGAGCGATTGGAAAACGTTCGGGCAGCATCGCCGCTCTGTTCCTCGGTAAAGCAGTTCTGTTGGGGCTCGCGGGCGGTGTCGTCGGTTGTTTGTTGGGATACGGTTTTGCGCGATGGCTGGCGACCGGCGTGTTTGAGGTCGCAGTCGAGAACTTCACACCGTCGGCGTTAGCTTCCGTCTGTGCGATCCTCGGCACGCCATTGATCGCGGCAATGGCCAGCTACTTGCCGACATTGGCTGCGGTGAATCAAGATCCGGCGGTCGTGTTGAGTGGGGATCAGTAGAATGTAGCCATCACGCTCCGCGTGATGTAAGCGATGCTACGCGAGACCTAACATCGTTCTATGTCTGACTAGCGTCAGGCTCCTCCTTCGTGCCGCTTTCATCACGCGGAGCGTGATGGCTACTTCGTCCTGCCCAGATGCGTGCCAGGATCGTTCCGGTCAGCATGCAGCCGAAAGTGTACATGGCCGGCGCGATGGCAACGCCGGGTTTATCGCTGAACAACTCTGTCGCGAGCATTGCGCCAAGGCCGGCGTTCTGCATGCCGACTTCTAACGTCAGCGCGCGTCGCATCGATTCGTCCAGCTTCAGACCCAGTCCTCCTGCATAACCCGCGGTATACCCGAGCAAGTTCACGCCGAGCAGCGCGCCGACAATCACCACGTCAAACTGCGCGAGTTTGTCGCGCGTTAGTCCAACGACCGCAGCGATGATCCAAAGAATCGCCAAGTTAGCAATCAACACGCCCGCCCATCGCGATTTCGTTTCCAATGCCGGGAATCGATGTGTTAGCAGATGCCCGGCAACGACCGGCAGCACAACGGTTAAGAGCAAGGTAACACCGGCGTCAGTAAGCACTTTCTTGTCGATGCCTTCGGTCGTGCTCAAAGCCAATCCCAATACGGCGGGCACCGCCAGGGGCGAAAGCAGCGTCGCCGCTGTAGTCAGACTGACGGAATAGCTTGTGTTACCGCGGGCGTTCAGCGTGAGTACGTTCGACGCCATCGCACCGGGCACGCAGCCCACCATCACGATGCCGATAAAGGTGTCGCCCGTCAGGCCGAACAGCCTTCCCATCGAAAACGCTAGCAAGGGCATCACCGAGTATTGGATCGCGGTCCCAGTGAAGACCGTTGGCCAGCGGCGGAAGACCTGCCGAATCTCCTCGCGCGGCAGCATTAACCCAATGCAGAACATTGTGACCGTGATCAGCCACGGGAGGATTGACTTGCTTGCGACAAACGGATCGACGAGCCACGGGGAGGTCAACGACTCCGTGAACTGGGCAGGGAGGCTGGCCCACAGGCTCGGCCATCGGAAGGCTACGTAAGACGAGGCCGTTAGCCACAGCAGTAAATACCGTTCGAGCACGCGTTTCTCCGGCTCAGGACCAGAACGTGAGTTCCTTCACAAAGCCTGAACCGAGGTCGGCTTTTTTCAAATATTTATTGTCTAAATTGTATCAAATGCGTTGACTCGTGCCGTCCCATCGGCCGATAATATTGCCGCTCGTGCCGGATCCACGAGATTTGATCCGGCTGACGAATTACGCAATTCACCTCGATTTACCTCACTTCAATGAAGGGTCTCCTAATGAAAGCGCGTTCCCTCCTGGTCGGTGCTGTTTCGGTTGCTATCCTCTCCGTGTCGCTGTATGCGGCTGAGAAGATCAAGCTCGAAGGCATCAAGTGTGTTATAAACCCCAAGGGCGCTGCCAAGGATGTCGATGGTAGCTCGCGCGAACATAGGGGTGGCACGGTCTACTTCTGCTGTGCTAACTGCCCGAGGGCTTTTGACAAGAAAATCGAAGCCAAGGACGAAGTCGTTGACTCCAAAGCCAATGCCCAACTCGTCGCGACAAAGCAGGCCAAGCAAGCGAAGTGCGTCTTCACTGGCGGACCACTCAAGACTCAACTGACCGTCGCTGGCGCGGAAGTGCAATTCTGCTGCGACAAGTGCAAAGGTAAGGCAGAGAAGCTGGAGGGCAACGCTCAGTTGGTCGCCTTGTTCGGCGACAAAGCGTTCAAGAAGGGTGGCTTTGTCGATGCCAAGGGCAACTTGCCGAAAATGGAGTAGTCAGCGACTGACTCCGATAACTGAAAATGAAGAGAGAGAGCATCCGCAAGGGTGCTCTTTCTTTTGCGCTCGGAGCAACAACGTGGGCGCGCCAGGCGTCACGGCGTTGATCGGGTAGCGAACTGATCTACCGCGAACCTGGGCAATCTGAGATACTCCGCCGCTCTCCGTTAGCGTGGTGGAGTACAACAGATGAGGATCTTCTTCTCGGTCGGTGAACCTAGCGGCGATGTTCACGGCGCGAACCTGGTGCGCGAACTACGGACTCGTGACGGCAACGTTCAGTGCGTCGGCTACGGCGGCCCGCGCATGCGAACAGCGGGTTGCGAACTGCACGAGGATCTCACCAAGTTCGCGGTGATGTGGTTTCTGCATGTGCTGCTGAACATCCATCACTTCTGGCGGCTCTATAAGCAGGCAGGGCACTACTTCCGCGATCATCGGCCTGACGCCGTGGTGCTGATCGACTATCCGGGATTCAACTGGTGGATCGCCCGAGCCGCCAAGCGACACGATATCCCTGTCTTCTATTACGGCGTTCCGCAGATTTGGGCCTGGGCCGGCTGGCGGATCAAGAAGATGAGGCGGTTGGTGAGCCATGCCCTCTGCAAGCTTCCATTCGAAGAGGATTGGTATCGACAGCACGGTTGCAACGCGAAGTACGTCGGACATCCGTTCTTCGACGAAACGACCAACTACCAGTTCGACCAGGAGTTCCTGGACGAACAGCGGCAACTAGCAGGGCGGCTCGTCACGATTCTGCCCGGCAGCCGCACTCAGGAAGTGAAGAACAACTTGCGTTGGTTCATCAAGGCGGTGGAGCACGTTCACGCGAAGATCCCCGACGCCCGCTTTGCGATCGCCGCTTTCAACGACAAACAGGCGGCGCTGGCCCACGAGATACTCGGCGACTGCCAACTTCCGATCGATGTCCACACGGCGAAAACGCCCGAGTTGATCCATCTTGCCGAATGCTGCATGGCATGTTCCGGATCGGTCTCGCTAGAACTGCTTTACCACGAAAAGCCGACCGTGATCCTCTATTGGATCGAGTGGGCTCCGTACGTGGTACAGAGTCTGGGACGAACGGTCCAATACATCACGCTCGTGAATCTGTTCACGTGTGACGATCTGTTCCCGCGGAAGATTTCACCGTTTGATCCAGACGCACCGGGAGCCGAGAGCGTTCCGTTTCCCGAGTACCTCACGTATGAAGACAAGTCTGGACAGATCGCCTCGCACATCATCGACTGGCTGAGCGAAGAGAACGAGTTGCAACGACGCATCGCGCTGCTGCGAACTCTGAAGGAAGCGCACGCACGTACCGGAGCATCAGCACGCGCCGCCGAGTACATCCTCGGTGCGCTGCGAAAAGGTGGAAGCCGAATTCCCGCTCCGCACTTTGCGACAGAAGGCCACCGGTTAGTTGTTCCGGAGAAGGATTGAACAGGAGGAAACGAAGAGAACAGAGACCAGGCCTGCCATCACTCTTTTCTCTGTTCCCTTCGTTTCCTCCTGTTCAAAGTCTTCTCTTCTTCCCTCACATAGCCGCCATCTAGCTTTCTGATAGAATTACTATCAACACGTTTTCGGAGAGCCGCTCACCTTGTTCCTCGCCGAACCGCAACAAACGCCCTACGACTTCAATTTCCAGATTATGGGCTTCCGTGTGCGCGTCAGCCCATTCTTCTGGCTGATGGCGATTGTGCTCGGGTGGAGTTGGGCATCCGCCATGGCTCAGGTCTACTCACGCGATCGCGTGAGTCCCGCGGCACTCAAGGTGATGGACGATCCATCTAACCCAATGTATCAGCGAGTCGCGGCTAACCTCAAGCTCGTCGACTCGAACCCCGGACAGGGAATGCTCTTGTTGATCTGGGTTGCGGCGGTTTTCGTCTCCATCCTAGTCCATGAGCTCGGCCATTCCTTGGCGATGCGGCGCTACGGCATCCATTCGTACATGATCCTCTATCACTTCGGTGGCTTGGCCGTTCCCGACTCTGCCGGTTCGTTCATGGGCATGAGTCGAAGGTCCGATCCGTATCAACAGATCTACATCTCCGCAGCGGGTCCTGGTCTCCAACTTGCTCTTGCCGGAGCCGTGATCTTGCTCGCTAAAGTGGCTGGTTACAAAGTGGCTGGCTACGCATTGCCGGTGGAGATCCCGCATCTCTCCGAGCTTCTTCACTTAGACGCAGGAAGACCGATCGCATCCCTGCCGTTGCTGGCGCTCGCCCAATTCACCTTGTTGCCTAGCATTTTCTGGGCGATTCTTAACTTGCTCCCGGTTTATCCGCTCGACGGTGGCCAGATCGCGCGTGAGCTTCTTACGATGTACAGCCCGCGCGATGGCATGAAGAACTCACTAATGCTTTCCATTGCAGTCGGAGGTGGAGTGGCGGTCTACGGATTGGCCAACGATCAGATGATGCTCGGCATGATGTTCGGCATGCTGGCCTTTTCGAGCTTTCAGATCCTACAAGCCATTTCAGGTCGCGGTGGTGGATACGGCCCCTGGTAACAACGCGCAGGGATCGAGCCCGCGGGAAGATCTTCCGCCGCGGCGCGCCGTCTTGTTAGGTGCCAGCAACATCGCCCGCGGCCTCTCCCTTGTCGTCGATACCGCCCGAAACGCCTGGGGTAGCCCGTTGGATGTGCTGGTTGTAAGCGGGCATGGACGCTCGTATGGAATGAGCAGCCGCGTCCTGGGACGCAGGCTGCCAGGAATCCTACAGTGTGGCCTCTGGGAAGCGCTACGGCAGCGTCCGGCAGCCCCCACAGCGGCCCTGATCACCGATATCGGCAACGACGTCCTCTACGGAGCGTCGGACGAACAAATCAGTCGGTGGATCGAACAATGTCTAGAGCACCTGCGCCCTATTTGTGACCGAATCGTACTCACCAGGCTGCCTGTCGATAGCGTCGGCAAGCTCGGATCAGCGCGATATCTGCTGATTCGCACTATTCTGTTTCCGAAGTCCCGTTTGACTCTGGAAGGTGCGATCGAAACCACCCACAAGCTGAATGATCGCGTCGCCGAGTTGGCAAGGCGTTACGACGCGAGGCTGTTCGAGCCGGCTCCTGAATGGTACGGCTTCGATCCTATTCACGTGAAACACCGGTACAAACAACTTGCCTGGCAGCAGTTGTTCGCGGGGTGGTGCAAGGAGGAATTACCTGAGCCAGCCCAACATTCTTTCGCTCGTTACTTACGTTTGCGACGCGTGCGCCCACAACAACGCCACTTGTTCGGCATCGAACAACGGCAAGCACAGCCGGCACATCAACTCGATGATGGTTCGTTGCTTTCTCTTTTCTAATCGCAAGCAGAGTTGGTTGTGATAACGACAACGCATCGTTGAGAAGAACACGGCACAACGACATCCAACAATCTGTTTGTATCGCGCGGTTTGTTGACGATAAAAAGGCAAGAATGATTCGCAAAGAATTCTTCAAAAACTATCAAAAACGTGTTGCATAAATTACGTTGTTCCGTACAACTACCGTTATGTGTTTCGTAACCACTCATCGTTTTGCTCTTTCGCGGCCATCGGATGGCACGACTGCAAACGTCATTAGAAGTGGTTTTCGTTTTGTCATTGGGGATGACTCGTTGGCTTAAAGGCAACTTGGAAGCCTGCGAGAAGGAACTCGCCCCCAATCCTTTTTTACGGAGGACGTACAGTGGCCAAGAAGAAAGCTGCCAAGAAGAAGGCTGCCCCCAAGAAGAAAAAAAAGGCTGCAGCAAAGAAGACGGCTGCTCCAAAAAAGAAAAAAGCTGCCGCAAAGAAGAAGAAGAAGTAGCAACTTCTCTTGCTTCACAGCAGTCGTCAACAGACGACAGACACGGACTACAACGAGAAAGAGCCGTCAACTTGGCGGCTCTAGTTTTTTGCGCTCGAAGCGAGATGGCGACGGAGGACGGTGTAGGGCATGGCGGAATGATGGAGTGTCGGAATCGAGGTATGCCCCGGCCCGGTTTATACTCCAGCCGGATAAACACCGCGCCTCGTTCGTTTAACCGCAAGCCGTCCCTGAAAGAGTTTGAACTTGAGGACGGTCTCCGGACTTTTTAACACAGATACATTTCGTTGTGGTTACGT
>PBSM01000156.1 GCA_002726245.1 Planctomycetaceae bacterium | reverse complement strand
CCCTCCGAACAAGCTCGGAGGGGACGAAGTCGTAGAAAGCGTAAAACTTCAATGTGAACGCACCCTTGGTCAAATTCCGTTTGGTGCTAGTTGTACTCCGTCTCTTTTCACGGATCGGAGTACAACTCCGACCTACAAAATCGAATGACGTCAGCTACTAGCGGCGTCTAGGTGCCCCAGCAGCACGGCGACGGCTTGCCCCGGGCCTGATTGATTGAGGACGACCGCGTAGGGCAAAGCATCGGTAAGTGGTCGGTCGCGGATTACTTGAACGGGGCACGCGGGGTCAGGTGTTTCGTAATTCAGTGTCGGCGTGACCTCGTTGCGGTGTAAACCGAGTACGCTGACCGCCATCTCGACCGCACCGGTGCCAGCGCCGAGGTTGCCAAAGAAGCTTTTGGGCGCGGTGACTGGCGTGTCGCCCAACGCTCGTTGGATCGCTTGAGCCTCGAACTGATCGTCTTCAATCGTACTCAGGCCGTGAGCGTTCACGTGGCCAACATCACTTGCGTTCAGTTTGCCCTCGGTTAGCGCTTGTTGAATCGATCGTTCAATGGCGATACCCGCTGCCTGGGCGCCATTCATTCTCGCTTCGAATCCGTTGCCGCAACCGAGAATCGACGTGTAGATCTCCGCGCCACGAGTCTCGGCGTGTTCTCGTGTTTCCAAAACGAATGCGCCCGCGCCTTCGCCGTTGACGAGCCCGTCGCGGTCCGCATCGAAAGGTCGCGACGCGGCTGCCGGCTTGTCTTCACGGTGCGACATGTTCGCAGCGGTCCGGTAAAGCATCTGCGTGAGGTCGATGCGCGACCCCGATCCCCCAACAATCATCACATCCGCGTGGCCGCGTTGGATCACCCGCACTGCTTCGATGACCGCCAGCAAGCTCGAAACGTTATCATGCGCCATCGTATTGTTCGGGCCGCGGGCATCGTGCGCGATTCCGATATGACACGCGATCATGTTCGGTAGGTACTTGAGCATCCAGAGCGGATACATTTCCTTGTTGACCGTCTCGCCAAAGCGTTCGTAGTCGAACACACCACCATCGAGCAAGATGCGATAAATCTCCTCCCATTCCTCCATCGGCCCGTACAGCATCTCCGCGCCGAAGACGACTCCTAAGCGGTCTGAGTCAATGGCGGCGGTATCGATCCCGGAATGCTCGACCGCCATACTGGCAGCAGCGACGCCCATCTGGATCTCGTGGCACATGACTTTCAAGCTTTTGCGAGGCTTGACGTACTGCTTTGGATCAAAGTCCGTGACGGCTGCGCCGAAATGCACTGGCATCGGCGTGCCTTGAACCAGCGAATGTGGCCCGACGCCGCTGCGGCCTTCACAGAGCGATGCCCAGAACGGATCGATGCCAATTCCGATCGGACTGACGACGCCGACGCCTGTGATAACGACTTGAGGTTCTTCCGACATTCTTCAGAGAGAGAGGAGGAAATGTCCCGATCTTATGCGACCCAATTCTTTATCGCACGAATTCACAATCTTTCAACAGGAATAGTCCGATCAGCTTGCTGCCGCTTCCGGAGAATTCGGGCCGTAATCATAAAGCCGATACGTCTTGGTTAACTTCGCGCCCCCACGCTTCAAGGTGGCGAACGAAAGGTGATTGCTTTCCAAAACCCAAGAGAACTCACCTTCTTGGATGCCCCAGTCGATAGCTTCAGGTACGAGCCGCGACAGAATCACCACGCCCAAACCCCACCGTTGATATTCCGGAATGACGGTTGTAGCAATCAGGCGGATCGTCTTGATCGCGCGACGATTCCACAACAGGCGGATAATGCCGAATGGGAACAGCTTTCCATCGATTTTCTTGATCCGTGGGTTGTAGTCCAACAGCGTGAACGCCGCGGCAACCGGGCGGCCATCGACTTCCGCGATGCTGGTCATCTCGGGCGCGATGAGGTGCTTCAGCGAAGCCGCCATGTGATCGATCTCGGCTTCCGAGAGCGGAGTGAATCCCCACGTCCCGTCCATCGATTGATTATAGACGTTCAAGTACATGCGGACTTCTTGCTCGAAATTCTTCTTACTCATGCGACGGAGCTTGACGTTGAATCTGCGTGTCGCTTCCTCGACAACAAACGCCAGCTTCTTGTCCAGCTTCTCCAGCATGTCGAAATGTCCCCAAAAAGCGTACAGATCCTGAGCCTTCCGAAAGCCATAGCCTTCGATCAGGTCCGCGTAGTAAGGAGGGTTGTAGGTCATCATGAACAGCGGGGAACTATCAAAGCCCTCGACTAACAATCCACACTCGTAGTTCATGGAGGGATTCGCCGGACCACGGATGTCGTGGCAATCGTGTTCGGCCAGCCAACCGCGAGTTGCATCGAATAAACCCGTCGCGACTTCGGAGTCGTCGATCGATTCGAAGAAGCCGAAGAAGCCTCGCCGTTCCTTGTATCGCTCGATATGAACGTTGTTAAGGATCGCGTGAATGCGTCCAACCGGTTCTCCGTCTCGCAAGGCGAGGAAAGCCTGGCCGAGAGAATGCTCGTAAAACGCGTGCTTGGCGAAGCCGACCAGTTCCTTTTGGTTCTGTCGCAGCGGCGGGATCCAGTGGGGGTCGTCCTTGTAGAGCTTCCAGGGAAGCTTCAGGAACTGTTTCTGTTCCCGCGATGTTTGAACGGCAACGACCGAAATGTTCGACATGTCAATCCCCTGGAAAGTGGCAGACGGATCTGGATGGCAAAAGGCACTGAGGCGGATTCGGCAAATGGCGAAGCCCTTTATAATAAACCGCCGGCTGGCTGGCGTCTTGAGGTGATTGGCATGTTTGAGGTACTGGGATGACAACTTTGGTAACCGGAGCTACGGGCCTGGTCGGCAACAATGTTGTGCGTCTGCTGCTGGAGCGCGGTGAGGCGGTGCGCGTGCTCGCTCGGGAAACCAGTGATTCTCGGCCGCTGGAAGGGCTTGACGTTGAAGTGGCCCGCGGCGACGTCCGCGACGGTGATTCCGTTCGCGAAGCGGCAGAAGGCATCGATCGAGTCGTGCACTCCGCGGCCGTGATTCATATCGGCTGGACAGGGCTCAAAACGCAAAGGGAAGTCAATGTCGAAGGAACTCGCAACGTCGCGATCGCCGCGACGGCTGCTGGTGCCAAGATGGTCCACGTTTCGAGTGTCGATGCACTCGGAGTTGGTTCGCGCGATGAACCTGCCAACGAGTATCCTCCCTTCGAAGGAAAGATACTTTGTACTTATGTGATCACAAAGCGGGAAGCAGAAGCGGTGCTACTCGAACAGGTCGAGCGTGGCTTGGACGCGACAATCGTGAACCCTGGGTTGATGTTCGGCCCGTGGGATTGGAAGCCCTCGTCCGGTCGCATGATGCTCGAAGTCGCTCGCCGCTTCACACCGTTGGCTCCCAAGGGCGGTTGCACCGTGTGCGACGTGCGCGATGTAGCGGCGGGCATCGTGAGCGCGCTGGATTCTGGCCAGACCGGTCGCCGGTATATCCTTGGCGGTTCCCACCTGACCTATTTCGATATGTGGAAACTCTTCGCAACGGTTTCCAGAGGCAAAGCTCCGATCGGCCGAGCCGGCCCGTTGATGCGGATCGCAGCCGGTTGCTTCGGCGACGCGATCACGATGATCACCGGCCGCGAACCAGATGTGAACTCTGCCGCTATCGGGATGTCAAACCTCTATCACTACTACAGTAGCGCGCGGGCGGAGCAAGAACTCGGCTATACAACTCGCGACCTGGAGGGGACTGTCAAGGACGCCTGGGCCTGGTTTCAAGCGAATGGCTACGCGTGACTTAGGATCGTTCGAGAAATAAGTGGCGTAAGCTTCCAGCTTGCGATAATGCGGGTTCGCAAGCTGGAAGCTTACGCCACGGAAAACCGGACAGTTATTTCCAGAACGATCCTTACCCGTTAGCTGCCTCAATCAGCCTTTGGCGCTGTCGCGGGGCTGCCGGAGAAGAGTGGCTTGGGCGGCGGCGGAGAGTAGGCGGGGAGCCGAAGCCCGGCGCGAATCTCATTTTGGATGGTCTCGATGTCTTTTGTTCCGTCCACTTCGACAACGAGTTCCTTGCGGCGGAACAGGTTCAGGATCGGAGAAGTCTTCGCATGATACGTCTGCAGCCGTTCCGTCAAAGCTTGCTCGTTATCGTCCGCCCGTTGCACTAGTTTGCCGCCACAAACGTCACAAGCATCCTCGATTGTTGGACGATGAAAGATCAAGTTGTAGTCCAAACCACATTGACAGCAGAGTCGGCGACCAAGTACGCGCTGCCGAACGACTGAGTCAGGAACGACGAGGCGGATCACAGCATCAATGTCGTAGCTTTCGAGAAAGAACTCCGCTTGCCGATTGTTGCGAGGAAAGCCATCGAGCACGAAGCCATAGTTCCAGTCGTGCTCTCGCAGCCGCCGTTGGATGATCTCTTCCACGATATCATCGCCGACCAGATGACCACTGCTGATCAAACGCTTGATCCGTGCTCCGAGCTTCGTATGGTTCTGGATGTTCCAGCGGAAGATATCGCCAACACTAATGTGGGCGAGATCGAAGTCCTCCTCAAGCAACTTGGCTTGCGTTCCCTTGCCGCAGCCTTGCACACCCATGATGACGTATTTGTGCACTTGAGATTGCCCTTTGTGATTTGCTGCTGATTCCGGCCTTATACGGCGAACACGCCAGGAGTTCAGACGGGATCTGGAGGGAAGGACTTGGGATGGCGAGTTCGGCTACAAGGAGTAACGAGGCAGTATGATCCGTTAAGTATGCACGAACCTGTGAGAAAATGAAGGCCCCACCGAGAGCAGCAGAAAGCTGTTGAATTCCTGTGCGGTTTCGCTCATTTCGGCTGCATTCTCATAGCCCCATCAAGCCGCAGAACGGAGCCGTTCAGCATCGGATTCTCGATGATGTGGGCGGCGAACGCCGCATATTCCGCGGGGTCGCCGAGCCGCGCCGGGAAGACGGCCTGCGATTGCAGGGATTCTCTCACTGCGTCTGGAGCGTTGGCGATCATGGAAGTGTTAAAGACGCCGGGGGCAATCGCCACGATGCGAATGCCGACCCGAGCCAATTCGCGGGCGATGGGCAAGGTCATCGACGCGACCCCGCCTTTCGAAGCTGAATAAGCCGCTTGGCCGAGTTGGCCTTCAAAAGCAGAAACCGATGCGGTATTGACAATCACACCTCGCTCGCCGTCAGCATCTGGCTCGTTGCCCGACATCACTTGAGCCGCCAAACGCAACACGTTAAACGTGCCTATCAGATTGACTTCGATAACGCGCGTGAACAGTTCCAGATCGTGCGGCCCGTCGCGGCCGACAACGCGCGACGCGCCAAGAATCCCAGCACAGTTAACGACTCCGTGCAAACCGCCGTAGTTTCGCGCCGCGGCATCGATCGCGGACTGAACTTCGGAGGGAGATGTGACATCCGTATGGGCAAAGTGAGCACGATCGCCCAGTTCGTCGAGCAAGGTTTCGCTCGCGGAATCGTTCACGTCGGCGACGATCACATGCGCGTCGAGTGAAACAAAGTGACGAACACACGCTTCGCCCAAGCCCGAACAACCGCCTGTGACGAGGAATGTCTTGTTAGCGACTTGCATGTTACTCCTCGGAAGCAGTTGCGCCGTAAGAAGTGCGTGGCTGCAGATGTAGATGTAGGCCGGAACAAGCTTTGCGCAGTTCCGGCTTCCGTTCAATAAGCTGCCGGAACTGCGCAAAGCTTGTTCCGGCCTACAAACTACAAACTGTTAATCATGCTGCTCTTTTGTCTGCTTGCTGATACGGCCCGATCTGCAAGAGTCGCTCGCAAGCATCGATGACACTGTCCGCATCGATCTGTTGCATAGCGTCATTCGGTCCGTGCCGCCGTAGTCGGCGGTCTGCTGGCGGCAGTGCTTTCTGGACTGAGATGTGTTGTGCGCCGTAAGGGCCGCAATCGGCCGGTAACGTCGCTCCGAACAAGGCAACGCATGGTGTATCGACAGCCGCTGCGATGTGCAATGGCCCGGTGTCCGATCCCAGGAACATTCTCGCACGCCGCATAAACGCAGCCAGCTCGGGTAAGCTCGTCGGCGGAGCCATCAAGGCGCGCCCACCCGAACGGGCGACGATCGTTTCGGCCCACGCCTTTTCCCGCTCGCCGCTCCACACAACGACCGAAGGTAACTGATAGCGCTCACCCAGTGCGCGTGCGACGATTCCGTAGCGCTCCGCGGGCCAGAGCTTGGAGTCCCACCCAGCGCCCGGATTGACGGCAACGAAGTCGCAACCGAGATGCATCTGCCGAATCATGTCATCGACCTTCGCCTTGGCGTCATCATGGAGAGGTAGCTGGAATTGAGGCCCTGGCGATTTGATTTCAAGAGGTTTCAACAGATCAAGCTGAGCATCGACAATGTGAGCATGAGCAGCGGAAACGAACTCGCGGTTCAGCCACAGACTGAGCTCGCGGCCACGAGGTGAGCGAAAGCCGATTCGGCGTTTAGCACCCGACAACCAGGCCAGAACTGCGCTCTTCGTTAGGCTTTGCGGGTCGAGTGCAATGTCGAATCGCCTCTTTCGGAGTTCGGCTCGCAGTTGCCAAACAACTCGCGGCGACTTCAGCCAGCCCTTGGGGACGACGATCACTTCATCGAGACAAGGATGGCCTTCGAGTAGCATACCGCCGGCCCTTTCGACCGCCCACGCGAGATGCGCGTTCGGGTAACGTTCGCGCAACGCGCAAAGCATCGGCATGGTCAGCACGCAATCGCCGATCGCACTGAGTCGGCAGATCAGAATCCTAGGTGTCTCGTTGTTCATCAAGTCGTTCACTCCGGCTCGATCTCGGGCGGTGGTATCGGAGCAGGCGGTGGAGGACCGTAGAAGATTGGCGGCAGTTGCGGTTCGTTCGCATCGACCGCCTCGCCAGGCATTTGCTCCTCGAAACCGGCAACTTCGACGTCGCTTAGTTCTTCGCCATCCATCGCGGGCGTAACGAGCCACCGAGGGAAATGGTATTGCTGCTGCAACGCGATCGGCGCGTTCTCGACTTGCTCCGGTTTGTCGTTCAGCTTCGGCACTCGGAGCTTACGGCCCGCGAACTGAGTTCCGTTGTAGATCGAACCACGCTGAAACGGCCCTGCGCCCATGAACCAAAGGTCTTGAGCATCGCTCTTCGATTGTGCGACACCCGATTGCCACACAGGCCGCCTTGATTCGCGTTCGTACGCAAAGACAGCGATCTTTGCCGCTCCGAGCTGGGCGTCCTTTCTCGCCAGCGAAAGCTCCGGGATAGCTGGCAATGACGGGATATTCGGCACGATCGACGCGGCTGCCGTGAGCGACTGACTCGCTGGAACACCATAGACAACTTCGTGGCCATTCGTCCCTAACGTGCCGACGCGGGCTTCGATGATGAAGTCTGCGTCCTCTGCGCTGTCTTGCAAACGGCAGTCGGCTGCGACTATCTGCTGCCTCAGCGAACTGATGATGTAGTCCGCGTTGACGAAACCGAAGCCCTTTACGTTCTTGATGTACTGCGTATCGAAATACACCTTCTCGTTGGCCATAGCGCGGAAATCGATACGCGCGACCGCTTGATCCACAGCATCTGACATCAGCAACTGTTCCGTCATGATGCGAGTCTTGGTTGTTCCACATCCCATCAAGCCTACTGCCAGGATCACAGCGGCAAGCATCAGGAATGGCGTGTGAAATCGGCAGCGCGGCATCTTACTCGCTTCGGATCGAAACTAGCTGATGTGATAAGGGTCGCGGAGTATAGCGAAAGGCGAAACACCTCGAAACGGATGTTTCCTGCTAGCACTACTGACGGGTGCAGGAACAGGCTCGCGCGCGTGGAGTGCATTGGAATTTGGGTTGGTGTTTTTGGGTGTGGGTCGAGTAGATTCCTCGTTGAGTTGGG
>PBSM01000155.1 GCA_002726245.1 Planctomycetaceae bacterium | reverse complement strand
CAGACAAGAAATGGTTCCATCTTCGAGGAGCTTTTAACGAACAAATCCCTGCGATTGCAGGGCTCAAAATATTCTTGGTCGGACACTAGTATAGGGATATATCGCAAGCATGTTGTCGTCCATGAAAAAAATCCCGCTTCCGAAGACTCGCCGGCGCTTTGAAGCGGCGCGAGATGAGAACGGTGTTGTGCACGTGTCCGCGACGACATGGCTTGATGCGCTGTTCGGCCTGGGTTACCTGCACGCGACGGATCGCCCGACGCAGTTGTTGTTCTCACGCAGCGTCGCGAGCGGTCGCGCCGCCGAAGAGATCTCTTCCACGCCGGAGTTACTCGAAACGGACCGGTTCTTCCGGCGAATTGGTTTGGCTCTCGACCTGGAACATGAAGTCAGATTGCTCGACGATCATATCTTCACGCAGTTGACGGCCTACTGCGAAGGGGTGAACGAAGCGTTCAAAGAGTCGGGGCGTTCGCTGCCGATGTGGGCGACCGGTTTTGTGCCGCAGCCGTGGAATCAGCAGTCGGTGTTGCTGATCGGCAAGCTGCTCAGTTTCGGCGGGCTCGCGGTCAGCCAGATGCAAAACGAGCGGTTGCTGATCGAGCTGATTCATTCCGGCGTCGATGATGACGCGTTGCGCGAGCTGTTCGCGCCGCGGCTGGACGACGTAGATTTAGAGACTATTCGCGAGGTCAAGACGTCCAATCAGCTTTCTGACGAAGCGTTGGAGCTGATTACCGACTTGCCTCGTCTGGCTGGCAGCAACGCTTGGGCCGTGAGTCCACAACGCAGCGAGTCGGGGTGTGCGCTGCTGGCGTCGGATCCGCATCTTGAGATCAACCGTCTACCTGCGATCTGGTATGAAGCGGTACTGCATTGGGATGATCGTTATGTGATGGGCGCATCACTTCCTGGTTGCCCGCTGTTCGCCGTAGCACGCACGCCAGCCCTGGCCTGGGGCGTGACGTACATGAAAGGTGATACGATCGACTATTTCATCGAAGATTGCCGGCCGGGCGGCGAGACCGGGTGGCAATACCGTCGCAACACGACTTGGCACGACTTCGAGCTACGTGAAGAAATAATTGAACGTAAGGGCAGCGAGCCGGAAACACTCTCGGTCTATCACAATCCGGTTGGCACCCTGGATGGGCTGCCTGACGAAGGTGAAAAGGGGCTATATCTGTCGCTCGCATGGTCCGGCCAACACGAGGGAAATGGGACGGCAATCTCCGCGTGGCTTGATGTGATCACGTCGCGCAACACGCGGGACGCAATGCGAGTTGCTCGGGAATGTGCGCAGCCAACGCTGTGTTGGGTGTTCGCCGACAAAGAAGGACACATCGGCTTGCAGAGCTGTGGACGGATTCCAAAACGCGGCGGTGGGCAAATCGGGTTGGCACCGATCCCTGCTTGGGATGAGGCGAACCATTGGCAGGGCTGGATCGCGAGCGAGCGTCTGCCAAGTATCTACGACCCGCCAGAGGGATTCGTCGCGACCGCGAATGAGGAGATGAATCCTCCCGATTTGCCGATGCTAGTCACTCAGCCTCTGAACGATTACCGCAAGCGTCGCATCACCGAGCGGCTGCAGGAGTTGCCGCAAGCGACTTTGGAGGATATGCAGAACCTTCAGTACGACGTCATCAGCGTGCAGGCCCGGGACCTGCTTGATGTATTCCTGCCGCACTTGCCTGACGGAGAGCTGAAGGATCGCTTGGCGAATTGGGACTTCAGCCACGATCCGGACAGTCGCGAGGCGGTGTTGTTTCACAAGCTTTACAGAAATGTGATCTACGAAAGCTTTGGGCACGAGCAAGGGATCGGCTGGCGGCGAATTGTCTACATCTGCACGCGAGCGGGCTACTCAATGATGGTGCTTGCCGCAGCGGATCGTCTGCTCCAGCAAGATGAGTCGGTCTGGTGGCACGGACGCGACAAGGGCGAACTGATTCGGCGAGCCGCAGAGAGGACGGAAGGCGTTGTCGATGAACCATGGTCCAGTGTGAACAACTTCCACTTCACCGACCGATTCTTTGGCAATCATCAAGTTGGGCGGATACTGGGCTTCAAGAGTCGCCAGTATCCCATGCCCGGCAACCACGCTACACCTTTTCAAGGCCACGTCCTGCAGACCGCCACGCGAGAATCGACCTTCGCGCCGTCCTATCACTTTGTCACCGATCTCGGAACGGACGAAGCCTGGACGAATCTTCCGGGTGGACCGAGCGAGAGTCGCTTCTCGAAGTACTATAAGAATGATGTGGCGCGCTGGTTCTCTGGTGAGTACAAGAGGCTGACTTCCAACGTGAGTTAGTCCGGCTGCGTCGCGAGAAACGGTGTTCCAAAACAACGCGAATTGAAGTCCGCAGTCCAAGCGAAGGAACGTTTTTCCTTCGCTCGCGTATCGGGGACGTTGAATCATCCGTGTTGGCTCGGTGTGCGAGCCTCTCGCCTAACGCAATTCGAAGACGTCCTGGTGTCCTTCGACAATCAGCAATTCCCGATCTCCGGCAAGGTCAGTGAACTTTTGTTCCAGACCAGACGGCCAACGAACAAGCAGCCGCGAAACCGTCGTACCATCGCCCAATCCAAACACGAGTTGCCTTTGATTCGAGCATTGGTAACCGTCGCCCGCGGTTAGTTGTCGAACGCTCTTCTTTTCATTGGAGTCGACAACGCTGACAGAGGTCCCGATGGCGTCGCGGTCACTGGCGACTGCGGCCAGCCGAACCGTCAAAAAATGTCCTGCTTGAAGAGATTCGTTTTGCAACAAGGCCGTTGGTGCGTCCAAGTGGGAGACCAGGAAATCCTCCTGGCCATCGCGGTTGAAATCAATGCGCGCGACCGCGCGTCCTAGTAGTTCTCGATCGAAGTAGCTTCCAACGTCTGAGCCGAACCGTTCAACAAAGACTCCGTTGTGATTCTCAAAGAACTGTGGCCGCATCTGAAATCGTGCTCCCTGCCGACTCGTTATGTGTCCATTCGCGATCACTAAGTCAGGATCGCCATCGAGGTCCGCGTCGAGGAACTGAGTGCCGAAGCCCAGGGCGGGGAGGCTTGGCAAGTGAAGGCCTGTGGTGCGCGATGCGTCGTCAAAATACTGCGGGCCGACTCCCCGATAGAGCGTATTCGACTCGTCGATGAAATTCGTTACGAAGAGATCCAGACGCCCGTCTGCATCGACGTCATCCACCGCGACACCCATACAAGCTTGCGTGAGCCCATTCCGGTCAAATGCCAGCCCAGCCAACGCGGCGTGCTCCTCGAAGGCTGGCGGTTCGCTGCGTGCTGCGCGGTTCTGATAGAAGTGATTCGCTGTCGTGTCATTAGCGATAAAAACGCTCAGCCGGCCGGCCCCTGCGAAGTCGGCGATGACGATTCCCAAACCCTTTCCGTTCGGGGCGACAAACCCAGCTTCGTCGGTTGCTTCGGCGAACCGCCCGTCCCCGAGGCCAAGATAGAAGCGATCGGCCGCCGACGGGAAGTCTCTCGGGCGGCAAGTAGCGGGGCGCTGCGGATCATCGCAAAGAACTTTGAACAGTTCCGGACCACCCAAGTAGTTGACTTCATAAAGATCCGGCCACGTATCTCCGTTCAGATCGGCGATCGCGCAACTGCTGGTCCAGTATCCGCCAGCCAGCCCCGCATCTTGAGTGACGTCAGAGAAGGTTCCGTCACCGTTGTTTTGATACAAGCGGTTTTCACCCACATTGGCGATCAGCAGATCTGGAAAGCCATCGTTATTGAAATCACCTGCGCTAACACCCTGACTGAATTCGACTTCTCGAAGGAATGCTCTGTTCGTGGTGCGCACGAAAGCCTCGCCTTGCTGGTTCCGAAACAACTGATCAACGGGAGGTTCCGTCCCACGTTCAGGGGCGGGCTGTGCTCCCTGCGCGGCATAAACGTCCGGCCACCCGTCGAGGTCGAAGTCGAGAACCGCCAGGCCTGCACCAAAGATGTCGAAGATGCGCCGCGGTCGTTCAACAGGCCGGTCTGCATCGACGAATGCGAAGCTAAGTCCTTGAGTATCCGTTACGTCAGCAAAGCGAATCGAGTGTTTCTCCTGCGACGGTCGGACAGGCATATCGGGGAGCGTCTCGACGAAGGACGGGTACGGGTATTCCTCGATGTCTAGCATCGACAGCGGATTTGATTCGGCCGTCGTGATCGGGGAATCAGCGGAAAGCCGATCGCTAAGTTCTCTTGCCTTTTCGCGGAACTCACGCCGTTCAGGAGCCATCCCCGCGATCGTGTTGTACCAAGCAGCCGCTTCGTAGATCCTGCCCAGTGCTTCCAAGGACTTGGCCGCTCTAACCCAATGCGACAGCGAATCGGGCACGTCGTAGACGTCGTCCGTTGCTCTGGCCAACTCGTCCAGCAGCGTGACTCGTGCGGCGAGACGCGTTGCCGGCGATTCTTCTCCAAGAGCAGAGAATGCCATCCCCAGTTGGTGAGTCGCCAGCCTGTGGTTGGGGTCACGTAACAGAGCTTCGCCGAAGCAGCGAACTGCGGCGCTGTGATCGCCTTGTTCCCGAGACCACATTCCGTAGACAACCCAAATGTCCCGGTTCTGGTCGGCATTCTCTGGCAGATCACGGAACCAACCGGCGAAAGCTTGTTGCCAGCCCGGTTGTTCCAGCAACAGCAACCCGCGATCAGCATGCGCCTGCAGTAGGTTCGGGTCTGCTTGCAGCGCTCGCTTCAGCCAATGATCAGCATTGCTGTAGTTGTTTTGGAGCTTTTCGCGACGCGCCTTCGCCACCAGTAGATGAGCGTTGTCAGGGGCACGCTCGAGCAAGAACTCGGCGTCGGGTGAGTCCATCAGGTCTTCTGGTTTGGCCAAGTACAGAAGGTGTTCGGTGCTCCAAACGCCTTGCCGAAGTAGATCATACCGCTGCGCTGTTGCTTCGCGCACGCGACACTGAAGGGCCAGCAGATAGATCAGCCGCGACCGTGCAGCGTGCAAACCGGGAGAGAGCACGAGGGCCTGCTGGAAGTATTCCTCGGCAGTCGTTGCCTTGCCCTGTATCAACGAAGCCTCGGCGAGGAGAAAGCAGTCGTGGCCCGACAAACCGCCTTTCGATTCGACCCATCGAAGGTGAGTGATCGCCTCTTCGGCGAGCCCGAGGGCAACAGCAGAGCTGGCCGCCGCGCGTCTTGCTTCGATCAAGTCCGGATCAACACGAAGCAGCTTGGTCGCCAGCTGAAGGGTGCCGGAGTGATCGCCCCGAGACTGTGCCTCTCGAGTCTGCGTCAATAATCGGTGTGCACGCCCCGCGTTCCAAGAAAACCCTGCAAGCAGAGCTGCCGCTGCGCAGACCACGAGGACCAGCAAGGAACAAGACCTGCGACGAGTATTAGCACCCATACTCACAAGTCCGGTGGTGGGTTAACTACCTTGATGGGGTCGTCTGGACGGGGTCGGGAGTCTTTTGCGGAGTGGAGTCTGTGGGTTACGTACAGCCTTCGACCGGAAAAGACTCCCGACCCCTTCGCGCCTACCATGAGTCTGTCTTGGGTAGCGGCAGCAATCACGTAGGCCAGGACCTGTCCTGGCGATGGGCTATAGAAGAAGTGGTGTGTTGCACACAACCTACGAGCTAAGGCACAAAAAAACTCCAGAGAACAGCCGATCTCCAGAGCCGTTAGGTTGCTTTGCTAACAAGTCCAAGTACAACCAGCGTGTACTTCGTAATTGCTTAAGGATTCGCAGCCGGATCGGCACCAGCAGCCGGGTCGGCGCCATCAGCCTCACCACCAGTTTCGGCGCCAGGTTGGGCCTCGCTCATTGTGTCGAGATTCATGACTTCATCCATGCTGGCGGCTGATTCTTCCTCTGACGCCGTTCCAGGTCCGGTGTTACAGCCTAGCGACAATACCGCGGACGACGTTAAAGCGAGTAGGAGAAACAGTTTTTTCTGCATTGCGACAATCCTTTAGATTTTTTTGGAGTGAAACTACGACTCCGGCAGCGTAACACGTACCAACTAGAAACAGAAGAGGGGGCGCCACGCGCCCCCTCTTCGACACTTTTGCAAAACCAGTTATGGAAGCACAACTTGTGTTTCCGCAGGGTGTCCCTCGATGGTTTGCAAGGCAAACCAGACATTCCCATTCGTCCCGTAACTTGTCGGGGCGTGTCCAACGGTGATTGTTTCAGGAATGAAGCGTACGGAAGCATCGGCAAGACCGTACAGAGCGCCACCAGGATGCATGCTGCCCGGTGCTGGCCATTCGGTATTCATCGAGTAATGGGCGTAATACTTCGGAGGCATTATGTGGTTTGGACCGGTCCACTTACCCCACAGACCACCTGACGTGCCATCCGCGCGATGTACAGGGCCTTTGCCTTCCTGTTTAACCCATGGATGGTTCCATCCACTCCAGCCAGCGGTGGCTAGTAACGCGGCACGAGAGACGGACTGTCTGGTGTGTCGCATGCGTCCAGAGCCGCCTTGCCATCGCGAGGGACCGGTTGGCGCCTTCCGGCAGCAGTAGCCACGAAGCGTCACCTCGCCGATCGAGATCGTATTTGAAGTTCCATCGACGATGTCGCGAAGTTTCGTAGGGTCATAGAAACTAAAGACGCCTGCCCGCCACGTATCGAGATGCTTTCGGCGATGGTCATCCCAACCAGCGTTCCCGCCATACGAAGTAACGCCAACTCCCCAAGGTGGTCTGGCGAATCCTGCGTCGGTTGGGCACTGCAGCGATGGAAGCATCAGCGAGAGCATTGGTTCGCCATTGGTTTGGGTGATACTTTGCAGCTGTGTCAAAGCAGGTTGACTGAAGTCGATCTTATCGTGCAACGCACTTTGCTCGATGAACGGAAGAGTCAACGCGATCCAAGTGTAGTTTCGAACTGTCTGTGCGGTGGGAGTCGTTCCCTTCACGTTCCCGTGCCAGATCGCCTCGGGCGGGAAGGTCTTGTACGTGTCGTGATAGTTGTGCAGGGCGATACCAAGTTGTTTGATGTTGTTGCTGCACTGCATGCGACGAGCGGCTTCACGAGCGGCTTGCACCGCCGGCAACAACAGCGCTACCAAGATCCCAATGATGGCAATGACGACCAACAATTCGACCAGCGTAAAACCACGCCGACCACGAGACATTCTGTTCATAACCAATCCTTTCAAAAAAAAGGGGGAAAATAGAATTAGATGGTGGTGAGTAGATTCTAGCAACGCCGAAGTGGTCTCCGCAAGTTTACCCCTCCATTTTCTCCCGTTTTTCTTTTGTACGATTCCATACGTCCCGGACTCAACTCCGCCGTTTCCAGCCAGGGGGCCGCAACTCGCGCTATTTGAGCAAGTGCAGCGGTGTTTGCTGCCCTTCAATGAAGATTAATTCACGATCCGCTGCTAATCCTTGGAAAGTTTGTACGTTCCCGGACGGCCAACTGATGCTCAGTTCGTCTAGGTCGGTAGCTTGTCCCAAGCCGATGACTAACACTCGCTGATTGGATGCCGAGAAGCCGTCTCCCGCCATGAGTTGCTTTGTCCAACGGCCATCTACTGTACGGATTGACACGGTTGTGCCGATCGCATCTCGCGACGACTCAACTCCACGCAGATGAACCACCAGATAGTGTCCTGATTCTGGAGTCTGGTTCGTGAGCAAGGCGAATGGTGCATCGACGTGCGTAACACAGAAGTCTAAGCTGCCGTCACGATTCCAGTCCAACAGTGCGGTTGCGCGGCCCAGGTTCTTGGTCTCAAAGTAAGGACCCAAATCCGAGCCTGGCACTTCTGCAAACTTGCCGGCGCCAACATTACGAAAGACCTGGACTGGCATTCGATTCACGCCAGGGCTGTGCGGATAGTCATCCAAATGCCCATTGGCAACGACCAGGTCAAGCCGTCCGTCCAGATCGGCATCGAAAAACTGGGCTCCCCAGCCCTCCATCTGAAACCCCGGATCGTTGAGCTGTGATTGGCGGATTCGATCCTTGAAAACCAGGTCGTCTGTTTGCACGTAGAGATTGTTGGCTTCGTCCTGGAAATTTGTCACAAACAAATCCAACAAGTGGTCGCCGTTCACATCGCCCGCGGCCACTCCCATGCATGAAGCCGACATTCCTGATTCATCAAAGGCTAGTCCCAGCATGAGGCCCTGTTCAAGGAAACGTAACGGGGCGCCTGGCGTCTCCGTCTTATTCATCAGGAAAAAGTTGTTCGTCGTGTCATTGGTAATGAATAGGCCAAGCCGATGAGATCCATCGAAATCCGCGCAAATGATCCCCATTCCCTTGCCGTTAGGGACAACGATTCCAGCTTCGTCGCTCACGTCGCGAAACTGGCCGTCTCCTGAGTTTCGGTACACCTTGTCCTGTTCGGCTGGGAACTGGTTCGGGAAACACTGGACCGGCCCGCCATCGGCAAAGCAGACTTCCGTGAAAACTGTCGGGCCACCCAGATAGTTGACGTCGTACAGTTCAGGGTAGCTGTCGCCGTCGAGGTCTGCGACGAGTGAACTAATGGTCCATACGGCGTCTTGTATTCCCGACGTGGGAGTGATGTCAGTGAACGTGCCGTCTCCGTTATTGTGGTAAAGTTGGTTTGGTCCAATGTTGGCGACGTAGAGGTCCGGGAATCCGTCATTATCGATGTCGCCAACAGCAACTCCCTGCCCAAAGCCTGCGCTCTGCAATCCGGCTGCTTCCGTCACGTCGGCGAACCGACGAGTTCCTAAATTGCGATACAAGCGGTCTCTGTATTGGTCTTGGTCGGGTGACCGTGGCCATGTACAGCCCTGCGTTAGATACAAATCAGGCCAGCCATCGGCGTCGTAATCCAGTACGGCACAGCCGCCACCGCTGAATTCGAACATATAGGCACGCTCGGGATCTGCTGCGTTGTAGTAGGAGAATGAGATTCCGGCCGCGACCGCTTCATCGGCAAAAGCTAATTGGCTGGTCGCTAAGGGGGCAACATCCGGTTCGCTCGTTTCGGCATCTGATTCACTCCACTCGGGCAAGGGTAAGTCCGAAAGATCAATTCTCTTCGCCAGATTCATCGAGTCCACGACGAGAGGCGAATCCAACGGCACGGCACGGCGAAGGCGTTCTGCGCGTTCGCTGGCCCAATCGAGTTTACCCTGTTGATCGTTCTGCAATAGAGCCATACTCCATCCCAGCGACTCCCATAGTCGCCCAAGCGATTCTAGTCGCTCTGACAGGCGACGCAAGGATTCGGGTTGCCACCCGGCGGAAGCGTCCACCTGCACGTCAACAAGCTCCGCCGCCCTATCCGCGAAGAGTTTTCCCTCCGATTCACGATCCAGCGCAAACAGCATCTGTGACAAGCGATAGGTTGCGATGTGGTGGTCCGGATGTCTTCGCAGTGTCTCCCAGTAGCAGCGCGCTGCCGCGCGGTGATTACCGCGTTCCTCAGCCCACCGACCGCGGACGATCCAGATTTCAGGATGCAAGGACGCGTTGCTCGGCAACTGCCGATACCATGCCTGGAACTCATCATGGGCACCCGTTGTTAGTAGTAGCGACCCTAACCAAGCCTGGGCGTCCAGCAAGTCAGGCTCCTCAGCAACAATCCCAGCGAGCAAAGGTTTTGCGCGTGCGTGGAGATTGTGGCCCATGAAGTAGCGAGCCTCTGCCAAGCGAGTGGGAATCGCGTTCGTGGCGACGGCGCGATCAAGGATGAACATCTCCAGATCCGTATCACCCGGCGAGCCGCGCCGTGTCGCCAAGTCGCTGGTGCTGAGGGCGACGAGATTACCAACGCTGAAAACATCGCGGCGCATCATCTGTAGCGCATACGCCCGAAGCTCCCAGTTTCGACCAGCAACGCGCAGCAGCCCGCAGAGCATTTCGTTAGCACCAGGATGATTGGGTTCTCCCGCCAGTACTTTCCTCAGATACGCTTCTGCCGCTCCAACCTTCCCCAAATGCAGCGAGGCCTGAGCACATTCAAAAAGGATATCGATCGGTAAGGCCCCACCTTGCGACTCGGCGCGTTCAAAGTGAGCCATCGCAACATCGAATTGCTCCTGCTCCATTGCCGCTTGCCCCAAGACAAGAAGATCGGAAGCAGGATGCTTGTTTATGGCTGAGTTTCGCCGGACGACATAAAACGCCATGACGCTGCCAAGCACAGCGATGACAAGGATGCCAACGAGTGTGAGCCGACGTCCCGGTCGATAGTTGCCACTCTCGTCGTGCATGATTGGAGGCTCCACCTATCGGGCCAAGGCGACATTTTTTCAAAGTCGTAGGGTGTGTGAGGTACGAGACACACCACAATCCACAGTGTCTTGGTGGGGCTCGCATGCTCGCCCTACCCTACACAATAACTAGATTCAGCACTAAACGGCCCTACATACCGGGGCACAATCTCTTGATTCTCTTACTTGCGTTTTAGTATCATCCGTAGCCCTTCAGCAACCATCCTTCGGTCAATTTCGGTTTGACAGCGCTGAATTGCGCTCTCCGACTTCGTGCCGCAAGCCCTCCCAATTCTGAGTGAGAAGCGATCTCTTCTCAAAGTACTACAAGAACGCTGGGGCCAAATAGTTCGCAGGCGAGACCGATATCGTCTCTAGAAGCCGTTCAGGCGCCGCGTGGTCATCACTAGGCAGCCCAATACGATTCCGGCGATCGGAAGGAGTAGTTCATCGCAACACGCGCCGTTCAGCTACAGTCTCCTTGCCTGACAGCAGAACTGCCGCCGCCGTTTTGTCGATTGGACCAAAGCAGCGCTTCCCTATACTGTTTCGACCGTAATGATCGTGAACGGGCGAACTCCACGGGCTGAAGCCCACGCTACTTCGCGGCGGACACTCTTCAGACCGACCACAACATGTATACTTACTTGAGTTACTCGAGGGACGTGGGTAGCTAGCTAGACGATGTACGGAAACTCCTCTGACTCGTTTTTTACGAGGATAATCGGCGCGTCGGCGGGAGTGAAGATGGGGCT
>PBSM01000154.1 GCA_002726245.1 Planctomycetaceae bacterium | reverse complement strand
GGCTACTACCTATCGTCCCTACGGGACTGAAGAGACAGCCGTGATGAAACGCAGAACGTGCCTGTTTGTCTTGGTTGCGGCTCCGCAGCGCTACACGCGTCCCTCTCAATCGATGGCCGACAGGGTACTAGGCAAACCCAAACAATCGCAGCGCATTCCCGCCCAGGATCTTCACTTGGTCGGCTGCGCCCAGATGGGCGATGAACGAGCGACCACGCTCGAACGCGGCTCGGTACGATTCACCGGTCGTTTCGGCGTTGAAGCCCCCTCCGTAAATCATCCGGTCGGCACCGTAGGCTTCGGTGAGTTGCTTGATGACCGGCTGGATATCGCGATGCGGGTAGCTGCGGTTCGATGGGATTGCAGACAGTTTCATAATCGTGTTCGGGAAACGCGCCCACTTCACGACGACCACATGTTCCTTCGGCGTTCCTTGAAACGGTCGGCCAAGATGATCAATGATGACTAGCGTGTCGTTGAACTCGCGGATGAGCGGCTCGAAGCCCGCCGCGTATTTCGGTTCGAAGTGTAGCTGCACGGCCAGACCTGCGTCGGTCGCCATCTTCCACAAGCGTCGCAGTTCCGGCTTTCCAAACGGCGGCAATCTGTCTGGGGCATAGGCATGCACGCGAACCGCGATCAGATCAAGCCGCTTCGCGAGATCCGGCAGCTTGTCTAGCGAGCCTTCTCGATCCGAGAACAACAACACTGTTCCTTTCAGTCGCTTGTCTCCGACCTTCAGGCAATGCTCGAGATACCGGTGATCGTCCTGGTACGGCTCTGGGTGTACAACAACGGCGAAAGCGACGTCGGCATCGTCCATGCATTTCAATAGATGCTCCGGCGTCGCCGCAACATCTGGAGCGTACGGGCCACGTGAATGATAGGGAAACCGCGCATCGCCCTTACCCGCAAAGCAGTGCAGGTGCGTGTCGATGCGGACTGTCTTTGAATCGCTTGCGGCAGCGAGTGGACTCGCCAAGCTGGCTGCCGCTGAGCCCGCGATGATTCCGCTAAACTCACGGCGCGTCAGTTGGTCGCTCATGTTACTTCCTGTCTATCGCTTGTTGCGTCTTCGTTTAACCGCAAGCCGGAGGCGTGCGATTCCTCGCGTCGAGCGCACGCCTCGGGCTTGCGGTTAAACGGTCATGTCTCCGAATCACGCTCTAACAACTCGTCGTCGTACTCTTGTTCTAAACGTCTCACTTGCTCCGCCAGTTCTTCGTCCTCGTCAACCGCTTTGCTGACGTCCAATTCCCATTCGGTGCTGGCCTCGCGGAGCGAGTCGATCTCTAGCGGCAACTTGAACATCGTGGCCAACCTCCGCGTGACCGCGGCGATACACATCGGGTTCGCACCTTGAAGGTAGGCAGGAATCTCAGCGACCAGCGAACTCATCTCGATCTTGGCTTCCGGTGCTCGCGACATCAGATACGTTGTGAACGATCCCGGCCCTTCGTAACCGGTACGACCGACGCCGTACTGTTCCATCTCGGGCAACAGCTTCTCGTCGGAGCAAGTTACGTACAGCCGCGGCTCGCGTGTGTGTGGCACCGTGCCGCCAAACGATCCGACGAACAAGATTCGCTTCACGCTCAGCCGATCCGCCATGCGAAGAATACAATCGCCGAACAACCGCCACTGCAGATTCGGTTCCTTCCCGACAAACAGCAGCAGATTCGCTTCCTCATGCGAATAGAACGTATTAGCGGGCATCTTGATGTTCTTCAGCAACCCGTTCTCGATCTCAATATGCGGCCGGAAGAGCGCCGAGATTTCCATCGTGCCAGGGAAGTTGTAGATGTAGAACGGCTCGGGATCGATCTCAGCAAACGGTCTCGCTTCGAGCAAATCGACCAGCCGTTGCACGGTCCCCGTCGAAACGTCTCCGCCATCCATCCAGCCGCTGAAAGCGAGCATTAACGTCGGTTCGTCGAGCTGAGGCTGACGAGTAATCGTTAGTAGATCGTCTAGCATGGTGTCGCCATTCTATGGCAGACTGCTCGCAAGCGAAACGATAGAGCTTGGTGCCCTTGGTTGCACGTCCACGCGAGTTTTCGGTTACACTAGAGTGTTCGTCACGCCTCCGGCCTTCCAGGCTGGACTGCTCAGATTCGCGACGCGGCTTGCGCTTCAGATATCCCACCGACAGAACGCGTAGCGGCCTAATAATATGACCCCCTCCGGAGAGAAACTGTGCGATACGCATCAGCACTAACGTTCGTCATCTCATACGTCGCATGCACCGCATTCGTGGACGCCGGCGAAGTCTTTACGCAAACGCCATCGATCGCCGCTTCGCAAGTCAAGCCAGACGAATCACCTCGCACCGAGGCCGTTGCCCCTCACGCTCCGATTCTGGCCAAAGGGCCGACTCCTGATTGGATCTGGGGAGCCGACACGAACAAGCAGTATCGTCTGTCAAAGACGTTCAACGCTCAAGCAAAAGGAGCGTGGCTGAAGGCTTCCTGCGACAATCGCGTGACGATCTTCATCAACGGCAAGAGAGTCGCGTCGAGCGATTCTTGGGAACAGCCGGTCGAAGTCGATGTGCTGAAGCATCTCGCCCGAGGCAAGAACGAGATCGTGGCGGAAGTAGCGAACGCCGGTGGGCCGTCAGGTTTCGTGTGCAAGCTCGCGACAGTTGATCGAGGCGGCACGGCAAGCTACGTCGTATCTGATAAATCGTGGAAGGCTGCCGAAAAGAGCGAGCCGGATGAGTTGGCGGCGGTGAAGACGCTTTCCAAGCTGGGCGGCGGACCGTGGGGTGACGTCTTTGCCAATAAGAGCGGTTTGGTCGCCAAAGACCGTGACGTCTTTAATGTGCTTCCGGGCTTTCAAGTCGAGTTGCTTTACACGGTTCCGAAAGAGACCCTCGGCTCGTGGGTTTCTATCACGTTCGATAACAAGGGACGCTTGATTGCCAGCGACCAAGGCGACCAAGGACTGTGTCGGATCACGCCGCCACCGATCGGCAGCGCGGGCGAAACGAAAGTCGAACGCCTTGACGCCAAGATGAGCTCGGCTCACGGAATGCTCTATGCGTTCGACAGTTTGTATGTGTCGGCGAACGGAGGTCCCGGCAGCGGCCTTTACCGACTGAAAGACACCAACGGCGATGATCAATACGACGAAGTCATGAAGCTGAAAGGAATAAACGGCGGCGGCGAACATGGTCCGCATGCGTTGCGACTGTCGCCCGATGGCGAATCGATCTACTGGATCGCCGGCAACCACACCGACCCACCCGCCAAGGTTGATCACAGCACGGTGCCTTCCAACTGGGGCGAGGACTTGTTGCTACCGCGGCAATGGGACGCCCGCGGTCATGCTCGCGGCAAGCTCGCTCCCGGCGGTTGGATCGCGAAGACGGATCCCGACGGCAAGCATTGGGAGATCGTCAGCATCGGCTACCGAAATTCTTACGACATGGACTTCAATGCGGACGGCGAATTATTCGCCTACGACGCGGACATGGAATGGGACTTCGGCACGCCTTGGTATCGGCCCACTCGCGTCGTGCATGCGCCAAGCGGGAGCGAGTTCGGCTGGCGAAGTGGAACTGGTAAGTGGCCGACGTATTACGTTGACAGTCTGCCGCCACTTGTTGACATCGGACCTGGCTCACCCGTTGGCGTCACGTTCGGTTACGGCACGAAGTTCCCAGCCAAGTATCAGAAATCCCTGTACATCTGCGACTGGACGTTCGGCACGATGTATGCCATTCATCCGACCGCCGCCGGAGCAAGCTACACAGCCACCAAAGAAGAGTTCGTCTCGCGAACGCCGCTACCTTTGACCGACAACGCGGTCGGGCCAGACGGCGCGTTGTATTTCACGGTCGGAGGTCGTGGGGCGCAGTCCGAGCTATATCGCGTCACTTACGTCGGCGACGAATCGACTTCGCCCACTGAAGCTGCTGATTCCAACTTCGCCGATTTACGAAAGCTGCGGCGCCAACTCGAAACATGGCACCGTTCGGCCAACAAGCCGGAAGCCACGATCCAAACGGTATGGCAGCACCTCGATCATCCTGACCGCCACATTCGATATGCAGCGCGCGTCGCGCTCGAACATCAAGACGCGAAGAGCTGGCAGCAGCGAGTTCTGAACGAAGACTCGCCACAAAAGCTGATTACTGCGGCGATCGCGTTCGCTCGACAAGGCGATCCTGGTCTGCAGAACGATCTGCTCGATGCATTGAACAAGATCGATTACGCCAAGCTCGACGAGTCGCAGCGACTTCAGTTGCTCCGCGTTTGGCAACTCATTTTCGTCCGAATGGGCCAGCCGGATCAGGTAACCGCAACGGGCTTGGCGAAGCGGCTTGACGAGTTCTATCCCGCCGAAACCGATGCACTTAATCGCGAATTGGTTTCGCTTCTTGTTTACCTCAACTCTGCGACCGTGACAACGAAGTCGCTGGCTTTGATCGAGGAGCCCTCGCACCAAGCGATCGGCGAAATCACGGACTTGCTCGCTCGCAACGCTGGCTATGGCGGAACGGTTGCGAACGTGTTGAAGAATCAAGTCGATCTACAGAAGCTGCACTATGCCTTCGCATTGCGGAATATGAAGTTCGGCTGGACGCTTGAACAACGCCAGCAGTACTTCACCTGGCTCGCTTCGGCGCGCGAGAAGAGTGGCGGCGCGAGCTATCAAGGATTCATCGACAATATCCGCAACGAAGCACTAGCAAATGCTTCCGAGGCAGAACGCAAGGCACTCGAATCGACTGTCGCTACCGCACCGCCGAGGCCGGCGGAGTTGCCAAAGCCCAAAGGCCCTGGCTACGATTGGACATTGGAAGAACTCGAGCAGCTTACGAAGTCCAACCTACGTGGCCGCAACTACGAGAACGGTCGCAAGATGTTTGCTGCCACGAAGTGCGTCGTCTGCCATCGATTTGCCGGTGAAGGCGGGGCGACCGGCCCCGATCTCACCAATGTCGCCGGCCGCTTCAGTTTCAAAGATCTCAGCGAAGCAACCGTCGATCCCAGCAAAGTCATCTCGGATCAGTACCGCGCTCATGTGATCGTCACCACCAAAGGCCAGATCTACTCCGGCCGAATCGCCAGCGAGCAAGACGGCAACTTGACGGTCCTGACCGATCCCGAAGACATTACCAAAGTGGTCGAGATCGCGAAGGATGAAGTCGATGAAGTGACTCCGTCAAAGGTATCGTTAATGCCAAAGGATTTGTTGAAGACGTTGAACGAGCAAGAGGTTTTGGATTTACTGGCCTATCTGCAGTCTCGCGGTAATCCAAATGATGCGATGTTCGCAAAGTAATGTAGCCATCACGCTCCGCGTGATGAAAGCGGAATGGTGGACGGCGTCAATCGCCAGGTTGCGTCTTGACCGCAGTACAACATCGGTTTTGACGCCGCTCTCATCACGCGGAGCGTGATGGCTACAATAGAGGAAGGAGGGAATTAAATGGACCACGAAGTGTTTAACGAACTCGTCAAGCAAGGCCCGGTACTCTTGAAGATGAACGACCGCGATACCTATGAGGTCCCCTCAACGAAGTTCGCGCTGGTATCCGACCTGCACGTTCATGTGCTCGGTGCGTTCATGGTCGTCGTGATCGCTCTTGGTACAACACCGTGCCAGGCCGAGCAACCGCCGATCGACTTCAACCGGGACATTCGTTCGATACTCTCCAACGAGTGTTTCCAATGTCACGGACCGGATGAGAACGAGCGACAAGCGGGCCTGCGGTTGGACACGGCCGCGGGAGCAGTCGCAAAAACCGATTCCGGATCGGTGGCGATTGTGCCGGGCAAAGCAGACGAGAGCGAACTCGTCGCACGAATCACCAGCGATGATGCGGATACGCGAATGCCGCCTGCCGAATCAGGGAAGAAGCTTTCTCCACGCGAGGTCCAACTACTGACGGATTGGGTCAAACAGGATGCGACGTACGCTGTGCATTGGTCGTACGCAAAGCCCGTGCGTCATGAGTTACCAGAACTGATGACGCATCAAGCCTGGCCGAACAACGGCCTCGATCACTTCGTCCTGGCGCGGCTTCTTCACGAAGGCCTCGCGCCGTCGCCTGAGGCGGACCGCCACGCGCTGATTCGCCGTCTCTCGCTCGACCTGACCGGCTTGCCACCGACTATCGAAGAGGTCGATGTTTTCGTGAACGATAAAGATGCGCAAGCGTACGATAACTTGGTCGATCGCTTGCTGGAGAAGAAGACTTACGGTGAGCATTGGGCGAGGATGTGGCTCGATCTCGCCCGTTACGCCGATTCGGCGGGCTACGCCGACGATCCGCCGCGAACCATCTGGGGCTTTCGCGATTATGTGATTCGCTCGCTAAACGCAAACAAGCCCTTCGATCAGTTTACGATCGAGCAGATCGCCGGCGACCTGTTGCCGAGCCCGACGGACGAGCAGTTGATCGCGACGGCCTTCCACCGCAACACGCTGACCAACAACGAAGGTGGCACCAACGACGAAGAGTTTCGCAATGTCGCCATCGTCGATCGAGTGAACACAACGATGGCCGTTTGGATGGGCACAACGATCGCTTGCGCTCAATGCCACAACCACAAGTACGATCCGATTTCGCAAGAAGAGTACTTCCAGCTCTTCACCTTCTTCAACAACACCGAAGACGCTGACCGTCGCGATGAGAGTCCGTTTGTCCAAGCTTGGAGCGAGTCGCAACAGAAGCAGAAGGCAGAGCTCGGCGAGAAAGTCGTCGCACTGAAAGCCAAGCTCAACGCGACAACACCGGAACTGCAAGCGACTCAAGCAAAATGGGAAGCCGAGGTCGCAAAAGACGAGCGACAGGCAGTGACCGGCCGATTCGTTCGCGTCGAGATCATCGATCGCGAGGAGTGGCTTTCGCTTGCCGAAGTGCAGGTCTTCAGTGGCCAAGACAACGTGGCATTAAAGGGCAAGGCGACCCAATCGAGCATCGACTACAACGGCCCGGCCCAGCTTGCGATCGATGGAAACACTAATGGCGATCACAGCAAAGGCTCGGTGACTCACACCAAGAAAGACAAGAATCCATGGTGGCTGCTTGAATTGCCTGAGCCGATCGCGATCGACCGCATCGTCGCTTGGAATCGAACCGACAACGAAGTCGGCAATCGGCTGAGCGGGTTCCGCGTTTCGATCCTCGACGAACAGCAACAGCCCATTTGGAAGCAGGACATCGCCAAGGCTCCGGCGACGAACCAAGAGTTGGCGATCGGAGCCGTGCCATCCGATATCTTCACGATCGTAAAGACTCCGGCCAACAGACGCGATGACGCACAGAAGAAGACACTGGCCGATTACTACCGCTCGATCGCGCCCTTGCTAAAGCCGGTGCGAGAGGAGCTGAGTAAAGTCGAGAAGCAACTTGCCGGCATCAAACCAACCACCGTCCCAGTGATGCGGCAGCTTGCGGAAGACAAGCGACGAGTCACGAAGATCCAGCGTCGCGGCAACTTCCTCGACACGACCGATGAAGTCACCGAAGGTACGCCCGTCGCCTTTCATCCGATTCCCGAAGGGGCACCGATGAATCGGCTCACCTTGGCGAAGTGGCTCGTTGATGAGGACAACCCGCTGACAGCTCGAGTCATCGCCAATCGGTATTGGGAATCGATCTTTGGAGTGGGAATCGTCCGCACAAGTGAAGAGTTCGGTGCTCAGGGCGATTTGCCTTTACATCCCGAGTTGCTTGACTGGTTGGCAACGGAACTAGTCCGAGTCGATTGGGACCTAAAAGCCTTCGTAAAACTACTCGTCACTTCGGCGGCCTACCGCCAGACGTCCGCGGTAACTCCGGCGTTGATCGAGCGAGATCCAAACAATCGGCTGCTGGCACGTGGCCCAAGGTTCCGGTTGTCCGCCGAAATGATTCGCGATCAGGCGTTGTTCGTTGGCGGGTTGCTGAGCGATAAGCTGTACGGCCCGCCAGCCAAACCACCCCAACCCAACATTGGGCTCAGTGCCGCCTTCGGCAGCGGCATCGATTGGACGACGAGCGAGGGCGACGACCGCTATCGCCGCGGACTGTATACAACGTGGCGACGTTCGAATCCGTATCCCTCGATGGCCACGTTCGACGCTCCGAACCGGGAGGTCTGCACCATCCGTCGTGATCGCACGAATACACCACTTCAAGCGTTGGTCACGCTGAACGATCCTGTTTATGTCGAAGCGGCACAATCTCTCGCGCGGCATATGGTGAAAGCCGGCGAATCAAATGAAGTGAGAGCCTTGCACGGCTTCCGACGATGTCTTGCCCGGACACCTAACGAAACTGAACTGGCTCGTTTGACGAATCTCTACGATCGCGCCCACGAGCACTTCTCAGCACACCCCGACGCCGCGAAACAAATGGCAACCGAGCCACTCGGAGCCGCTCCGGAAGGCAGCAGCCTGACCGAACTTGCCGCCTGGACCGTTGTTGGAAACGTGTTGCTAAACTTGGACGAGATGTTTTTGAAAAGGTAAGACCCGTTTAACCGCAAGCCGGAGGCGTGCGCTTCTGGACTGTTGCGGAGAGCGCACGCCTCCGGCTTGCGGTTAAACGAAGAGTTTGGAGAACAATCATGCATCCGCAAACGGAACTCCTGCAAACTGCCACTCGACGTCACTTTCTGCAGCAATCGTCAGCCGGCATCGGCGGACTAGCCTTGGCCGGCTTATTAGGTGACAGCACGAGTGCTGCGACTAAGCCCGTCGATCCACTCGCACCAAAGCAGCCGCACTTTCCTGCCAAAGCGAAGCAAGTGATCTACTTGCACCTCACTGGTTCGCCACCACACTTGGATCTATTCGACTACAAACCCGAATTGGTCAAGCACAACGACAAAGACTGCCCAAACGAGTATCTCGAAGGACAGCGGTTCGCGTTCACCTCGGGTGTGCCAAAGCTAATGGGGACACCAAGGAAGTTCGAGCAGCACGGAGACGGTGGCGTCTGGCTGTCCGACGCCGTGCCGCATTTCCATAAAGTGGCGGACGATCTATGCGTGATCCGTTCGATGACCACCGACCAATTCAACCACGCTCCCGCCGAGTTGCTGGTTTACACCGGCTCGCCGCGCAGCGGCCGGCCCTCGCTCGGAACGTGGGTGACATACGGACTGGGCACGGAGAATGAAAACCTCCCCGGCTTTGTTGTGCTGATTTCGAGCGGCGTGCAGCCGAACGGCGGCAAGAACTCCTTTGGCAGCGGCTTCCTGCCCTCGGTCTATCAAGGAGTGCAATGTCGGTCGAAGGGCGATCCCGTTTTATACGCCTCGGACCCGCAAGGCATGAACCGCACGATGCGTCGGCTGAGTCTTGATGCTTTGCGCGACCTGAATCAACTTCAAGCCGACGAGTTGGGCCATCCCGAGACTCTTACTCGGATCGCACAATACGAACTCGCCTTCCGCATGCAAATGTCGGTGCCGGAAGTCATGAACATGAACGACGAACCGAAACACATCATCGACAACTATGGCGCGAAGCCCGGCGAGTCGAGCTTCGCCAACAATTGTTTGTTGGCTCGCCGGCTGGTCGAGAACGGTGTGCGTTATGTCCAACTCTTCGATTGGGGCTGGGACTTCCATGGAACCGGCGCAGGAACGGGTTTGATGTCAGGACTGACCAACAAGTGTGCAACCATGGACAAACCAATCGCTGCCTTAATCAACGACCTCAAGCAACGCGGCATGTATGAAGAAACGCTGATCGTAATTGGTGGCGAGTTCGGTCGAACTCCATTTCGCGAAGGACGAACCGCCAAGAGTAAAGTCCTCGGACGCGATCACTATCCGGATTGTTACTCGATGGTTTTGGCCGGCGGACCGGTGCAGGGCGGCACGATGTACGGCGAGTCCGATGAATTGGGATTCCGTGTCGCTCGCGACAAGGTTCACGTGCATGATCTGCAAGCGACGATCCTGCACACGCTCGGCTTCGATCACGAACGCCTCACCTTCCGCTTCCAAGGTCGCGATTACCGACTGACCGATGTGCACGGCGAAGTTGTGAATGGTGTCTTGGCTTGAGGAAGTAAGATGATTGGACCGCACGAATTGATGAAAGAGCACAAATGGGGGCTCCAGATTCGTGCTCTTTCATTAATTCGTGCGGTCACCTTCTTCGCGGTCACCTTCTTCGTGATTTGCTGTTGCATGCCATCTGCCGAACAAGCGGCAGAACCCACAAAGCCGCCCGCATACAATCACGACATCCGCCCGATCCTGGCGGAGAAATGCTTTCGCTGCCACGGAGCTGACAGCGCGGCACGCGAGGCCGACCTGCGGCTTGATCAACGCAAGTCAGCCGTCGTTTCGAGAGCCGTCGTTCCGGGAAAGCCGGACGGCAGCGAGTTGCTGCGCCGTGTCACGTCCACGGATCCTGATAAGAGAATGCCGCCGGCGGACACGCAGCTCACGTTGAACGATCGCGAAAAGGAACTGCTCAAAAGTTGGATCGCCGATGGAGCTGAGTATCAGGAACACTGGTCCTTCGTCCGGCCTCTGAAGACACCGCTGCCGCAAATCGAACGCGCCGAGTGGCCTCACAACGCCATCGATCATTTCGTGGGCGCAAGGTTGCAAGAGGAAGGACTCGCTCCGTCCGGCGAAGCTTCTCGGCGCGCGCTAGTCCGCCGGCTCTCGCTCGATATCACAGGCCTTCCGCCTAGGCTGGAAGAAGTCGCGGCGTTCGTCGCCGATGGTTCGGACGAGGCTTACAAAAAGGTTGTCGATCGATTGCTCAAATCGTCTCGTTACGGCGAACACATGGCGCGGTATTGGCTCGACGCGGCTCGTTATGCCGACAGCAACGGCTATCAATACGACACCGAACGCACGATGTGGCCGTGGCGTGATTGGGTGATTCGAGCCTTCAACAACAACATGCCGTTCGATCAGTTCACGATCGAGCAGCTTGCTGGCGATCTGTTGCCGAACGCAACGAATCAGCAACGGCTAGCGACCGGCTTCAACCGCAATCATCCAATCACCATCGAAGGCGGTGTGATCGATGAGGAATATCGGACGGAATACGTGATCGATCGTATTACGACAACTTCGACGGTTTGGATGGGTCTGGCAATGGGCTGTGCCCGCTGTCACGATCACAAGTTCGATCCGCTAACCCGCGTTGACTTCTACAGCTTCTTCGCCTTCTTCAACAACGTACCGGAACGTGGCAATAGCGGCTTTGCTCCGAAACAGAAGGCTCCGACGTTCGAGCAAGAGCAGGAGCTGGCTGACATCGCAACGCAGCTCGCGGCGATCGACAAAACCCTTGAAGCGATTGCCGATCAAGTTGCTGAACAGCAGGCCCAGTGGGAAGCAACCGCCTCGAAGCGGGTACGGCAACAGTGGCAGATCCTCTCGCCGACTGAAATGGCGTCCAGCGGCGGCTCAACCCTGACGCTACTCGACGACCAGTCAGTTCTCGCCAGCGGAGCGAAGCCGTCTAACGATGACTACGAGCTGACCTTCGCGCTCAGCAACCCGAAGATCACCGCCATTCGCCTGGAAGCGATCACGCATGAATCGCTTCCGCACAAGGGAGCTGGTCGAGCGTTTAACTCGAACTTCGTATTAAGCGAGTTCGAGGCAGCGGTTGTCGAAAATGGTGCATCCGACAAACCAGTTCCTATCAAACTCGCATCGGTGTCCGCGGACTACTCGCAAAAAAACTATGAAGTCGCCAGATCCATCGATAGCAATCTTGGCACGGGATGGGCTGTTGACGGACCGACTCGCAAGGAGAATGCAACCGCCGTCTATCTGCTCGCTGTGCCGCTTGCATTGCCAGCCGAGTCGATACTTAAGGTAACGATGCGACATCGCTTCGGCAGCACACATAGCATCGGTCGGTTCCGCATTTCCGTTACTGACGACCCTTCGTTCAACCTTCCCGCAGATGTCGCGCAAGCTCTCGCTGTGGCAGAGGCGAAGCGGACGAATGAGCAGCTCAGTGCCCTCCGCGAGTACTTCATTGGGCATATCGCTGAAGGAGAAGTTGGCAGGGCTGGGCGGCGACGGGCTGAACTTCAAGGACGCCGCAGCCAGATCGAGTCGTCGTTCCCCGAGACGCTCGTCATGGCCGAGATGGCGAAGCCTCGCGAGACATTCATGTTGATTCGCGGCCAGTACGACAAGAAAGGCGAGAAGGTCACAGCCGCAACGCCTACCTTCCTGCCATCGCCCCCGGGCGGAGAGAAGATCGATCGGCTGGCTTTAGCCCGCTGGCTGGTCAGCCGAGATCATCCGCTGACAGCGCGCGTCTACGTCAACCGACTGTGGCAACAGTTGTTTGGAATCGGTATCGTGCGCACGGTCGAGGATCTCGGAACACAAGGCGAGTGGCCAACGCATCAGGAAATGCTCGATTGGCTAGCCGTTGACTTTATGGAAAGCGGCTGGGACGTCAAGCACATTGTGAAGACGATCGTCATGTCTTCCACTTATCGACAGTCTTCCATTGTCACACCGCAACTGCTGAAGCGCGATCCGGAGAACCGACTGCTCGCTCGGGGCGCGCGTTCGCGGCTGCCGGCCGAGATGGTTCGCGATAACGCCTTAGCCGTTAGTGACCTGCTCGTCGAGAAGGTTGGCGGGCCGAGCGTTTACCCGTACCAGCCGCCTGGATTATGGTTGGAGATCAACAATCGCCCGAACTACTCGAAGGCTTACCCGACGGGCAAAGGTGATGACCTGTATCGACGCAGTCTTTATACATTCTGGAAGCGAACGGTCCCCCATCCGGCCATGGCGGCTTTCGATTCCGCCGACCGCGAAATCTGCACGGTTCGTCGTTCGCGAACCAACACCCCCTTGCAAGCGCTAGTGATGCTGAACGATCCGCAATTCGTCGAGGCAGCAAAGCATCTCGCCGAACGGATGATCGTTGAAGGCGGCGACGGGCTCGCGAACCAAATCGGGCGAGGGATGGAGATCGTGTTGTCGCGGCCACCGACCGGCGCAGAGCTCGAGGAACTAAGTGCCTATTATCGAATCGAGCACGGGCTGTTCCGCGAAGATTCAACTGCCGCCGAACGATTACTCAGCGTCGGCGAGTCGGCACGAAACCAAGACCTCGACCTGACTGACCACGCCGCCATGACCAGCGTCGCCCGGTTACTGCTCAACCTGAACGAAGCCATCACTCGACAATAGCGAAGTCGTTACGATGCCATTAAACGATACATTTCTGCTACCCACACGTCGCCACTTCTTTAAGCGATCAGCCGCCTCGATCGGGGCGGTCGCGTTTTCGCAGCTACTTGCAGATCCCAAGCTGCAGGCTGAAGCCGCTCCGAACGCGCGAGCCAAACGCGTCATCTACATGTTTCAGTCGGGAGCGCCTTCCCAGGTTGATCTCTTCGATTACAAACCGGATCTGGCCAAACTGCACGGTACGGAGCTCCCCGCTTCCGTCCGTATGGGGCAGCGTCTGACAGGCATGACGGCCAGACAGAAATCGCTGCCGATCGCGAAAAGCACCTGGGACTTCAAGCAGTATGGCGAATCCGGTCTGTGGCTGAGTGAGCAGCTTCCGCATATCGGTACCGTCGCGGATGACATCTGTCTTGTGAAGACCATCCATACCGAAGCCATCAACCACGATCCGGCGATCACCTTCTTCATGACGGGCAATCAGCAACCGGGCAAGCCGAGCATTGGAGCTTGGGCAAGCTATGGCATCGGTTCGGCAAACGATAACCTGCCTGCTTTCGTAGTGCTACTGTCGCGAAATACGTACACGTCGGCACAGCCGCTCTACGCCCGCCTCTGGGGAAGCGGTTTCCTGCCCGGTAGCCATCAAGGTGTGAAGTTCCGATCGACTGGCGATCCAGTCTTGTACTTGAATGATCCCGCCGGCTCATCGCCGCAAGCGAGACGCCGTCTGCTCGATTCGCTTGCTCGGCTCAACCAGTTGCAACTCGATCAAGCCGGTGATCCGGAGATCGATGCTCGGATTGCATCGTACGAAATGTCTTACCGGATGCAGATGTCGGTGCCGGAACTGACGGACTTCTCCAACGAGCCAGAATCAACGTTCGAGTTGTATGGTGAAGATGCCAGAACACCCGGCACGCATGCCGCGAACTGTTTGTTGGCTAGACGGCTGGCCGAACGCGACGTTCGCTTCATTCAATTGTTCCATCGGGGCTGGGATAATCACTCGCGCTTGCCAGTCGAACACCCAAAGATCTGCAAAGAAGTCGATCAAGGTTCGGCGGCGCTGGTGAAAGATCTCAAGCAACGCGGACTGCTCGACGACACGCTTATCGTTTGGGGTGGCGAGTTCGGCCGGACGGTCTATTCGCAAGGAGCCTTGAACGGTACCGGCTATGGACGCGATCATCATCCGCGGTGCTTCAGCATGTGGTTGGCCGGCGGAGGCGTCAAAGGCGGCATGACTTGGGGCGAGACAGACGACTTCTGCTACAACATCGCCCGCGACGGCGTTCATGTGCACGAGTTAAACGCGACCATACTGCATTGCCTCGGCATCGACCATCGCCAACTGAGCTATCGCTTCCAAGGTCTCGATCAACGCCTGACGGGCGTCGAGGAAGTCGAGCCAGTTCGGGGTATGCTGTCGAGTTAGCCGTGAATACTCAGGGCCTTTTACTTCTTCAAAGTAGGTTCCGGTGGCCCGACGGATCGCCTTGTGAAACCAGAGAATCTCCACACAAGTCCCGCCCGGCGGTCGAGACCTGCCGCAGATCGAAAAAGTAACTTGGCAGCAAAACAGGCGGCGCTTATCGAGCTCGGCCGACTTCCGAATCTTCAAAGAGCTCTTGCTGGCCGGGTGCCGGCTGTACACGCTTTCGCCCGGCTTTTGCTCCCGTTTTGGGGGCGCTGACCAATGGTGCGGGAGAACCATTCAGCGAATCACCGACTTGAATTGAATCAAGCCGCGACAACCCGTGTTTGATGTAATCCTCCGAGATGTCGAAGGCTAAGTATCGGCGGCCAAGCTTTTTCGCAACGGCGACGGTGGTTGCGCTGCCGGAAAACGGATCGAGAACAATCTCGCCTTCGTCCGAGCAGAAGCGAATGATCCGGCCGAGCAACTGTTCCGGCATCTGACAGCCATGAAATCCCGCTCGCTCTTTGAAGGTGCCGGCGACCCGCGGAAAGTACCAGGTGTCTTCGTCTGCCTGGAAGCAGTCGTCCAGGTCTTGCGGGCGAAGGATCCAGGTGTCGTCGGGCAAGCGGCCCTTCGAGCTGGCTCGCTTGTCGTTGTAGACTAGTTGGCGCGCGGAAGGGATGCGGTTCTCGGGATCGTCGGCGCGGAAAGTAAACTTCTGTGGGGCTTTGACGAAGTGAAAGAGGTGGGCGTGGGAGCGGCTGAACTTTTGCGTGCAGTTCACTCCGAACGTGTAATACCAGATGACCCAGCTTCGGCAGCGGAAGCCGATCTGCTGGCTCGCGATCTTCAACTCAGCGGCGTATTCATCCCCGATCGCCAGCCAGAACGTGCCATCAGGCTTGAGCACTCGATGGACGGCCGTGATCCAATCCTTCGACCACGCAAGATACTTGTCGCTTTCTAGCAGGTCTTGATAGACGTCGTAGTCGTAACCGATGTTGAACGGCGGATCGGCGAAGGCGAGATCGATACATCCTTCTGGCAGGCCATTCATCTCCGTGATGCAGTCGCCGCAAACGATCGTATTGAGCTTGTCTTCCATGCCGGAGAACTCCCGTTTCTCCCGATAATCCTGATGCCGAAGCGGCTATGATAGCATCGCGTCAGCTACCGCGCAAGTAAACCAGCCGGGTTCTGAACTCTATATCTACGATCCGATTTTAGCGATCATGGTTGTGAAAATCGGATGAAATTCCTGCGAGGGTGGGGCAAACAGGCTAATTAAGCCTTTCCTAGACGTCGATTACGTGTAAGATGAGGTATTCGTCTAGGTGAATTGGTCCCAACTGTAAGGGACGAAGCACTTAGGCAAGCCCTGCCCGACGACGCTCGGTCGTCAGTCTTTTTGCGATCTGAACAGGTTCAACCCGATGGATGGAATGTAGCAACCCGGTAATCGCCTTGGCTTAGGCCAATTTGATGCTGGGTTGTGAAGGTTGAATCGGTTCCCGATGGCAGTGGAGCTGAGAAAGCTCCGCGGATCGCAACCTTAGAAACCGTGAACGTTCGCTCGACGTATTGTGTCGTAGCACCCTGTGAAACTCGAAGTATTCGGTACGGAACGATGACACTCGCAAAACTCAGAAACATTGGTATCTCGGCTCACATCGACTCAGGCAAGACAACCTTGAGCGAGCGGATTCTGTACTACACGGGGCGCATCCACAAGATCGAAGAAGTTCGTGGCGGTGGCAGTGGTGCCACCATGGACCACATGGAGCTCGAGAAAGAACGCGGCATCACGATTACCAGCGCCGCGACATCCGTCGAGTGGGATGGCCATCCGATCAATTTGATCGACACGCCCGGGCACGTTGACTTCACGGTCGAAGTCGAACGCAGCCTTCGCGTGCTCGATGGAGCTGTTCTCGTGCTGTGTGCCGTTGGTGGCGTCCAGACCCAGTCGATGACTGTCGATCGGCAGATGAAGCGTTATCGCGTTCCCCGTCTGGCCTTCATCAACAAGATGGACCGCACCGGCGCCGATCCGAACAGTGTCTGCGAACAGATGCGCGAGAAGCTCGGTTGCGATACCATCCTGATGCAGTTGCCGATGGGTGCTGGCGAGCACTTCAAAGGGATCATCGATCTCGTGCGGATGAAGTCCCTGGAGTTCGACGGCGACGAAGGCGAGATCGTCCGAGAGGAAGAGATCCCCGCCGAGTATCACGCTGACGCCGTAATCTCTCGCGCCCAGATGCTCGAGCAACTCGCTATGTACAGCGACGAGCTGATGGAACTGCTGCTGTCCGAAGAAGAAGTCTCGGAAGACTTGATCCACAGCGTATTGAAGGCTGCTGTGCAGGGACAAAGCGCAACACCTGTCTACCTCGGCACTGCGTTTCGTAACAAAGGTATCCAGCCACTGCTGGATGTCGTCGTTCGTTACTTGCCGTCGCCGCTCGACCGCGAGATCAAGGCGTCGAGTATCGCAGATCCCGAGGAGGCGGTCGAATTGAAGCCGGACGCAAATGCGCCGTTCGTTGGCATGGCGTTTAAGATCGTTGACGATCCGTACGGCCAGCTTACGTTCATGCGGGTGTACCAAGGGAAGATCGAGAAGGGTCAGCTCTATTACAACCAGCGAACAGGCCGCAAGGATCGGTTTAGCCGCATCGTACGGATGCACGCCGATAAGCGGGAAGAAATCGATTCGGCATCGGCCGGCGACATCGTCGCGATCATGGGCATTGATTGCGCCAGCGGCGACACCTATGCGGCTGAACAGAAACACTGCACGCTCGAAAGCATCTTCGTTCCGGAGCCGGTGATCAAAGTCTCCGTGAATCCGCTGCTACGCGGTGACGGTGACAAGTTAGCCAAGGCCCTGCAACGGTTCCGCAGGGAAGACCCGACCTTCCGCGTTTCGACGGACGAAGAGACGCAGGAAGTCCTGATGGCCGGAATGGGAGAGTTGCATCTCGACATCTACGTCGAGCGGATCCGTCGCGAGTATGGCGTCGCGGTCGAAGTCGGACCGCCCAAGGTAAGCTATCGCGAAGCTCCGACGAAGGCCGTCGAGTTCAACTACAAGCACAAGAAGCAGACCGGCGGTTCTGGTCAGTATGCTCATATCGTTGGCCGCATGGAACCGCTTGCCGAAGACGCCGAAGAGAAGTTCGTGTTTGAAGAGAACATCGTTGGCGGCCGTATTCCGAAGCAGTACATCCCGTCGATCGAGAAGGGGTTCCGCGAATCACTTGTCAAGGGCCCCGTGGCGCAATACCCAGTTGTGCATGTGAAGATGATCGTCGAAGACGGCTCGTATCACGAAGTCGATAGTTCGGATCGAGCGTTTCAGATCGCGTCTCGCTATTGCTTCCGCGAAACGTTCAGAAACGCCAAACCCGCGCTGCTGGAACCGATCATGACCGTCGAAGTCGAGTGTCCAGATCAGTTCCAGGGTGCGATCGTGGGTGACATCACATCACGTCGCGGCATGATCACTTCGACAGACATCCGCGAGGGCACCTCCCGCGTTCTCGCTGAAGTCCCGCTTGCCGAGACGTTCGGATACGCAACCGATCTGCGTAGCATGACACAAGGTCGAGGCATCTTCTCGATGGAACTCGGCTGTTATCGCAAAGTGCCGATGAGCATCCAGGAAGAGATCGTCACCGAGCGCAAGCAAGAGCAATTGGTCGGAGCCTAGTCCTCCGTCGCAGCTCAGTTTTCGTGTAGCGAAGCTCGCCAAGAGCTTCGGCTCTTCCCGGTATTGGCCGAAAGTCTTGGCGACTTTCGCTACGGCCTTGCGAGTGCCTTCTACCTGATACGTCAGAGCCAGTGGAGCCTGGCAATGGCGACAGCGTTCGGCGTCGAAGCTATTCCCTCCGTCACAAATAGAGCAGGGGACATCCACCGCATAAGCGGCGAGGTCGTAGGAGTCCATCGCGATCGTCTGGAGCCGCGTCATGCACTGACCTCTTCGATCAGATCACAGGCATTCACCGCGCAGCGAAAGC
>PBSM01000153.1 GCA_002726245.1 Planctomycetaceae bacterium | reverse complement strand
GGCAGAATACCCTTGTTTTGAAGGGCTTGGCGCAAATCTCATGCCAAAACGCAGGGAGTCAAATGGGAAATGCGGGTTAATCCGATAGCCTGGGCCACCTTCCATCTCCTCCAGCCACTCCACCTGCCGAGGCGACTTCCGCCACTCAACCGCCGCGCCGCGAAAGATCACCTTCTCGAACATGTCTGCTCGCCATTTGTCGGTAAGCTGCTCCCAATCCTTCAACGAGTTGACCTTGGGCACCTTCGGCACTCTCGCTTCGCAAAAGTTTTCAACTTGAGCTTGCGCGACCTGTGGGTCGATCAACGGGAACTTCAGTAACGACTCGATCGCTTCGCGATCGGCGGCGCACGTAGAACTGGCGGTCATCAAACAACTGAAGAACACGGCAGCAAGGGCTTTGTACATGGGTGTGGTTTCCGGCGGGAGTCGAGCGTGTCACTCTGCATGATAATGCCACGCTCACACATCGCAAGCGATTTCGACAGATCGCTCACTCCCGTCCCTTGAGCTTTACATTCGGCGACAAAGGATGTGACTACCCGTATAGCGGTTCCATCGGTCGCCCGACGGTTGCGGCCACCGGCCGATTCAAGACGTCCGTGTACTGCGAGGCGTGGTCGATGCCGAGTGCAGAGAACATCGTCGCCGCGACATCCCAAGGGCCGTAACGTTCGGTAGCCGGTTCCGCCCCGATACGATCAGAGGCTCCGAGCACGGCGCCTCGGCTGACGCCGGCTCCGGCCATGACGATCGAATAGACCCAGGCCCAATGCTTGCGGCCGGGGAGGTTGCCTGCGAAGTTTGGCTCCAAGGCGACACGTGGGGCGCGGCCGAACTCGCCCATGCAGACAACGAGCGTGTCTTCCAAGAGTCCGCGCTCGTCGAGATCTTCCAGAAGGGTCGCGAAACTCTCGTCGAAGCGCGGGAGCAGATGGATCTTCAACGCATCGAAGATGTCGTTGTGTGTGTCCCATCCGTAGACATCCGTGTCCGTCGGGTCTCTATCCTGCCCGCGGTTGGAGTGGTTCCAGATCACATTGATGAACGGAACGCCAGCCTCGACCAAGCGACGGGCCAACAGGCAGGATTGTCCCGATCGGTGTCGGCCGTATCGGTCGCGGAGTGCCGGCGGCTCTTTCTCCAGATCAAATGCATCGCGATAGCGTGATGAGGAAAGCATCGCCAGCGCTTGTTGATAGAGAAGGCTCATGTCTGCCAACTTCTGCTCCTTCGCAAGGCGATCGCGATAGTTGTCCAGCGTCTCTTTCAACGTCTTCCGATTTTCGAGGCGAACGGGTGGCAAGTCTGTTTGGGGAGTTAGCCCAGGCAGAACGGCATCCGAGTCTCGGGGATCACCGACAACGAGCGGCTCGTATTCACGTCCCAAGAATCCACCATCTTGCCCAGGAGAAATCAAAAACGGAACATAGGCTGGCGCATTGAGATGCACGGCTTCGTACGCGAATCGATTCGTCACTCGCAGCCGCTTGAGAACGGCACCGTACGTTGGATAATCGTTCGGATTCGGGAGCGGGTTGCCTGAGCGAATTCGGTGATACCGACCGGTCAGCGCGAGGTACGTTGCCGTACCATGATCGAGATCCTCGTGGGACATACTTCTTACGATCGTGTATCGATCGGCGAGTCGAGCCAATCGCGGCATGTATTCGCAGAGTTGCACGCCGGGCAGCGGCGTGGCGATGGGCGAGAAGGTACCTCGCACGTCAAGAGGTGCATCCGGCTTGGGATCCCAAGTCTCGAACTGGCTTTGTCCGCCACTTGCATAGACAAGAATCACCGACTTGGCGCGACCGAACCCACGTGGCACGCGAGCCTGGTTCTCATTAGCGCTCGCATGCTGTGCACCGACAGCTAACCCGGCTGTCGTAAGGCCAACCCGAAGGAACTCTCGGCGATCAAAGAATCGGAGCATGGGGAAGGAGCGGTAGGAGTTAGCGGTCAGCAGTAAGGGCTCAGCGGCCGGCGGGCAACTCCGGTGTGTAGGCCATCGGCGATTCGTGCTTCCCTGCTGATAATGCTGAAAGCGGAACGCCTCTTCTCAGCATATCAGCCGCGGCTCGACCGACGCAAACACGAAACATCAAACCCAGAGGGCAAGCCGATCCAAAGCACACTGCTGCACGCCTCTCGGAAACCGTGATTCTTGATTCGGAGTGCGATGACTTGTCATCGCTTTGGCTTTCGATGCGTTTGTCCGGCCAAAAACACTCCAATTTGAAATGGAAAGCGACGACAAGTCTCCGCACGCCAAAAAAGCAGCAGATGCCGCCAGGCGACGCGGGAGGCAAGCTGCCCGAGGCAGAAATCGCAGTCTAATCGGCGCAGGTGCGATTGGTGGCGATATTGTGCGACATTGCCAACCGTCGCGTAGTCACCGATACTCTTATCCTGCGTCAGGTTGCCCGGCCTGCCGCGGGTCTTTCTTGTTAGAGATATTCAGCGGCGCATCTATGCTATTAACGTTGAGAATGATCGTAGGAAAACAAGATTTCAAACGGTGAGCCAGATGCCTTGGCTTGCAGTTCGGTTTGATCAGACGACTGAATGCGGACGCGTCTTAGCCGCGAAGCGGCGGCATCTAGTAGCCTGGGGCGTAAGCCCCAGGAAGGAAGGTAGACCGCGCCCCAAGCCCCGGAGGGGCGACATCCGACTGGTGTGTGATCGATCGTGTCGCCTCTCCGGGGCTTTGTGTCTGTTGTGAGAACGTTTCCGGGGGTTTACACCCCCGGCTACTAACGATCGTCCCTGTTTGTTTTGCTTGCGGCTCCGCCGCGCTAGGGTGCTATAGCGCTCTTGCACAGGGAGACTCCTCCCGCAACTCAATTGGTTAACGCGATGCCAACGGCGAGCTTTATTCCAGTCGCGACAAGCTCGCCGTTGGCGTCGCGTTAAACAAGGATTACCCAGCTTGAACAAATCAATCGCCCCGCGCTCTTGCGTAGCGCGCTCGACGTGTAGTCCAAAGAACGGTTACCATGGAACCCAATGACTTCGATCTGTTGTATGAAGAAGGCCCCTGCCTCGTTGTCTCCAAGCCCGCCGGGATCTTGACACAAGCTCCGCCCGGCATCGATAGCTTGGAAGTGCGCATCAAGCAGTTCCTCAAAGTTCGCGACGACAAGCCAGGCAAAGTCTATCTCGGTGTGCCGCACCGCTTGGATCGGCCGGTTTCCGGGGCGATGGTCTTTGCCAAGCACGTGCGTGCCGCGCGTCGGCTGTGCGATCAGTTCCAAGGCAGAACGATCGAGAAGACCTATTGGGCTTTGGTCGAAGGATGTGTGGAGCAGGATGACGGAACGTGGGAAGACGAGATTCGCAAGGTTCCTAACGAAGCGCGTGCCGAGTTGGTCGATGGATCGCAACCAGATAGGCGGACGGCTGTAATGCATTTCCAAGTGATGGAGCGTTTGCCCACAGCAACTTTCCTGACAATGCGACTTGAAACGGGGCGTTATCATCAGATACGAGTTCAGTCTGCAGCTCGCGGCTATCCGATCGTGGGCGATGATCTGTACGGCTCACAGGCTGCGTTCGGGCCGCAAACGGACGATCGACGCACACGTTGGATTGCACTGCATGCCTACAGTCTCAGCTTTCGCCACCCCATGAGTGGCGAGCGCCATTTAATCTCTTCACCTCTTCCGGACCTCTGGCGCGAATACCTCCCGCCGAAGTCATAGACCGGAACGTTGGCCGTTCGATCCGGGATCGCGCCGCGAAAACGCAAAGCTGCCGACGCTTTGTTGCCTCGTGAGGCGTGAGAAGGAATCCAGCAAATCGGGTGGTGACTAACTATCCGGCTGTCACTCGTTCGCTTCAGAGTGAACGTTGCAAACCACTCTAGCAACAGATCTTAGGTGTCAGTGACGGCCGACAAGCAAGGACGGATTGCGATGGCTTCCGTTTGCAGCGGGGCGGGCAAACGGGTAACCTATCAGGTGTTTTGGCGTCAGTCTGCCCGGTAAGAGAACTCGCGACAGGCCTTGCTTCAGGACTTGGCTTTAGTCATAGATCATTAGCCGGGCAGATGTTAGAAGACGGTGAAACTGAGGTTTCCCGCTCAATTAAGATGTGTCGGGGGCCGAAACAGGTATATCGCACGGGGCGGAAGACTCTGCCTGATCTGATTAGCTACAATCACGCGACCGATTCCCGCTCGGGTCTCGTCGCAGCCCGACTTTCCTAAGCAGAAGAGAACCCTATGAGCACTGTTGTCGATCCGAAGGCCACCGGCGTCCCCAAGGAAGACATCACCCATATTCCGGAGAAGGAAGCGGAGGAGTCGAAGTTCCAATATCCCGGCGTGCCCACGACGTGTGATGGTGCTGCTGCAGTCGTCCACGTTGAGATCGCTGTCTGCCACGGCAGCGGTGCTTATCCAATTACCAGTTCAACGACGATGGGCTCCGGCTTCAACCTTGCTGTTCACAACGGCGAGACTAACCTTTGGGGTTCTCCGCTCATCTTTATGGAGCCGGAAAGCGAGCACTCGTCGGCGTCGTTCTGCGAGGGCTTCGCCTTGGCAGGTGGACGCGTCACGAATTTTACGTCAGGCCAAGGCTTGGTGCTGATGAAGGAAGTGCTCTACACGATCGCTGGCAAACGCTTGCCCGTGGTGTTCAATATCGGTGCCCGCGCGTTGACCAGTCATTCGCTGAACGTACATGCCGGCCACGATGACCTAATGAGTGTGGCCGACGTTGGCTGGGGGATGCTATTTGGGCGAAGCGCCCAGGAAGCGGCGGACCTGTGCCTGATCTCGCGCCGTGCGGCAGAAGCATCGCAAACGCCGTTCTTCAACGTACAAGATGGCTTTCTCACTACGCACACGGTCGAAACCGCGCGGCTCCCCGAACACGAGTTCATGAAGGAGTTCATCGGCGATCCGGACGAAAAGTTGACGAATCTGATGGACACGGAAAACCCGATGATGTCGGGCGTGGTCCAGAATCAAGATTCCTACATGAAAGGGAAAATCGCCCAACGCTGGTACTACGATCGCGTTGCTCCGGCGCTGGAAGAGGCGTTCGAACTGTTTGGCAAGAAGACCGGTCGTCAGTATGACTTCATCATGCCCCACCGATGCGAGGACGCGGAGTACATTCTCATCGGCTTAGGCGGCTACATGGAAACGACGGAAGTCACGGTCGATTACCTGCGAGATCAAGGAGTCAAGGCAGGCTGTGTCACGGTTTACTGTTTCCGTCCGTTCCCGATGCACCAGATCGTGAACGTGCTCAAGGATGCGAAAGCAATCTCGATCTTCGAGCGGATGGATGATCCCCTCTCGACGACGGGCAACCACCTGACCCGTGAGATCAAAGCCGCCTTCTGCGATGCGATGACTGGACAGATGGGGCACGAGCCGATCAGCCGCGTTCCGAGGATCTACCACGGAGCGGCAGGCCTCGGCAGCCGCGACGTCCGGCCCGCGGATATCATCGCGACTTTCGACAACATGAAAAACGACGGCCAGGACTTCTTTTGTGTCGGAATCGACCATCCGCTTTCCCTGACGCGGACGAACGACCCCGATTTGCGTCCCTCGGGGGGCTTCTCGATGCGAGGCCACTCGGTCGGCGGCTTTGGTTCGGTGACCACAAACAAAGTCATCGCGACGATCGGCGGTGAAGTTTTCGGCAAGGACGTGCAGGCTTACCCGAAGTATGGGTCTGAAAAGAAAGGCCTTCCCACCACGTACTACCTCACGATCGGCGACGATCATATCAAGACGCATAGCGAGTTGGAGTTCGTTGACCTGATCATCCTGAACGACGTGAACGCAATTCTGGCGAACCCGCTCAATGGCGTGGTCGATGGTGGTGCGGTCTTCATGCAGTCGCCTTACGAGGATCCGAACGACGTATGGACTCGGATTCCCGAGCGTCATAAGAAGTCGATTCGAGAGAGAAAGATTCGCATCTACTACTGTGACACAGTCAAAATCGCTCGCGAAGTCGCGTCCGTCGCGGATCTGCAGATGCGTATGCAAGGCATCGTCACACTCGGAGCGTTTCTAAAGCTCACGCCGTATTCAAAAGACAGCGGCATGTCCGACGAGCAGGTTATGGCTGGTGTCGAAGACGCGATCCGGAAGTACTTCGGCAAACGCGGCGAACGCGTCGTGCAGGACAATATGACCTGCATCAGCCGCGGCTACAACGAATCAAAGGAAGTACCACGAGAGATGATTCAAGGCTAGAGATGTAGGACAGGTTTTTAACCGTTTTTGACCTTGTCCTAAACCAGATCTATTGGCTCCGCCGACCCCGTGTCGGTGGATATACGATTGGTAGGCTACTATGAGCAAAAACGCGGACTGCTCCTCGGGTGAACGAGGACGAGTACGTCGAAGGTGCACCCGAGCTTCTGGCCGAGATCGCCTACAGCAGCGTCACGATCGACATGAACCAAAAGAAGCAGACTTATCAAAAGTCAGGCATTCTGGAGTACCTCGTTGTGCTGATCGAGGAACAAGAGGTGCACTGGTTCGATCTGGCGAATGCTCGCTCGCTGGAAGCAGATCAGGATGGCGTCATCCGCTCTGAAACGTTTCCTGGATTGTGGTTGGATACGAAGCCGTTGCTCGCCAAAGATACCGCCTTGATGCTGAACACGCTTGAGCGTGGCCTGAAATCACCGGAACACGCGGAGCTCGTTGCGAAGCTAGAAGCTCATCAATAGACCGAATGATTACCCGAAACTTACGGCAACAAGCCTATCTCGCTGACACATCTGTCAGTATCAACTAGAGAAAGATGAATATGGCAACTGTCAACGAAAAGTCGATGAACGACGCGAACGAACGCGATCCGTTCAACAACAACTCGTACGGTACCTTGGTCGATGACGGCTATAAACAAATCAGCCTTCCCGTGCTGGACGTGAGTGACTTCAACGAGCGGATCATCCGTGCGTATGAAGATGGCACGGCTGAGAAAGAGTTGCCGGCCGACTTGACCGTCGCGCGGTCCTTCGTTCCAGCCGGTACGGCGACTCTCCGCGACTTCAGCTATGTCGCACCGGAGATTCCTGAGTACATCAACGACAACTGCACCGGCTGCATGGACTGTGTAACGCTATGCCCCGATACCGCCATTCTCGGCAAAGTTGTTGGCGAAGAGGACTTTGAAAAACGCCTTGAAAAGATCGAAGACGAGAACGACCGCGAACTGTTCCGGAGGTTTGCCTGGTGCGAGCCGAACAAGTATTACGCCGGTCCAAAGAAAAAGACCGGCGAAGGCGGGAAGTTCTCGATCATCATCGATCCGTCAAAGTGCAAGGGCTGTGCGGAATGCGTCACCGTTTGCGACGACGATGCGTTGCGCATGGTCGAAAAGAATGATGACTTGATGGAAAACGTCTCGAAGGTCCACCGGATCTTCAAAGAGTTTGGTCCGTCCGACGAGAAGTTTGTCAGCGACAAATTGCTGATCGACATGATGCTGAAGGAAGAGACGCACATCTATGTCGGCGGCGCCGGCAGTTGTGCGGGCTGTGGCGAGGGTTCGGCGTTACGAATGATGTGCTCGGCAACGGGGGCGAAGTATGGCAACGATTGGGGAATCATCGCCGCCACCGGATGCAATACAGTCTACACGTCAACGTATCCATACAACCCGTACCTCGTACCGTGGAGCAACTCACTGTTCGAAAACGCCCCGGCGTATGCGATGGGGTTGCGGATGCGATGGAATCAGAAGGGTTGGGACGAGAAACCAATCTGGTGTATTGGCGGCGACGGTGCGATGTTCGACATTGGTTTTCAATCGCTCTCCCGCATGCTGGCCTCCGGCATGAACGTCAAGGTGTTCGTGCTTGATACACAGGTCTACTCCAACACCGGCGGCCAAGCCTCGACGAGCACGTACATGGGACAGAATGCCAAGATGAGCGTTCACGGAAAGGCGATCCAGGGCAAGACGGAACGCCGCAAAGAGATTGCTCAGATTGCAATGATGCATCCGAGAACATACGTCGCTCAGACGACCTGCGCCCACGTCAACCACTTCTATCGCTCGTGCATCGAGGCCTTGGAGTTTGATGGGCCAGCGGTAATCTGTTGCTATACGACGTGCCAACCGGAGCATGGTGTGGCGGACAATATGGCGACCGACCAGGCCAAGCTGGCCGCCGACACGCGAGCCTTCCCTTTGATGATCTACGATCCCCGTAAAGGCGACACGATCAAAGAGCGATTGTCTTTACAAGGTAATCCCGCGATCAACGATGACTGGTGGGTTAACCCGAAGACGGGTGAGCAGGTCGATTTCACCGACTTCTGCCGCAGCGAAGGCCGTTTCAGTAAACACTTCGATCGCGACGGAAACCCCAGCGAAATGCTGTTGAAAGCGACTCAGGAACGCCTTGAGAACTGGAAGCAACTGCAGGAGTTGGCAGGTGTCTTGGGTGGCAAATTCAACGCACCGAAGGCCCCGGCGAAACCGGCGGCCTCGAAGCCAGTGGCGAGCGCGAACGGGAATGGCTTGCCCGGTGGATACGCGACTGGATCGAAGATCAAGTACGACGGTGGCTCGGGTTGGGTGACAGGCGTCTTGAAGTCGGTTGATCCAGTCGTCCTCGACTTGGATGACAATAGCGAGATCGAGGTCTCGAAGGATGTCCTGAAGGAAGCTATTGCTGCCGGCATCGTGGGATTGCAATAGGGAACGCCCAAGTACGGCCATCCGGCCGCTGTAGAAACTCTCCGTACTGAGTACCGAATCATGGCGGAGCACGAACCTCTCGCGACGTTTCATTACGAATCCGGTCAACTCGATCAGGTCCTCGAGTTCCTGAAGCGAACGCGCAATGAACTCCGCACTTTGCGGCGTGTTCGCGTGTGGACCGACCAAATGCAGGTCTTCGACGTGAATGGTGACTGCTTTGAAGTCACTGGTGTTGGCTATCCCGATGACGATATTAAACCGATCCTCGACGCCGTTCATACTTCTTACAAGCCTCACTCTATCCACAACGCATTCCTCTGGTCCCTTCAAAGAGTTCAAAACCGGAAAGCGTCGGCCGTGGGCCGAAGACCGTGTCATGTAGATCACCGAGCAAGAGAAAGTTATGAGCACGACATTCGACGTCAAGACGCACTGCGAGCAGAAAGGCATCTCGCTGTTAGAGTTGGCTGACAAAAGCGGCTTGGATTTGCCCAAGTTACGAGCGGTCTTCCAAAATCGCTGGACACCGTCGCCGATAGAACGCGAGAAGATCGCGGGCGCAATCGGCATTCCCTGGGAAGAGATCGCTTGGGGTCATGAGACCCCCATCCAACACATCTACGGCCATGGCCCGGGGTAGGTGTGGGCTGATGAAATCGTCGAAAGCCCTGGGAAACAAATGTAATTGCGAGCGGATGCAATTTGAACCGCCGAATGTCGAACAAGGAATGTCGAAGGATGAAGGAAGTCAGGTAAATCATGGATTGTTCTGCCTTCGACATTCCTTGTTCGATATTCGGCGTGCGGACTCATGATAACAGTCCGTCTATCACCTGGCCGTTGGCGACGAGACGCACGGGGCGGCCAAGTCGATCGGGAACGGTCGTCTCGGGAGTGATGCCCATGAGGTGGTACATCGTCGCCAACACGTCTTCTGGACTTGTCGGCTGGTCTTTCACAAACGCCGTCTTCGCGTCCGAGGCACCGTAGGCCATGCCCGGCCGAACGCCGGCTCCCGCCAGCATCACGCTATACGCTTGCGACCAATGGTCGCGCCCACCACCTTGCTTCTTGGTCTTTACCGTCGGCGTTCGCCCGTGCTCCGTCAAGCATAAGACGAGCGTGTCCTCCAACATTCCGCGCTGTTCCAGATCGAGCAATAGGGAACTCACAGCCGTGTCGAAGCCGGGAAGAAGTTCGTCACCTAACAGCCTGTTGATTTTCTCTGCAATCGCGATATTCTTGTGGCAACACGAATGGAGGCGTTGCGATGAGTTTGGGACGACGATCTAGCGAGCGTCAGGATTGTTTTTGGGTGGCGGCAGATAAACTTGGT
>PBSM01000152.1 GCA_002726245.1 Planctomycetaceae bacterium | reverse complement strand
GATATAATCAGGGCGCGACTGCCACACACAAGGACTGCCACACACAAGGACTGCCACACACAAGGACTGCCACACACAAGGAATGTCTCTCATGACCGGTACTGCCAGCAGAAGCTATCAGCAGACGATTCGCCGCCGGTCGTTCCTCGGCGCGGGCGTCGGCGGGCTGATGTTGCCCGGCATCATGCCAGCGGGAGCATTGTCGGAGGTGCCGCCGGATACCGCGGTCATTCAGTATTGGTTGAACGGCGCGGCCAGTCACTTCGAAACGTACGACCCCAAGCCGGACGCACCCGACGAGATTCGTGGGCCCTTCAAGCCAATTGCGACGAACGTCCCCGGCACGTACATCTGCGAATCACTCCCGTTGCACGCGCAGATGATGGATCGAGTTACCATCATCCGCAGCATGCATCACGACAACAGCGACCATCAACACGGGATGCACTGGTGCCAGACGGGGCATGACGCCAAAGCGAACGGAATCAACCCGTTCAAGAAGTCGAGTCATCCTTCCAGCGGCTCGCTGGTGTCGATGCTTCGTGGACCGAATCATCCGGGTTTGCCTCCGTACGTCCTGATCGGATATCCGCTGGATGATCAAGGCATCCATCGCTACTATCCTCACCGAGCGGCGTACTTGGGCGTGCGGTACAACCCGTTGGAGATTCTCAAGACGCGCACGGGCGACGGCAAAGACCCCGGCCAAGACAAGGACTTCCGCGTACGCAGTCTGGAGCCGATTGGAGATCTCACGCGTCAGGACCTGATCGAGCGACGCGAGCTGCTCGAACAAGCGAACCAACTGACGAAGCCGTTCAGCGGTGATCGGCTTGACTCGTGGCGTTTCTCGTTTCAAGCCGCTTCCGATCTCGTGACCGGAGGTGCGACGGGCGCGGCCTTCGATTTGGAAAAGGAAGATCCGAAGATGCGTGAGCGCTATGGCCACAACCGCTCCGGGCAGACAGCGTTGTTGGCGCGGCGGTTGGTCGAGGCTGGGGTGACTTTCGTCACAGTTGTTGATCCCGGCGTTGGCCTGAGCAGCTCGGGTTGGGATCTTCACAAGAAACTCGAATGGGGCACGAAGACGGCCAGCCCTCGGATGGATCAAGCTGTGACGACACTCATCCAAGATCTACACGAGCGGGGCCTCGATGAGAAGGTGCTGGTCGTCGTTTGGGGCGAGTTCGGTCGCACACCGAAGATCAACAAGGATGCGGGCCGCGATCATTGGGCTGACGTGCAGAGCATGATGATCGCCTGCGGCAACTATCGGCACGGACAGGTCATCGGTTCATCGACGGCTCAAGGTGAAACTCCGAAAGATCGCCCGCTGTGGCCTTACGACGTCGTTGCCACGATGTACCATCACCTGGGTATCGACCCGCATCTCACTCCTGAAACGTCTATCGGTCGATCCAAGCCGCTGTTGGAAAAAGGCGAAGTCATCCGCGAGCTTTTGTAATCAACAGGAAACCGTCATGTTAACGATGCTCGGAAGTCCGCGTCGATGTTGTGATGGTATCACGCGTCGAGAAACGCTGAAGGCAGGTGCGCTGTCGGCGCTTGGCGGGTTTGGCTTGCCGCAGTTTCTGGAAGCGAGCGAAGCGGGGAGAGTCGCGCCGGGAAAAGCGAAGAACGTCATTGTGCTCTATTTGCTGGGTGGTGCCGCGACGCAAGACATGTTCGACTTGAAACCCGAGGCGCCGGTCGAAGTCCGGAGCCACTTCAAGCCAATCGCGACGAGCGCATCGGGTATCGAAGTCTGCGAGCACTTGCCGAAGATGGCCAAGTGGATGCATCGTACCGCGGTTGTGCGAACGGTCAACCACAAAGCTGGCTGCCACAACACACTGCCCAGCTACACCGGACACGAAGTGATGCTGTCCGATATCGGCACGACGAAGGATTTCTATCCGCCGAGTATGGGCTCGGTCTGCGAGTACTTGCGGCATGCGAGTGGCGAACGTGGAGATTTCCCAGACTACGCTTACCTGCCGTGTTATCTTGGCTGGGGCCAGAACATCCGGCGGCCCGGCCCCTACGCTGGATTCATTGGCAAGCGGTTCGATGCGTTGACTTCAGAGTGCAGTCCCTACAAGGCGGAAGGGGCTCCCGAGGTTGTCCCGGGTAAACCGCAAACTGTGTTTGGAACGCCACGCATTGCGTCGAGCGAGTTGCCGGACGGCATCACCGTTGATCGGCTTAACTCGCGTCGAAGTCTACTCCAACAAGTTGATGACCAACTTCGTGATCTGGAAGCGACGCGCGCCGTCGAATCCTTTTCGCGTCACAAGCGGCAAGCTTTTTACATTCTTACGTCGTCCGCTCTGAAAGCCGCCTTCGAACTCGACGACGAAGACCCACAACTCTTAGATCGCTACGGCCGCACTTTGTTTGGGAACAGCACGGTGATTGGGCGGCGATTGGTCGAACGTGGAGTCCGCTTCGTCAACGTGACCTGGGACTTGTTCTGGGACCGAGTGAAGATCGACTACGACGCGTGGGACACTCACACCAAGAACTTCGAGATTCTAAAAGACAACAAGCTGCCGGGGTTGGACCAGACGTATTCGGCACTCATGGAAGATCTCGATGCCCGCGGCTTGCTAGACGAAACGCTCGTGGTGCTGATGAGCGAGATGGGTCGTACGCCACGGATCAACGGCAACGCAGGCCGCGATCATTGGACGTATTGCTACAGCACGCTGTTTGCCGGTGCAGGCATACGTGGCGGGACACTCTACGGCGAATCAGACGCACAAGCCGCGTATGTGAAGGACCGTGCTGTTAGCACATCCGATATCTGCGCGACGATTTATCATTGCCTCGGCATTGACCCGACGTTCCGCGTTCGGGATCGCAGCAGCCGCCCAGTAGAAATCGCTCACGGCGGCAACCCGATCTACGACATCCTGGCGTGAGAGTCCTTGCTGGAACGGCTCGGGTTACCGCGACTTGAGCCGCTACGGTTTCGAATAGAATGCCACTTTGTCGCGATCCAGCTCAATGCCATGACCGGGTCGGTCAGGCGCAATCGCGAAACCGTCCTCGAAACGAACGGGATCAACTGCGAGCTGGTTCCAGATCAAGTCCGAGAATTCGAGGGCCAGGCACTCAGGTAGGCTGGCGGCAAGGTGAACGCCCAGTTCGAGGATCGTGTTGCCTAGCGAAACTGGAACGCCGTAGTCTGCGGCCAGCCACGCCGCGGCTCGACTCACGCTGATCGAATCGTGAATGTTGAGCACATCGACCGCGTTGTGCTCCAGAAGTCGTCGCTTACCGGAGTAACCAAGATACTCGCCCGTGTTCACTCGGGTGAATTGCAGCTCGGCACATAAACGGGCATAGCCTTCGTAATCCTCGCGTGTGATCGGATCTTCGATCCAAAAGATCTCGTGGCCCGCGTCGCGATACGCGTTCAGCCGAATCAGCGTTTCCTTGACCGACCATGCCTCGTTCGCATCGATCATCAAACGAACGTCGCCTCCCATGACTTCTTTCGCGAGTGACAGCCGCCGCAGGTCCCAAGCCAGATCGGGATGACCGATCTTCGTTTTCACCGCACTAAAGCCTTGCGAGCAAAAGCGTTCGAGTTTGGTTCGAAATTCTGCGTCGTCCAAATGGAAGTCGAGTGTGCTCGCGTACGCCGCGACGCGCGGGTTCTCGCCTCCAAGCAGTTGATACAGCGGCAGCTCTTGTTGTTTGCCGATCAAGTCCCAGAGGGCTGTTTCGATTGGCGGCTTTAGGTAGCCACCACCAACATTGCCTCCCCGTGGCCGGGTGATTCGTTGGGACAATCCCAACGGTGAACCGCCGACAAGGCTTGGCCAGACCGAGTACTCGAACTGCAACTTTAGATCGACAAGGCTCGCGGTTGGTTGGCCTTGTTGAATGGCAAAGCCCACACCCGAGTGACCCGCCTCACTGTGTAACTCAACAACAGTCATCCAATGATCGACGAATCGAACTTGTGAATCGCCGATCGGCTCTCGCAGTGGCAGGTGCAAACGATGCAGTGTGTATTCGGTAATCTTCACGAACTGTCCTCGACCTTTCGGCGTCTTTAGGAGAAGTAAACGACCAATGTCTGTACGCCGAGTGTGGTCATGACTAGGCCTGCGACCAATGTTGACCACCACAGCACGCCACTCATTCGCAACGCTCGCGGCAGCCTTGCGTAGTCAGTCCACAACATCGCGAAGCACCACAAACCGCAAAGTGTTGCTCCTCCGATAATCGCACCGAACGTCATGCGTCCGACCACGTCGCCGGCAATCTGTTTCGGCAACCACATCATGATCATACCGCCGCCGTAGCAGTATGCCACCGTCAGGCTTCGCCATCTCGTCACGTGACTGTCCGCCGACCATTGCGGTAGCAAGGCGCGGGCGCTTTCGACGACCGTGTGGCGATAGATCTCGAACGCGCCGTACAAGGTGCCGATGAATGCCAGAAAGACGCCGCCGCGATAAAGCCACAACAGTTGCGGATGCAATTGCGTCAGAAACAACTCTTGTTCCGAAAGAAGAGTCTCTTTGGCCGGGATTCGCTGCTCGGTGTGGAGGACCAATGCTCCCAGGATGGCGAACAGGAGTGTCACGAGTATCACGCTTGTAAACGAGATGCCGATGTCTAACATTGCTGCACGAGTCCAAGTCCGCGCTCGTGCGACTTGTTCGTCGCTCGCGCGATCAAGCTCTTCGCGCGAGGCTACGGGACTCCCCGCCAGTCCCCACTTCTTGTCGCGAATCATCCCGACATAACCGATATAGTCGAACGTTCCGCCGCCAACGGCGCTCAGGTAAAGCGCGACCTCCAACCACGGGCTGCGACCCGCGAACGTCGCGGCATAGTCGCGCTCGACCCAGGGCTCGTAATCGGGAACAATTGGCACGGTCAAACCCACAACGATCTCCGTCACGTTCGGTTGGCAAGCGACGACGGAGATGGTCGCGCAGATGACGATCAAGCCAAGCACAACCGCCGACACGCGTTCCAATGTTGTCAACGTCGAACTCATCGCCAGTACAAAGCAAACGGTGAGAACGCAGCTCGCCCAGAAGTTCTCCCAGAACTCGAACCCGCCGAACGGACCGACAGCTCGGTCGCTCATCGACAAACTGGTCAACTCACGGAGATATCCACCGAGAATCTCCGAAATGCCGGAGAAGGCGATCGGCATCACCATCAACGTCGGCAGCGCGATGAGCAGCGGGAACCAGAGCGGCGGCCCGGGAATCGCTTTCCAACTGACCATGGGATGCTCGCCAGTTAGCGTCAGATGACGCGCCGCGACATACACCTGAATCGCTTTGAAGACGCCAGCCAATAAGAAGCACCACAGCATCTGATAGCCGAACACGGCTCCGCTTCGCGACGCCCAGACCAACTCGCCACTGCCGATCGTTACCGACGCGATAATCAGACCCGGTCCAATGAACGCAAGAGCGTTGCGAAATCCAAGCGAGCGTAGACGCTCGGGCGGCTCAGAGAACAGATCGGGCGACTCAGACAAGGGTGTCTCCACGGATGGCGATGTGTTACATGATCGGGAAGTGTTTCGGTATAGTAGCTGATTCGAGACCGCGAGTGAAACGCGACGGAAACGAGGGTGGCAAGTGAACTCGACCAATCGAGACCGCGACTGGCTCACCAGAATCCCGAAAGTCGAACTGCATCTGCATCTTGAAGGAGCAATTCCCCACGATGCGTTGTGGGAGTTGATTCAGAAGTACGGAGGCGATCCGAGCTGTCCCGACCGCGAAGCACTTCGCCAGCGCTTCGAGTATCGCGACTTTCCGCACTTTATTGAGACTTGGCTATGGAAGAACACGTTCCTGCGTGAGTACGAGGACTTCACTTTTGTCGCTGAAGCCGTGGCGAGAGACTTCGCGAACCAGAACATTCTGTATGTCGAGGCGTTCTACTCGCCGCATGATTTCCGAATTCATAACCTGACGACGCAGCGGCTGACCGAAGCAATTCGGGCTGGTCTATCGCGAGTCTCCGAAGTTCAGGTCCAACTGGTCGCCGATCTGATTCGCGACCTGGGGCCAGAGAATGCGGCCGTAACACTAGACGAAGTAAACGAGGCGCGAGACTACGGCGTTGTCGGCATTGGCATCGGTGGCGGCGAACACAAACACCCGCCAGAACCATTCGCCGACACATACGAAAGGGCACGCGAACTTGGCTTTCGCACAAGCGCTCATGCCGGAGAAGCCGCGGGAGCCGAAAGCGTCTGGGGTGCGATTCGCGCGCTGAAGGTGGACCGGATCGGGCACGGAACGCGTGCGATCGAAGATCCGGAACTCGTTGAGCATCTCGCCGAGTCGCGACTGCCAATTGAATTGAATCCAATATCCAATGTGTGTACCGCCGTCGTCGAGTCGGTCGCGCACCACCCGTTCAAGCATTACTTCGACCGTGGCCTATTGATCTGCATCAACACGGACGACCCGAAGATGTTTCATAACACGCTCGCCGACGAGTTCGCTCAGTTGCAAAGCCACTTCGGTATCTCACGCGACGACGTACGGAAGTTGATCATCAACGGGATTGAGGCCTCGTGGTTGTCGGCTGACGAGAAGGACGCGCTCAGCGGACGATTCACTGCTGATCCCGCGTGGCTCGAAGAGTGAATCACGTCGCCTTTGTGATCCAATCGTAACATGCTGGGTGTTGCTGGACCTGCTAGCACGCTATGTAGCCTGTTCTTTTGCACAGAATATCTGTCTTCCCCAGTTTCAGTAGCAGGCGATCCAGTTTTCATGTATTGATTCGCCCGCGCTTACTCGGTTGCCCTGCACCGATGCGCGGGCGAAACATTTCCGATGTCGGTTGCGTTTGGAAGGTCTAGATTCGGCATGACGTTCGATCCAATTGTTCGAGAGCCTGTCGTCATTACTGGCATCGGCATGCTGGCATCGCTGGGCTTGGATCGTGAAACAGTCTGGCAAGGCGTTCGCAATGGCGAAAGCCGCTTCCACGTCCTCAGCGGGATCCGCGGAATTGAAGAGACCGACATGATCGGGGCGACTGTCGATCTCGATGACGAGTTGCCGGGGCGGATCAAAATCCTGCCGATGTGCGAGCGAGCAGCGGCCGAAGCAATTGAGGACGCGGACCTGGATTTGAAAGCAGTCGATGCATACCGATTCGGTTGTATGATGAGCGGGCACGTCGGTGACTTCCGCTGGGTGGATCAACAACTTGGGCTGCCCTCGGGCGATACTGGAGAAGTGAATTGGGCCGAGTACCTGTTTCCCGCCGCGTCCTGCAACGCCGTGGCGAGCAAGTTCGGGGCGTTTGGGCCTCGTCTCTGCTATTCAACCGCTTGTGCGAGTTCGCTGATCAGCGTGATGAGCGCGGCGCGGGCGATTCGTGACGGGCAATGTGACATCGCCTTGGCCGGTGGAGGCGATGCGATCGATCCGGTGTTTGCCGCGGGCTTCAACCGGATGCGTGTGCTGGCGAAAGACGACGATCCGAACCGCGCCTGTCGGCCATTCGATCGGTCGCGCAAAGGATTCGTATTCGGTGAGGGAGCCGCTGTGTTCGTCGTCGAACGGTTGGGCCATGCGTTGCGACGCGGAGCCCGCATCTATGCTGCTATCTCCGCCACGAAGTCACTCGCCCAAGCCCATCACATCACGTCGATTGATGCCGAAAGCGACGCACTCGTTCATCTGATCAAATTGGCTCTAGAAGAATCCAACCTATCGGCTGGTGACGTTGGCTACATCAATGCTCATGGCACGGGAACCGAGCAGAACGATGCCGCCGAAGCCGCTGGGATCTGTCGTATCTTCGGGTCGGATATCGACAAGACTTGTGTCAGTGCCACGAAGTCGTCGCTCGGCCACATGATCAACGCCGCTGGTGCGGTCGAACTCGCGATCACTGCTTTGGCGATGCGGGACGGCTTCGCTCCACCCACACTGAATCTGACTGATCCTGACCCAGCCTGCAAGTTCGATTGCTTGCCTCTTTACGGTCGAGTCAATCAATTCCAACATGCGCTAAAGCTCTCTCTCGCTTTCGGCGGGCATCTCGCCGCCGTTGTGTTAAGCCGCTGGAACGATGCTGAGATGGGATACGCTTATCCGGAAATTCGCAAGGCTGCTTAGTGAAGTGAACCTCCAACCAATCGGCAAGACGCATGAAGAGAGGCCGCACGAATTAATGAAAGAGCACGAATGAGCGACCCGATTCGTGCTCTTTCATTAATTCGTGCGGAATCTCCCTCGACAGAAGTCTTCAAAACCG
>PBSM01000151.1 GCA_002726245.1 Planctomycetaceae bacterium | reverse complement strand
TGGCGGTAGCGAAAGTCGCCAAGACTTTCGGTGATTCCCGCAACAGGCCGAAACTCTTGGCGAGTTTCGCTACCCTAAAATGAAGCTGTAACAAAGCACTAGCGCAAAAAAAGTAGGCCGGTCGGACAGTACGACGAGGGGCAGATTCGTCGTACACATCAACAACCGGCCTACCAGTGAACATTTGTAGTCTAAGATGCGGCTCGCAACTCCTTAGGCAAAGAAAAATGCACTTCTTCCCTGCGAATTGTGCGCTCTTCTAGCTCCGCGCCAAAATTGGCTCGCAGGAAGTCGATGCACTCTTCGACGACCGACTCAGGAGCACTCGCCCCGGCGGTCACCAACACGGTCTCGTTCCCCTCGAACCATTCGGACGAGATATCGGCGGCTCCATCGATTAAATGGCTGCGAATGCCTTGTTCCACGGCCAACTCCTTGAGACGCTGGCTGTTCGAGCTGTTCTGGCTGCCGAGCACGAGGACCACATCCGCCTCCTGCGAGAGCAAACGAACCGCTTCTTGCCGATTCTGAGTTGCGTAGCAGATGTCCTCTTTCGGAGGAGCCTCGATACCGGGGAATCTGAGCTTGAGCCGTTCGATGATCCGATTCGCATCATCAACTGACAAAGTGGTCTGTGTCAGATAAGCAAGCTTCGTACCAGGTTCTATCTCGAGCTTGTCAACCTCCTCGGGGCTCTCGACCAAAATCATCGCGTCGGGAGCTTCGCCCATCGTGCCGACAACCTCGTCGTGGCCTTCGTGTCCGATAAGCACAATGTGATAGCCCGCCTTTGCATAGCGAACGGCTTCGAGGTGCACCTTAGTGACGAGCGGGCAAGTCGCGTCGATCGCGTACAGCTTTCTCTCACGTGCGATGCGGCGGATTTCGGGAGCCACACCGTGCGCCGAAAAGAGCAAGTTCGAGCCCTCGGGGACTTCGTCGAGTGCATCGACGAAAATAGCACCCTTATCTTTGAACGTCTCGACAACGTATTTGTTGTGGACGATCTCGTGATAGACATAGATCGGCGAGCCAAAGGCTTGGATAGCAAGATCGAGGCTCTCGATCGCCATGTTCACACCCGCACAAGAACCGCGCGGGCTGGCTAGTAAGATTCTCATGTTCCCTTTGCCTCTGTTGAACGAAGATACCATAATGCAGCCCGTGTTAGCTGAGTAGACCATAAACCGCAGTTTGTAAGTCGGCGTTAACCGCGAATGAGTGCAGGCACGTTTGCCACCGAGTTGGCACGGTTTGGCCCAGCGAGCCGCCGTCGCGACGTATCACTCAGCGAGGCCAAGGCTTACTGCCGCGAGCTGGCACGCTCGCACTACGAGAATTTCTCCGTCATTAGCTGGCTGTTGCCGAAGCATCTTCGCCAGCACTTTTGCAATGTTTATGCTTACTGCCGATGGGCGGATGATTTGGCGGACGAAGTTGGGAGCGACGCCGAGAGCCTGGAATTGTTGCTGTGGTGGCGAGAGCAATTGGCTGGCTGTTACGAAGGCCGAACTTACCATCCGGTCTTCATCGCTTTAGCAGGCACGATCGAGGAGTTTCGTATCCCACAGGGCCCCTTCGCCGCATTGCTCGACGCCTTCAAACGCGATCAGCGTCAGACACGTTACGCGACTTTCGACGAGCTGCTCGACTATTGCCGCTGCTCGGCGAATCCAGTCGGCCACCTGGTGCTTTACTTGGGCCGCTGCTACGAGGATGAGTCGGCTCGGTTGTCAGACTCGATCTGTACGGGACTTCAACTTGCGAACTTCCTGCAAGACATTGCGAACGACTACGAGCGGGGTCGGATCTACCTCCCGCAGACGACTTGGGACAAGTTCGGGTATGATGAGGGTTGCTTCGCGGAGCGTGTTTGTGACCAGCGATGGCGTGCGATGATGCAGGATGAATGCACGCGCGCGAGTGAGTTACTTGGAGCTGGCTGGCCGTTGGTAGATTGCGTGTCGCGTGACCTGCGTTTTCAAGTGGAGTTGTTCGTCCGTGGCGGCTTGGCAATCTTGAAGGAGATTGAACGTGCCGAGTACGATGTCTGGACCCGACGTCCAACCGTCGGGAAGCTGACCAAAGCAAATCTTGTGGCGAGTACGTGGCTGTCGAAGTGGCTGGGCGTAAGGACTCGAAAGCAGAATCACGGATGAACGCACAACTGGCGGAAAGCTATCGACACTGCAAACGGATCTCGCGTCGATCCGCGTCGAACTTCTATTGGTCGTTCAGTCTGCTTCCGCCCGAGCAGCGGCGAGCCATGCACGCGCTCTACGCCTTCTCTCGCTGTACGGATGACTTGGGCGATAGTTTCGAGCCGGCTGAACGTCGGCGCGAACAACTCGACGCCTGGCGCGAGTCACTCGGCGCTGCGTGTGACGGCCGCTTTGATGGGCCTGTCTGGCCGGGTCTCCTTGACACGGTCGAGCGATTCAACGTTCCGATCGATTATCTTTACGCCATTGTTGACGGCGTGGCGATGGATCTTGAGCCACCTTGTTACGAGACCTTCGACGACCTGCGACGCTACTGCTTTCACGTCGCATCGGCTGTTGGCTTGGCATGCATCCACATTTGGGGCTGCACCGACGAGCGAGCGACGGAGTTAGCGGATGCTTGCGGTGTTGCCTTTCAGATGACCAACATCCTGCGAGATCTGCGCGAGGACGCAACTCGCGAACGTATCTATTTGCCACGCGCAGAGCTGGCGAGATTCAATTGCGAGGCGAGTGATCTGCAAGCCAGTGTGCTCAACGAGCGGCTAGCCGCGATGCTCCGTTGTCAGATCGAACGCACCGAACGGCTTTACGAAGAAGCAGCCCCTCTCGCATCCATGATTCCGCCGCGTTCGCGCCACGCGTTCGTTGCCATGTTCGGCACCTATCGACGATTACTGGCTGAGATCAAGCAGCGAGACGGCGATGTCTTCAGCCGCCGAGTTCGACTTAGTTCTTGGCGCCGGCTGGGGATACTCTGTTCGGCGTTGATCGGTCCCCTCTCTCCTTGCGAGAGGATTAGGGTGAGGGGGGCGTGCAAGTCGCTTTGCCCCTCAGGTGGCAACTCCAGAGGCGAACTCGCTCCACAGCAGCCCTCACTCCAGCCCTCACCCGAAGGAAGAGGGAGCCAGGGCGCACAACAACCGCATCGACAAACCGGGAGCTGAGCCGTGGCTCTGTGATTTCCCAGTATGCAAGAGGCGAAGGCAGCAAGTGTCGGGATCGTAGGAGGTGGTTTGGCCGGGCTCGCCGCAGCGGTTGCACTTGCGGAGCGAGGGCTGCAAGTCGAACTCTTTGAATCCCGTCGATGTCTTGGAGGTCGCGCGACTTCGTTCGAGGACCCGGAGACCGGTGAGCTGTTGGACAATTGCCAGCACGTCGCGATGGGGTGTTGCACGAACTTCGCGGACTTTTGCCGCCGCACCGGCATCGACAACTCGTTCACGAACCATGATCGTTTACACTTCTTCGGTCCCGATGGCAAGCGTTTTGACTTTCATGCAACGAACTGGTTGCCAGTCCCGTTGCATCTTGCTCCCACATTCATGCGACTCAGTTATTTGAGCATTCGCGAACGGGTCGGTGTCGGCCAGACGCTGCGGAAGCTCGCCCGTACTCAGTTCCATCGCAAGACGGAAGAACCAAGCATCGGCCAGTGGCTACGGGCGAACCGTCAATCGGAGCAGGCCATCAAACGCTTCTGGGAGGTTTTGTTAGTGAGCGCCCTTGCCGAATCGCTCGAGCATGCGTCGCTCTCGGCAGCCCGCAAGGTTTTCGTCGATGGCTTCTTGCGGGCCCGCACGTCCTTTCACCTCCAGGTGCCGAATATCAGTTTGCAAGGTCTATATGATCGAGTGCAGGCGTGGCTTGAGGCCCGCGGAGCGATCGTTCATCTCGGCGCGAGCGTTTCCAGCGTCGAGGCACTGCAAGATTCCGACCAGCTAAGTATCGCCGTCGATGGCACTCGTCGGCGTTTCGACTCCGTTGTCGTTGCCCTACCCTGGCGCCGCGTCGGGGATGTGCTTCCGCCGGAGCGGGAGTCTGTTGCTGCATCGGCGACGCAGATCCAATCCTCCCCGATCACGTCGCTGCATCTATGGTTCGATCGCGAGTTGACCGATCTGCCGCATGCAGTGCTCGTCGATCGATTAAGTCAGTGGGTCTTTGCCCGCTCATCGCGAGATAGGAGACATCCTGATGACGAGCACTACTATCAAGTCATCATCAGTGCTTCGCGTGATCTTGCGACGCGCGATCGCGCCGATGTGCGCGACGAGGTGCTCGACGATCTGAAGACGACTTTCCCGGCCGCAAACGACGCGAAGCTACTCCGCTGGCAGATGATTACCGAGCAACACGCCGTGTTTTCCGTTCGTCCTGGCTTCGACAAAGTCCGGCCTGCACAGCGAACGAGCACCCCGAACTTGATGTTGGCCGGCGACTGGACGCAAACCGGATGGCCAGCCACGATGGAAGGGGCGGTTCGGAGCGGTTACATGGCGGCCGAGGCGATATTGGACAGCCGCGGCATATCGACACCGGTCGTCGTTCCCGATCTGCCTGTTAGTTGGCTGAGTGCCCTGCTCGGTATGGCTCCATGAAGACGAAGCAGCATTTTTTCGTTCTCGCCGCCATTGTAGGTGTCTTCTTGTGGTTCTTCGGAGCCGTGTTGTTCCAGGACCGTTCGTTTGGGTTTCGCGATTCGGCCAACTATTACTATCCGCTATTCGAATGGGAAACCAGCGAGTGGGCTGCCGGTCGCATCCCGCTCTGGAATCCGCTTGATGATACGGGCACGCCGGTCTTGGCAGACACAACGTCGAGTGTCTTGTATCCCGGCAAGCTCGTCTTCGCGTTGCCGGTCAGTTATCGCCTCCGCTATCACCTCTACGTGACGATGCACGTGTTGCTTGCTTCGGCGATGGCGTATGCGCTCGCTCGGCGCTGGCAAGCAAGTGTTGAAGGTGCTGGACTTGCGGCGCTCGCTTACGCATTCGGCGGCAGTGTCGTCTTTCAGTATTGCAACGTCGTGTTCCTCGTCGGAGCTGCCTGGTTGCCGGCTGCGTTAGTCGCGACCGATTGGATGCTGGCAAGGAGAAGCTTGGTCGGTGCAGTCGCCCTCGGCGCGGTACTCGCGTTGATGACGCTCGGCGGAGATCCGCAGGCCTCTTATCACGCGGGTTTGCTCGCCGCGCTTTATGCTTGGTTCTCTTGTAGCCCTCACGCTCCGCGTGAGGACCGCGGCGCTGCGTTCGGCACCCAATCTCCGGTCTTAGCCGCGGAGCGACGACAGCAAATAGCCTGGGTCGTAAGCCCCGAGTATTACCCACATTTCTTCAGTCCCATAGGGACGACATATAGTAGCCGGGGGTGTAAACCCCCGGAATCGCGGCGTCAACACACACAAAGCCCCGGAGGGGCGACATATCACACAGCCCGCATCCTCGGTGTCGCCCCTCCGGGGCTTGGTTGTCTTCGGTCTTCCTACCTGGGGCTTACACCCCAGGCTATTATCTGTCGCCGCTCCGCAGCTGAAAATGTGGGTAATACTCAGGGCGTAAGCCCCAGGAACGGTGACGAATCTGAAACGAAGCCCCGGAGGGGCGACAGCAAAAGTAACGCACCACAGGAGTGTCGCCCCTCCGGGGCTTTATCGTCAGATGTATCTCCGCAACCTGGGGCTCACGCCCCAGGCTATTGGCTGTCGTCCCTCCGGGACTGGTATCGCCATCCGATCGTCTTACTTGCGTGTGCGGCTTGCTCGGCCTTCCTCTTGGCTGCTGTGCAAATCCTTCCGGCGATGGAAGCCACGGCACGTAGCGATCGCGCGGCGTTCGATGAGCCTCGCAGCTTGGCGGAGATGGCGAGCTGTCTGAGTGAAAGGTACACGGATCTTGGCCCGTTTCGTGACGTCGAACTCACCGCACAGATCTTCGATGATCCATCGTACGGAACGCACTTGCGCCACGTATACCATTTTTCGGTCGGTCCCTGGCATGTGGCAGATTTCGTGTGGCCCAACGTCTTTGGCAAACCATTTCCAAGAAACGAACGTTGGATCAGCGCCTTGCCGGCCGAAGGCAGAACCTGGACGCCATCCTTGTACCTCGGTTTGTTGCCGTTGCTGCTCGCCGCCATGATGCTGCCGAGTTGGCGGGCGGATTGGCGAGTGCAGTTCCTTGTTGTGGTCGGAGGATTCAGTCTGGTCGGCAGCTTCGGTTGGTACGGTCTCGGGTGGATCATTCACGAACTGCGAGCGGCTTTCACTGGCGGAGAAGTTGGCGATCCGTGGATCGGGAATCCTGTCGGTGGTCTGTATTGGCTGCTTGTCGAGTTGCTGCCTGGCTACGTGATGTTTCGCTATCCCGCGAAGCTTCTCGTCCTCACATCTCTGGTGATCAGTCTGCTTGCCGCTCGTGGTTGGGATCGCTTCGTACAAGGTGATCAAGTCAAGTTATCTCGTGTTGCGATGGTTGTTGCGGGTGTGAGTTTGGCTCTTGCCGCAGCTTTCGGACTTTCGCAGCCGGCTTGGAGGAGTTGGTTAGCGGATGCACCGCCGGACGCGATCTTCGGGCCGATCGGCACGGATGCCGCGACGTCACGCGTTCTGACGGCGTTGGCACATACGGCTGCTTTCGGGCTGCTGATAGCCGTGTTGCTGAAACGCCTACCGGGATCGTCTCGTAGGTACGCGCTGCTTGCGATGACCGCGATCGAACTGTGCGTCGCCAACGGCTGGATGACGGAGTCGATCGATGCTGAAGTCTGGCGTGCAGGCGTGGCCACGCTGGCCGAAAGCGGCGACGCGGTGGCACCTCCGCGATTGTTTCGGGATCTGAATGCGCCGTTGCTTCCCGCGGAGTGGTCGCAGCGGTCTGGCAACGATCGACTAGACGACGTTGTGCTTTGGGAACGCTCTTCGTTGCTGCCTCGACATCACCTCAGTAGGAATATTGCGATGGTTGGTGCTCACACGACGCTTCGGTCGCTCGACACTGCGGCGCTGCTCCGCGTTAGACAACAGTATGCTCAACAGACGCGGGACAAGCACACAGACGCGTTGCTGGCTCCGCTGTCGGTGAGTTGCTTGCTCGTGGCGGCGGGTCGAGTGCCAGTCGGTTGCGAGAACATGAACGTCTCTCCCGCGGACGGCGTTGAATTGTGGTACGAGCCACGAGCCTATCCGCGCGTGTGGCTGGCGTCGAAGGCGGTGATCTTAGATCCGCTGCCGACCGACTTGCGTCGGCTAACCGAGGAGCGAACGCGGGCGATCTATCTGGAAGATGCTCAGCCGCGCGATCTGCGATCAGTCGTGTTCATCGAAGCTGCTTCCAACGAACGCTTGCCGACGGAGTTACCTGTGTTGGCAAAGGACGACTACAGCACGCTTATACGTTATGGCTCGCAGCGAGTCGAGATTGAAGTTCGAACAAGCAGTGAGACGTGGCTGGTCCTTAACGATGCGTTCTTTCCCGGTTGGGAAGCGACACGCGAGACGAATGGCCAGCACGTTCCGGTGGACATTTATCGCGCGAATCGACTGATGCGAGCGGTCCTGCTCCCGTCTGGTGAGCATCGTGTGGAGTTCGTCTATCGGCCAAGACGTTTCTGGACAGGCGCGTTTGTTAGCGCGCTGTCTTGGATGGCTGTTGCTGTCGTTGTTTGCTGGCGATTCAAGAATGGTAGCCCAGCCACGACCTCCCGCAAACGCAGTTCAACCGCTTCCTCAATTCGCGTGGTTGCCAGACAATAAACGGGCTTCGCGCAAAAGCCACAGTTTATGACAATCAATTGTTTCACAACCTCTAGTGCTTCGTCAAAACCAAAACTTGGGGTTGCAGTTTCGTGGCGTAAGCTTCCAGCTTGCGATTCACCGGGCGAAACACACGGCAAGCAGGA
>PBSM01000150.1 GCA_002726245.1 Planctomycetaceae bacterium | reverse complement strand
CCTCGCAATTCCGGCTTTCCTGTTCTCTCCCGCTTGAACCGCCGGTCCCACATCGGCAGCCTCCTGTCACCAGAAATCAACAGGCTGTTAGGTACCGGGCGGCTGCGAGGCATCTCGATACGGGATCCGAAATGGCTGCGGGTGAAGTGGTTATGCAGGAGATGGACACATCGAAAGAGCTCGCCGGCTCATCCAGTGTGTTCGGGTTTCGTGAAACGGACTCTGAAGTGATGGGATTCGAGGTCGTCCCTCAATATGTCACCCGTACCCAGCGAAACCACTTCGCGTTGACGCTCAAACAAGAGTTGTTCGTGAGATTTGACCTCGAAAACGAAGAGGACTTTCGACGACTCAATGAGTCTTTCAAGAATTACGTGGATCATTTGTTCGAGGAAAAAACGGTCACGAGTGAATTCTGCAAACACCTCGCCTGGCTATCGTCCTACGACATGGATCGGCGAGACTTGGAGTCACAGCGAATCCGGGATCTTCGGGTAGATGTTGAAAGACACATCAAGGAAGACAAGACGAGTTCGACCGACATTGATACCGGTGTAAACGTACTCAGTTACTTTGGTGGACACACCAACGTTGACATTCAGAACGAATATCATCGAAATACTTTGCGCAAGATGGGAGTCGAGTTCGGGAAAGACGGCGGCGTGTGGATTGCCAAGTCCCTGAAACTGTACCTGGTGCGTCGCGGCACGATGGAGGGAAGTGACAGTTTCTCAGGCCAGATTCGCCGTTGGTCACCGAGCATCGTTTTACCGACAACCACCGCGACAACAGAGAAGCGATTTGATCCCCCTGGCAATCAGACGTCGAGGCTTGCCCGAATCGAAGCAGCACTCAGTGGTTTGCAAGAGGATAATCGACGCCAGGACGAACTGATCAAGCAACCGGATTCGCTGCAACAAAAAGGAACATCCGAATGGTATCGACCTTGGAAGATTCGAGGACGGATTCGCGTGCCTCGAATCGATCCACAACATCGACGGAAAGCGTGATACCGCTGTTGTCTACGTACAAAACGGAATGTGGAGACTTCAGGTTTGGGATGGGGACCCACTACTTACAGCATATGCCCTGTTTGTTGAATGGCCCTGGAAGGTGAAGACTCAGGAAGGGGCCAGATTTGAGGCTGGACCTTGATTTGAAACCGAGCGAACGTCATGCCAACGGTGGCTCCGAGATCATTGTGTTCTCGCTATGTACGCGTCAAGCTTCTCACGCAGTCCGGGTAGCAACTTCAAGGCGTTTTGAGAGTACACGTTCTTCAGCACATCGTCCGGCAAGCCGATGCCGTAGATGTTCCAGAAGCCCTGCGGAGGGAACTCCTTTTCGGAGTAAGGAAAGTACTCGTCGTATGTCTCCAGGAATCGCCAGTATAGTTGCACGCGAGTCTCGGGCCATGGACCATCGGTTGTAAACAGGATGCGATCGGAATAGTCGAGGAAGAACCGACGAGCCGTGTATGGCTGCCTTCCCAGTTCGCCGATCCGCGAGGCAAATCCAACGTAGAGATTCGGGTACTTGTCGAGCCACTCTGACACGGTTGCCAAGTCCTCCGGATTGTTCGCGACGTGTGCTCCGATGAAGTTCGTCTTCGGGTGCCGTTCGATCACACGATTCCGAGCGGCGAGCAACTTCTCGCGACTCGGAAACTTGTCGGCAGGGAAACTCCATTCGGGATGTCGATGTAGCTCTTCCCAGCGTTCGTTCGTTGGATCGATATCAAGGAAGAACGCGGCTGGGTCCGAGGTGTGGATGATGATTGGCAACTCGAGTTGTCCGCAAGCTTTCCAGATCGGATCCCAACGACGATCATCGACTTTGATCAGCGAACCGTCCGGGTTGCGATGTCCCAGTCCAAATTGCTTGAAGAGCTTTAGGCCGCTCGCACCGAGTTCCTTCGCTTCGGCAAGTTGCTTCGCTGTCCTTTCGGCGAAGCCCGGCTGGTGGCAAGCCCAGGTTGCAGGATCATCCGTTTGGCCGTCACCGCGCCAATCGACGTTGGCAAAAATCATGAACCGATCCGGGTACTTCGTCCACAGATACTTCGCATGCTCGCGGAAGTCATCGCCGAGCTTGCCGTCGAGGCTCACGCAGACCGCAATGTTGTTACGGTCCATCAGTTGGACGAAGGCATCGAGTTGCTCGGGCGAGTGCCGGAAGCGATAGCGAAAATGCGTATGCAGATCGACGACCGGAAACTTGGCTCGCGTGATGTTGGTTTGTTGCGCCTTTAACATCGAACGAGGTCGGAAGTTCTTCAGCAACAGATCGCGTCCCTCACGGCCGTCGAGCGAAGTGTCGTCGGCTGGCGGTGTTGCATCTTGCGCCGAGGCGGGCGACGCCGCGATCAGTTGAAGGGCGCCTAACATCAGCACGATCGCCGAACGTCTTGCGAAGCAACTCCGTAACCATCCCTGAGGGACGACAGCAAATAGCCTGGGGCGTGAGCCCCAGGAATCGAGTACGCCGCAAATCGAAAGCCCTGGAGGGGCGACATCGCGCTCGGCGGGATTTCGTTGCTGTCGCCCCTCCGAAGCTTTGCTTTCATGATGTGACCTAACCTGAGGCTCACACCCCAGGCTATTTGCTGTCGTCCCTTTGGGACTAAGAGCGCGCTTGCGCACCGTGTATCTCCTCAACGGTCATCGGCAGTGATACGATATGAGCATCATGACACGGGACCACACGCAACAACAGACCCACGAACAGCAAAACCTAGCTCGTGATTTGAGCTTGGCCAGCACGCGGCCGCCGCTCGATGTGCCCGGCTACGAGGCGGAGAAATTGTTGGGGCGCGGTGCGTATGGAGAAGTGTGGGTCGGGACGGACAAGAACACCGGCCGTCGCGTTGCGATCAAGTTCTATACGCATCGTGGCGGGATTGATTGGACGCTCCTTTCGCGCGAAGTCGAAAGGCTCGTTTACCTCTCGGCCGATCGCTATGTCGTGCAGTTGTTAGATGTCGGCTGGGACGGCGAGCCACCTTACTACGTGATGGAGTACATCGAGAACGGTTCGCTCGACGATTTGCTGCGGCAACGCGGTCCGTTACCCGTCGGCGAAGCAACCGATATCTTCACCGAAGTCGCCATCGGTCTGATGCACGCCCATGGCAAAGGTGTGTTGCATTGCGATTTGAAACCCGCGAATATCCTGCTCGATCAAGACAACAAGCCACGACTCGCTGACTTCGGGCAATCGCGACTTTCGCACGAACAGTCGCCATCGCTAGGAACGCTGTTCTACATGGCGCCCGAACAAGCTGACTTGGCGGCGATTCCCGATGCTCGCTGGGATGTTTACGCGCTGGGCGCGATGTTGTATTGCATGCTCACCGACGCGCCGCCGTTTCGTACCGAAGCCAACTTGGAAAGAATTGAGTCATCCAACGGTCTCAAAGATCGGCTTGCCCGATACCAGAGCGCGATCCGATCTTCCGCGACTCCGACCGACCATCGCAAAGCGCCGGGGATCGACCGGGCGTTGATCGACGTTGTTGACCGCTGCCTGGCGATCGAGCCAGAACGCAGATTCCCGAACGTCCAAGCCGTCATCGACGCCCTCAACGCACGGGAGGTCTCGAAAGTCCGTTTGCCGTTGATGTTCCTGGGCTTCGTCGGACCGGTCTTGCTCTTCATCATCATGGCTCTGTTCGGGCTGCGAGGCTACGAAGACTCGGTTCGTCTTTCAGAAGGTTCCATCACGAAGCTCGCGAGAGAGAGCAACGACTTCGCCGCGAAGTTCGCGGCGCGATCGATCGAGGGTGAGATTCATCGTTACTTTCGTGTCATCCGGAATGAAGCCGAGCAGCGAGAATTGCGGCGGCTGTTCATACCCGTCGCCGACTCGGATCTCGTTCGCCAGTTGAATCAGGAGTCCGCCGATATTGAGAAGTTGAGGCCCGTGTTTATCGAGGATGAACAGCGGAAGCAGTTGCACGATTATCTCAAGGGCCGCATCGGGTATTATCTCAAGGAGTTGGAACGCGATCCGCGCGAGTTGAAGCTGGCGAGTATGTTCGCCGTGGACCGAACGGGGCGCATGTTGTCGGTCGCTTACGATGACGAGAGTATCGTGAACCAGTCTGTGGGTTGGAATTACTCCTACCGAACTTACTTCAGTGGTGCGGCAGCGGACAAAGCGGAGAAAAAGAAAGAGTGGCAGGATTCGGGACCGCATGATGTCCAACCGATTCGAGAAACGCACTTCTCGGCGGCGTTTCAGAGTTCGACGACCAACATCTGGAAAGTTGCCGTGACGACGCCGATCTTCAATGATCCGGTGGCCAAAGAAGAAGTCATCGGCGTCCTAGCGTTGACGGTCAACCTCGGCGATTTCGCTTCCCTGCGAACGAACTATGGCGCCGATCGCTTTGCCGTGTTGATCGATCAACGCGACGGGCCGAACAAGGGTGTCATTCTGCAACATCCGATGTTCGATAAGATCGCCCAGGCCGGGGGCGAGCGGGCTACTCCGTTTCGGCTGGCCGATGAACAGTTGCAGCAGATCCAGTCCGACAGCTCGTACCTCTACCGAGATCCGCTGGCCAAGGCTCTTGACGACGAAGCCGTGCGCGGCGACTGGATTCCGGCGGTCGAGTGGGTCCGTTTGCCGTATGGTTCGAAAGAGAAGGAAGCGATGATCGTTTTGATTCAGGAACGCTATTCGAAGGCGATCGAGCCCGTGCGAAGCTTGGGAAGCAACCTTAAACGGGAAGGCATTTGGGCGCTGGTCGGAGTGGTCGCCGTGGTGCTTGTATTGTGGTACGTCGTGATTCGGGTTCTGAGCGAGCCGCGCTTGACGATGCGCCGCGGCGGCACACCTTCATCTAAGTCTCAAGCCACGCCGGTTCACAACATGACCACACTGCCTGCGCCACAGAAGCGGATTCGTAAGTCGTGATGGAATCACGCCTTTGTGTATTCCTTCAAGAAGCCGCGGAATAGAACGAGGTGTTCTTCTTCGTCAGCCAGAAGGCGGATGCACATGTCTTGCGTGACGTAATCTTCGCCGTCGGTCGCTTTGATGATCTTCTTGTGCTGACTGCAGGCAGCCGCTTCCGCTTCGATAACCGCATTAATGACAGCAGCGACGTCGGTCGTGTCCTCCGGCGGTTGCTGCTGGCCGCCGATTTCAACCTCCGCGGATCCTGGCACGAAGCCACCGATTTGCTTGATCCGTCGCCCGAGTTCCTGGGCGTGCATCAATTCGGCGGTAACATCGGCGGCGAACGACTTCTTGATCTCTTCCGCCCGCACACCGTCGAGATTGGTGCTGTTGGCGATATAGTTCATGACGGTCTCAAGCTCCATGCAATAAGCCGCCTTCAGCATCTCAATGACTTCATCGTTCGTCGCAGCCATGTCATCTCCTCACGTGAGCGGTACACTGTTTTCTACTATGGAGGTCGTAGAGCCTCACGGAGAGTCGAACAAGGTGGTTGATGTGACGCTCTGCGTTTGAAGCCGCACAATTGTATTTACCCATCATGGCACGGCACGAACAAGACAGAGAAGACCTGATGCGCGAAGCCACGGCGTTGGTGCGGCGCGTTGAGGTAGCGTTGCCGGACCAAGCGGGCACTTGCGTGATTGGCTTCCGACGTGACGGCGCAGCAAGCGTGTTCTTTGGCGCTGACCCGGTGTTTCAGTTCAACACGCAGGGAGAACTGCGCCGAGCTTTCATCGATGGAAAACTCGTCAAGGCGGAGCTCGGAAAGCTTGTCTGGCTGGAGCGCGTGCGTACAGACACAACGGTGCAGCTTCTGCGTCGAGACTTCACGAAAACTGAGAGAGATGCCTTCCTAGCAGCAGCTCAAGCCTACTTGAACAAACTCGGTCAATACTTCGCCAAGGAGATTGATGTCGTAAGTCAAGTGCCACAAGCCGAGATGGTTTCATCCGACGTCGAACGTTGGCTGGCCTCGTTGGCCGATCCAATTGCGATTGCCGAGAGGCCGAACGTCGGCGCGTGATCACCGTCATCTCTAACCACTAACGACCAATCCTATGATCCCGCCGACGAACAGGACCACGAGCAACACCAATAGAATGATGACTACGATCGACGTTTTGTACTTGATGTGTGGTGTCTGTTCGATGACTTGCTGGTACTCGTCTGAGAACACCATCGTTCTCTTTTGGGAGAGCAGAAGATAGAGGAAGTAGGCTGAGATTAGTGTTCCAATAGGAATGCCGATGAGGCCGATTACTGAGAAGATAATTGCACTGTTCGAGCCCACGTTTGCAGCTTCCATAAGGCAAGCGCTGTCGCGCCTTGAAGAAGACCGAGGCCGAAGTAAAACACGCCGAGCACGACCATGATTGTAGCGCCTTCAACTTCGCCCGAAATCAACCCGACCGCAGCGACGATCGTCGCGATCAGGCCGATTGGGACCATAAAGATCGCCCCCAGTAAGTAAAGAGTACCGATCGACTGTACCGAGGCTTCATGATTGAGATACTGCCGCCGAAGCGATTCGGCGCCCGTTGGCTCGGCGGCAATCGAACCGGTTGTCAATGGAGCTGCGTATGGGTTCTCATTCATCCGAACTACCCTCGTCGTGTCTTGACTTGTTTGAGTGGGGAAGATAGCACAACGAGAACGAGGGTGGAATCAGCCTGTGAAGAGTTGCACGACCGTTGCATCGCCATACTCAGATGCCAGCACATTCCCAGGTCGCTCCTGGCCGCGGCGGACATAGGCGAGCGCGAGCGGACGGCCAAGACGTTCGGAAATACACGACGACGTTATCGTCGCAAGCCGCTTACCGTCTAGCTCGATAGGTGAACCGGGAGCGGGAACCTGCTCGCCGGCGAACCGAAGTTGCACGAGCTTACGATTCACGTGGCCCAAGGCGTCGATTCGGGCGACTGTTTCCTGCCCGAGATAGCAGCCTTTGGTAAAGCTGATTGCCTGAGAATCGCGATTTACTTCCTGAGGGAGGTTTTCGTCCGTGATGTCCTGTCCGAAGAGCGGCGTTCCCATCTCGATACGTCCAATGTCAACCGCCTCTGGACTACACGCGGCTGCATCGGCGGATTCAAGTGCTTCGGCCAATTGCTGCGCCTCGTTCGCTTGACAGCGCAAAAAAAAAGCGGTCGGAGCACAGTAAGAAACCCGACGCACTTCCGTCTCGATGCCAGCAACCAGACCTTGGCACGTGCCGAGTGATTCCGATGGTAACTCGAAATCGGCAAGCGAGCCGAGCAATGAAGCGGACTGCTCGCCGCTGAGCAGTAACTCGCCCCACTCGGCGGAGCGGTCAGACAACGCGACATCTTCGCGAATGACGTAACGATCGATAGAAGCGATAAGGTGATCCGAATGGCCGGGAACGGTTTCCAGGACCAACGACTTGTCGAGACAGAACACATAGACAAAGCCAATCGTTCTGCCTTGGATGTTTGTGAGGAATGCCTCGCAGCCCTCGCCTGAATTCAAACGATTGATGTCGTTTGTACACAGGCCATGCAAAACCTTCGCGCGATCGGCTCCTAAGATCTCAATCTGCGTGCGCGAGCTGAAGTCACAGTATCCCGCTCCGTCGCGGAGCACGTCGTCTTGTTCGGTGTGCGCGGTCATTCGCCGACGGCGGCCAGGACCGCATGGTGGGCGTTACCGAGCAAGATGCAGGAATCGTGTTGTTGCGTGAGCCGCGTAACTTCTTCCGATCCCGAGACGCAACCAACGCCGAGGTCTTCCACGAACTCCGCATCGAGTCCACTGAGCAGATAGACTTGAACACGCTCTCGGACTTCAGCCAACAACGCTGCCGATGTCGCATCGCTGGAGCGATCACGACGCAGCTCGTGCAACAAGGCATCGGAGTCTCGCAGGCTGGTCAAACGTTGAATCGCCGGGCCTGGTTTGTAATCCAGGTTCGTACACAAAACGATTGCCCCGCCATCATCGACTGCTTGCGATGCAGCGAACAACGCCCGCCCCAAGTTCTCCCACGTTTGGTGCTCGCGCCCGCCTTCGATGGTCGCTACGACAAGGCTCGCTCGCCGATTGGATTGAAAACGCCAAGCAGCTTCGCACAACTTTTGCCCTCGCTTCGCGACGGCTTGCGCATCGCCAGCTAAGACGTGTAGCAATGTGTTGCCTGGACCGGGCGCGACTTGGATCGTGAACTGAACTCCAAGCAGCCATGCCGCTTCATCGGCCTCCTCGTGGCGGCGGCGGCGATGAGCCGTCCAGTCGGCGGAGCTTGGGGCGCGAAAGCGTTTTTGTGTTTCTTCGTCGGCGAAAGCCGGAAACAACCCGCTGTGAATTCCCGCGTAGCCCAACGATTCGTCAAGACGCAGAGTGCTAATCGGGATGACAACATCGGCCTCGCCGATTTGACGATTGAAATAGATGGGCTTGCCATCTCTCGAAGCCGCCAGATAGGAGAGGGTTTCGCGATCGATGGCATCGTGTCTCGTGACCGTGATTGCGTCGCGAACCGTTTCCGTAAAATCCGCCGCCGGGTCTTCAGACTCCTCGTCCTTTCCGACGGCCAGCACGATCCCGATATCAGCCGGGTCCGCGCCACCTTCCACTAACGCGTGGATCACGCCAGCGACGACCGCGGGCATCCGCGGCACGCCCCGATCGATGGCTAACACAACTCGGTCACCGGGAATTGTCGCATCTTGAAGCCGCGGAAACTCAAGCGGATCAGACACAGCAGCCGCGACGGCCGCGGCCGGGTCGTCGAGCGGCGTCCCGCGCGGCGAGGAGAAGTCGCCGAGGATCGAGGCGGCAGGCAGATCGATCTCCAAGACTCCACCGTCACCGTATTTCAACTCGAAAGGCATATCACACCCCTGTGATTCGTAAGTTGCTGGCCGCGAACATAGCATGAATCATAGTCATTCCACGAAAACCGGGTCAATAACTGAGTTTTTGCAAAGTGCTAAATCAATCCCAATTGATCTAAGACGTGCTTTGGTTCTTGAGAATCTTCCGTGATCT
>PBSM01000149.1 GCA_002726245.1 Planctomycetaceae bacterium | reverse complement strand
TGTCGCATTTCGTAGGATGGGCACTCCTGCCCGTCCACTCAGAGACGGGCAAGAGTGCCCGTCTTACGACACTTATTGACTGGTCGTTCCTTAGCGCCCTTGTCCTTACCCACATCCCTCGCCTTCACCGACCCCGTGTCGGTGGGGCAACGATTGGCAAGCTACCAAAGAAGCAAGCGAGAACGGCTCCCCGCCGACCCTGTGTCGGTGGAAGCAATGTCGCGTCATGAGGTCCACCGACGCGGGGTCGGTGGTGAAATGTGGGTAAGGACAAGGGCTTATGCCCCAGGCTACTACATGCCGCCGCTCCGCGGCTAAGATGCGTCTGCATTCAGTCGTCTGATCAAGCCGAACTGTAAGCCAACGCATCTGGCTCACCGTTTGAAATCTTGTTCTCCAACGATCATTCTCAACGTTAATAGCGTAACGTCGCACCTACCGCAGCTTGTCGGCCAGAGATATATTCCGGCTATGAGTTTCGCAGCCGATGATTGGCGCAGTCTGTATCCGTTTTGCTCGCATCACCTGGAGCTTGACTCGCTGCGCCTCCACTATCTGGATGAGGGCAAAGGCGATCCGCTGCTCATGGTGCACGGTAATCCAACTTGGTCCTTCTATTGGCGGAACCTGGTCCTCGCGTTTCGCGGGAAGTATCGTGTCGTCGTGCCCGATCACATTGGCTGTGGCTTGAGCGACAAACCGCAGCGCTATTCGTACAGACTGCAACAGCACATCACGAACCTTGTCCGGTTGATCGACGAGTTGGATCTGTCGAATCTGACTTTGCTTGGACATGATTGGGGCGGTGCGATTGGGCTGGGAGCAGCTCTCCAGCGGCCAGAGCGAGTCGCCCGAATCGTGCTGTTCAACACGGGCGCGTTTCGACCACACTTTGTGCCCTTTTGCATCCGGATCTGTCGCACTCCAATCCTGGGAACGATCGGTCTTCGCGGGCTCAACTTGTTTTCCCGCGCTGCAATTACGATGGCGGTTGCGAAACGCGACCGGATGACGCCAGCGGTAAGAAGCGGCTTGCTCGTGCCGTACGATTCCTGGGCGAACCGCGTCGGCGTGCATGGCTTTGTCGGCGACATTCCCTTCACCAAGCGGCATCCGACTTGGGATACGCTTGCCGACATCGAAAACCAGTTGCCGACTCTAGCCGATCGACCGATTCAACTCATTTGGGGGATGCAGGATTGGTGTTTCGACGAGAACTGCCTGCAACGTTTTAAGCAGATCTTTCCGGAAGCCGAGACACACCGTCTCGATGACGCAGGCCACTATGTGGTTGAAGATGCCTACGACAAGATCGTCCCGCTGGTGACGAGCTTCTTGGAGAGCACGAACTTTGTTGCGAAAGGAGTGGACGAATGAACGAGCTGACACTTCGAGATTGGTTCGCCGGTTGTGCGTTGCAAGGCATGATCGCTCAACTCGCGAATGTTGTGCCATCATTGCCGGACACGAAGAACGCGGCGATGAAGTGCTATCAAATGGCAGACGAGATGCTGCGCACCCGCGATTCTGCCAAACACCCAGAGTTTGAAATCGAGCCACCGAAGGCACTCGAACCGCCGAGCAGCACACGATGAGTAGTGAGGGCGTTGGGGCGTTGAGTGGATCAGCCGCTTGTTCAGCTCCTTTGCGATTCGTCGGCGTGATGCAACGCTAACCAAACCGTCGGCTGCTCCGTATCGGTTCGTGCGACCCGGTGCTTCTTATGTGGCGGGATGTGAACGAAGTCTCCCGGCTTCAGTGTCTGTGGTTCAGTGTCCCCTTCGAACAACAAGCCAGCCTCGCCGCACAGTAAGATCACCCATTCGTATTCGCCCTGGTCGTACCACTCGCCGTCAGGCGTAGTCTGCCCGTTCGAGACGATTTTGACCAAGCGAAAGTTCTCGCCAATGACGAGGTCCGTGAAGACTTCTTCAGCGGTCTCCGGCGGCAAGTCGGTAAGCAGATTGCGGATTTCCATCGGCGCGACTTACCGAAGCTGGTACTTGGCCTTGAGCCGTGCGACTTGCCGGAGCCGCGTCTCTGGATCGGCGGAAGAGTCGGCAGCGAAGGTCTTGGGAAACCGTTTGCCGAGGTGCGAGACAGCTATCTTTCGGACAGCCTGTTCGCGATGTTCAAGCAACGTCAGCCAGATGCGCTCATCCTCGATCAACCAGTTCGCCATCCGCTGCGGCGTATCGCTGGCGTTGGCTCCCAATTCGGTCTCCAAACGCGACAATCGTTGCCGTTGCTCGCGGGACAGATCTGTCGGATCGAGTTGACGTAGGTACGGCAGCAGGCCAAGTCCAAGGGATCGCAGATCATTCAACGCAGCTTGGCGTGCGCGATAGTCCGCGTTATCGAGACGTGCAACGAGTCGCCGAGCCGCGCGAGCGGTTCCGAAATCACTTGCCGTGGCTGTTAGGATCAGTTCATCTTCCGTTCGATTGATGAACTCCTTCAACCGCCATTGCGGCTGTAGCCACTTCAATACCGGCAGCAGCTCTCGTTGGCACACTTCAGGCTCCTCCAGCATGAGATGCCACAGGCTTGGCGATCGATAAGTGTTCTTCTTCGTATTGCGTTCTACTTCGAGCAGCAAGTCACTTCGAGGCGATTGCTTGAAACGCAGCTCCGATCGATCGCTGCCAACCGTTGTCCGACGCAGTTCAACTTGTTGACCGTTTACAATCGCGAAAGTCAGCGTCTTATCGTTGCTTTGCTTCTGATAACGAACCGTTGGGATGGTCGTCGCAGAACTGATCGTGAGCGTCTCCTGAACATCATCGTCCGGCTCACCGCGCGTGGCCGTTCGAGTCTGGCTGGAGGCGATGTTCGCCACCTCAATGCGGCCGAGAACGAGCTGGAGTCGTACCCAGCCCGTTTTGGCAAGCAGACTGATCTTGGGCTCGTCGGCTCGACCGAACGCCCCAAGAACAGCGGCCAAGCAGCACGCTAACACTCCAACACTCGCTTGTTTCATCGAATCACCCCGCCGCGTCCGACCCCAAAACAATGGACAAAAACCTGCGGATGTTATCGGAATCCAAGAACTTCCGAGAGAGTGATTTCCGGAGGGATTCCCCCAAACGAGAAGAATGGACAGCTCGGCAAACGACGTAAGCGGGGTGTTTTCGGCGCACATGGGAAGCAACGGACGGACGAGGGCGTCCATTCTACGGCCGATCGCCTACGAAAGATTCCGCCAATCGGCGTCATCGATTCCGAGCGTCGTTATCTCAATTGAACCGGGCTGGTCACTGGGGCAAACCAGAACAATACCTAGATCTGGGCGAGCTTGGCAGAAGCGTAACGTCTCTTCGAGACCCATCACAAAGAATGCCGTCGCAAACGCATCCGCTTGCGCAGCATTCGGTGCCAGCACAGTCGCAGAAAGGACACCGTCGGCGGGATAGCCTGTTCGCGGATCGATCACATGCCCGTAACGCTTTCCAGCGAAGTGAAAGAACTGGTTGCCAGATCCTGAAGTACCGAGTGCTCGATCTCGGAGCGTGATCTCGCCGAGTCGCTGTTCGTGCTTGAATGGATGTCGCAGCGCGACGGTCCATCCGCGCTGTTCGTCCGCGCATCCCGATCGACCGCCGCTGGCGAGCATGCTGCTGTGGCCACCGTGGATCAAGAAGTCATCGATCCCTTCGTCGCGGAGGAGTTCGGCACAGCGATCCAAAGCATACCCCTTACCTATCGCACCGAGTGTGATCTCGATTCCCGTGCGCTTGAAAGCGATCGTCCCTCTCGGTGAATCGAGTTCCAGCCAACGTGTTCCAACGGCCTCCATCGCGGTTTGCACATCTTCAGCCTGAGGGTGCTTGCCTTCCCGTCGATGAAACCCCCACAACTTCCAAAGCGGACTCGCCGTGAAGTCGAATGCGCCGCCGGTCTGCTCCGAGATCGCGACAGCATCTTGAAGAAGCGAGAAAAAACGCTGTTCTACTTTAACTGCTTCGGTATATGCAGTCCGATTCAGGCGACTCAATTCGCTTGCCTCGCGGAACCATGACAACTGTTCTTCCAAGGCCTCGACGAGATCGAGCGCTTCCAGCGCCGCTTCGGTAGCACCGTCATGTTGGCCGGCGTTCAGAACAATCTGAAACTCGCACGCCATCGCCGTGCGGGCGATCTGAATCAAGTAAGATGGCTCGTCCGCCGCTCGCTCGGCTGGAATGTCGGGCGCGAGTTCAGAGATGGCGTCGATTGCCGAGTGGCCCTTGAGGAAATCGCGACGGCTCGATTTGCGATTGGCGGCCATGTGTTTGTTTAACCGCAAGCGGGAGGCGAAAGCTGTAGGCAAGCGGGCTGCCTGCCTGCCGCTACGACTTCGCTGACCAATCGCGGCGTTGGCGAGAGCTGGGGATTCCCATCTTCTGGCGATACTTGGTAATCGTACGTCGCGCGACTGTCAAACCATGCTTCTTCAGCTCGGAAACCAACTGGTCGTCGCTGAACGGTTTACTCTTGTTCTCGTTATCGACAACTTCCTGCAACTTGATGCGAATCGCATCCCAAGCCACGTCGTCACCGTCATCGCTGCGAGTACCACCGACAAAGAACTTGCGCAACGGCAGGATGCCACGAGGGGTCTGCAGCCACTTGTCGTCCACGGCGCGGCTGACCGTGGTGACATGAACGCCAACCTCGTCTGCGATCTGTTGCATCTTAAGTGGCTCGATCGCTTCCGGTCCTTCGTCCAAGAATCGCTTTTGGTAGTTCACGATTGCTTGTGCGACGCGCGTCAGCGTAGAGCGCCGCTGATTGATCGAATCGATCAGCCATTGGGCCGCGTTGATCTTGCGTTTGATGAATTCCTTCTCTTCGGATGTTGCCGTGCCGTTGGCGAGACGACGACGATAGTACTCACTGATACGAAGCTGCGGGACACGATCCTCGTCCATCACGACCTTGTAGGCACCGTCTTCTGCTAGTTCGAGCCGAACGTCCGGCGTAACCGTTGGCACGAACGTCTCCGCGAAAACACCTCCCGGTTTCGGATTCAGCTTGCGGAGCTCTTCCCACGAGTCGTGAATATCTTCGATCGACATCCTCGTCGCCTTTTGGATCGCCGGCAACCGATTGTCTCGAAGGTCTTCGAGGTGCGCGGTGATCAGTACCCTCAGCTCTTCATAGAAGAGCATGTCAGGAGAGATCTGCGGCAGCAAACACTCACGCAGATCGCGAGCGGCAATGCCAGGTGGATCAAGTTGCTGCACAATACTGAGTGCTAGCTCAGCCAACTCTAATTGCTCGGCGTCGGCTGACGGTGGTAGCAGGTCTCGCAGATTGCCGCGGAAGTAACCACCGTCACGCGCATCGAGCGTCGAAATGATGCGCTCACACAGCCTACCGAGCTCTGGTTTCAATTCGAGTTCGGCGAGCTGAAGATGCAGGTGATCGTGCAGCGATTCGGGCCGATCAACCAGGTTGGCCATCGCGTCATGCTTGCGATTGGCTTCGTCCTGAATGCGATTCGCCGAAGCCCGCGGCCGTTCGTCGAAATACTCGGGAACTTCGCGATCCAGGTCTACCAGGCGTTCGAAGTCGTCGGCGTTGTCGCTTTTTTCGTCAACAACCAACTCGCGTTCGGTCTCTTCCGGCGTGTCTGGGTCTTCTTTCTCTTCACCCTCATCGGACTCGGCAGGATCGGTCTGGCTCAGTTCCAGAACCGGGTTCTCGTTCATCTCCTGTTCGATCCGTTCCTGGAGTGCCATCAGTGGCAACTGCAGAATCTCCATGGACTGGATCATCCGCGGAGCCATGATCTGCTTCTGGACTTGCTGTTGCTGAAGACCGAATGAAAGCCGCACGGTTGAAACCTATCTCGAAACTAACTCTGAAACAAAATCCAGCGACATCTACTTACCAAACTCTACGTCTTTTCGCTCGCCGATGTCTCGCGTTCTTTCCACTTCTTGAGGTTAAAGCTTTTGCCGGCCGGACAAGGCGTCTGCCAGGATCTCTTTGTTCGTGAACTCCAGGATGCTTCCGGTAGTAATACCTCGAGCGAGCCGTGTCACGCTGACTGGATACTCTGCCAACAGGTTGGAAATGTGCAACGAAGTTCCGTCGCCTTCGACGGTCGGATTCGTTGCCATGATAATCTCCTTGAACTCACCGGTTCGGACACGCTCGATCAACTGCTCGATCGTCACTTGCTCCGGTCCGACTCCCTCCAACGGAGCGATTCGGCCGAGTAAAACGTGATACAACCCCGGAAAGACACCGGACTGTTCCAACGCCATGACATCGCGAGGTTGTTCGACGACGCACAATTGTGTCCCGTCCCGTTTCGGATCTCGACAAATCGAACACGTCTCGGCCTCGGAGAGGTTGTAGCAAGTGTCGCAGTACCGAACATTCTCGCGGACATCGCGAATCGCGTCCGCCAAGGAGAGCGCCTCGGTCTTGTGCACGCGGAGCAAGTGATAAGCCAAACGCTCCGCCGACTTGCGCCCAATCCCGGGCAGCTTCGCGAACTCGTCGATAATCCTCGCAACCGATTCCGTTAGCTCCGCCATGTATTTCAATCGGCCCTGGAAACCCAAGGCTGCCTTACTTGTTGTTCACCCAGTCTCATCGCGCAATGCGACTGAGTTAAACGCATCACGATCCGCCACCGGTGAACTTCGCCATCGCTTCATCCAAACCCGGCAAGTTGAGATCGCCGGTAACAGACTGCATCAATTCGACGTGTAGTTCCTTGGCCTTGGCAGCGGCTTGATTGACTGCCGCAGGAACTAAGCTTTCGATCATCTCGATATCTTGCAAAGATGGATCGATCTTGACTCGCAAAACCTCGCCGTGGCCGTTCGCTTCGACTTCGATCATGCCGCCACCGGCGCTGCCCGTCACCCGCTTTGACCTAAGCTCTTCGTTGACTTCCTGCATCTTGCCGCCCATCTGTTGAGCTTGACGCATCACGGAAGCGAGATTTCCTAAACCTTTGAACATTTGAGTTTCCTTTGTTATTCACCACTCTCCGAGTCGGATGACTCGGATCGCCGAGGCTCTTCCAGCCTCGTAATCTCCGCTTCAAATATCTCGATCGCCTCTTTGACCATCGGATGTTTCTCGCGTTCTCGCCTTCGCTCTCGTTGCGACAAAACTGGCTTGGCTCGAGCCGCCGAGCCCTGTTCTTCGGGCAAAACCTCGAAATCAACTCGCACCGTCTGGCCAGTCACGGCCTGTAAAGCTTCTTCTATTCGAGCCTTACGTTCAGGCCGCTCACAGAACTCCTTGTGCAGAGTATAGCTCGACTTGAAGCTCACGACCAGCCGATTTGGCGCAGAAATTGCTGTAGGATCCGCATAACGCGCATGGTCGGCGGTCATATCTTCAATCTGGGAAATGGCTTGCTTCCAGATCGAACCAACCGTCCCCGGCGTGATTTCGCGACGCGACATGTGGGAACTGACGCTTTCGGCGGGTGGGCTCGCTAAGTTTTCAGTTTTTTTTTCCGCCGGTTTGGTGGCGGGCGATGCCGGAGCGGGCTGAGGTGAACTGGCGGTCGAACCCGTCCGTGCGGGAGAGGCCTTTGTTGGTGTCAAGTTTCCGCTCCCACCACGAAGCTGAGCAATAACCTCGCTCAATTCATCCAGAGCGTCTAACTGGCAGATACGCACGAGAGCAACTTCGAGCAGCGTACGGGTGTGCGGGCTTTGCCGCATTCTGGTAATCGACTGATCCAAGATCTGCAGCACAGCGAGCGTGGTCTCGATCCCCAGAGACTGCCCTGCGTCGCGCAGACCGGAAAACTCGCTTGCTGTTGTCTGCAGCATGGTCTCCGAGTCGCATCCGACGATCGCCGCCATCATGTCACGGAAGTGACCAAGCAACTGTTCTGCAAGCTGGCCGACATCGACCCCTTCACTGACGGCTTGTTCGATCTCCGACAGAGCACCAGCCGCATCGCGCGCCATCAGCCGCGAAGCCATCGAAGTCAACCGGCCGCTTTGTGCAGTGCCCAACATCGCGTGGACATCATCGACCGTAATCCTCTCGGAGCAAAACGAGAGTAGCTGCTCCAGCAGCGACTGGCTGTCGCGCATCGAGCCAGCCGCGCGCCGGGCGAGGATCTGCAAAGCCTCTTCATCGGCTGCCACCCCTTCGGTATCAACGATCAGCTTCAAACGTTCTAGAATCGAGGCTGCTTCGACCGGCGCGAAATCAAATCGCTGACAACGCGACAAGACCGTAATCGGAATCTTCTCGGGATCGGTTGTACAAAAGATGAACTTCACATGCGCGGGAGGCTCTTCCAGCGTCTTCAGCAACGCATTGAAAGCTTGTGTCGTGAGCATGTGGACTTCGTCGATGATGTAGATCTTGAACCGAGCGCGGCTCGGGCGAATGTTCACGTTCGATCGCAGTTGCCGGATCTCGTCGATACCCCGGTTACTGGCACCATCGATCTCAAGCACATCGACATCGTCACCTGATGCGACGCTCTGGCAGATGTCGCATTCACCGCACGGAGACGTTGTCGGACCGGTCTGGCAGTTCAAAGCCTTGGCGAGAATTCGCGCCGTCGATGTCTTGCCGACTCCACGAGCGCCGGTGAAGAGATACGCGTGGCCGACCCGATTCGATTCGATTGCGTTGCCGAGGGCAGTAGAAACCTGGCTTTGCCCCACAAGATCTTCGAACGACTGCGGTCGATAGCGGCGGGCGACAACGACGTATTCTTTAGTCATTGGTCCTTGGTCTCTTGACATTAGCCATGAGTGCCTTTCACGAGACGAATGACTATTGACCAATGACCAATGACCAATGACCATCCTGCTCTGCCGCCAAGCGGCTCTCGCACAAGAGTACCCCGCTTAGGGCTGCTCCGGTTAAGGCCTGACCCGGTTCGCGGCTCCCCCTCGCGAGAGCCGCTTGACGGCAGAAGCTCATCAGAACGGTGAGTTATTTGTACGGTCTACCACACCGCTCGTCAAAGGGGCGAACTAGCTGGAGAGGCGACTGGCAATCTGATAGGATCGCGCATCTACTTCGATATCCCACCTTTAACGAGACGACTTGATGCAGACCATCCGCATTGCCGCCGCCAGTATGAACAGCGAGCTTGGGAAATATCAGCAGACGATGGAGACGATTGCCAGCTATACCGCGGAAGCCGCCAAACAGAACGTGGATCTCGTCGTCTTCCCAGAACTGGTCGTTCACGGGCATTGCACGCCGAACACGTTCGAGTTGGCTGAGCCAGTCCCGAATGGACCAAGCACTGCTCCTCTCTGCGAGTTGGCCAAGGAGCATGGTCTGTTCCTTTCCGCTGGTATGAGCGAAAAAGAAAACGATATCGTCTACAATACGCAGGTCGTCGTGGGCCCCGAAGGCTACATCGGCAAACAACGCAAATTGCATATGTCGAGGGATGAGTCCTTCTTCTACAAGGGTGGACGCGACGTCGTCGTTCTTGACTTGGGCAAGTGCAAAGTCGGAATCGTGATCTGTTACGACAACCAGTTTCCCGAAATCGCTCGCATCGTTGCTCTCAAAGGTGCCGACATCATCCTCATGCCACACGCTGCGCGGCAAGGCCGCTGGGATGATACGCCTGAGTCCGAAGCGGCTGCGCGGCAACGCGTCTTTGATTATTTCGCCAGCAGCTACCGAATGCGTGCGCGAGAGAATGCTTGTTTCTGCGTCTACGCTGATCAAGCCGGCAAGGCTGGGTATGTCGATGCCTGGCCGCGTGATCATCACAACCAACCGCATCATCCGGGCGGCGCGATGATCATCGGTCCCGACGGTAACATCATCGAGCACACACAGACGGATCGTATCTGCAACGAGATGATCGTCAGCGAACTCGACGCGAAACTGCTGGCCAAGGCACGCAGCCATCCCAATTACACGCTGCGTACACGCCGGCCCGAGTTGTTCGGCGACCTTGTCCGCGATCAAGTCTCGTGTTGAGGGGTTTTCGATCACGATGAGCACGGTTCACCATTGGCAACTGGCCGAGCCCGACATCGAAACGATTCTCGATTCAAGGGGCGACATTCTTGAGATGCGGACACCCTATGTCGCCCCTTCGGGGCTTGGGTTTGTGTGGCAAACGGTTCCGTGGGCTAGAAGCCCACGGCTACATCCTGTCGCCGCTGAGCGGCTGAAGATGTGGGTCAACCGACGCCTTCCAAGGCCGTCGTCTCAGGGGAATGGACGGCCATGGAAGGCTTGTCCTTACCCACATCCTTCGCCTCCTCCGACCCCGTGTCGGTGGGGCAACGATTGGCAAGCTACCAAAGAGGCAAGCGAGAAACGGCTCCCCGCCGACCCCGTGTC
>PBSM01000148.1 GCA_002726245.1 Planctomycetaceae bacterium | reverse complement strand
TGACGTCAAGCACTTATCAGATGAGCAGCCGCTTCGCGACCGAACGGCATCTTGCTATCGACCCCGACAACAAGTTCCTCTGGCGCATGAACCGGCGGCGGCTGGAAGCGGAGGCACTATGGGATGCGGTACACGCGACTGCCGGAACAATCAACTTGAAGATGGGCGGACGTCCAGTCGTGCCGCCGCTGGCCGAAGACGAAATCGCGGCCCTACGCGAGAAGTGGCAATGGCCGATCACGGCCGATCCTGCTGAACACACCCGCCGCGGCCTATACATCCTCGTTCTTCGCAACTTCCGCTTCCCAATGTTCGAAGTCTTCGACGCACCGGTGACTTCGACCAGTTGCCCGCAACGAGACGTGACGACCGTCGCGCCGCAAGCTTTGTGGACGCTGAACAGCCCCTCGGTCTATCGCCAAGCGGAGCAACTCGCTGCTCGTGTATCAAAGGAAGCTGGAGGCGAACCGGACGAGTTCGTTGCTCACCTCTGGCAGATCGCTCTTGGCCGGCCCATCACCGAGCAAGAGCAAGCCGAGGCGATCGCGCTGCTCGAGTCATTCAAAACCGAACTCGAAGCCGACCAAAGCGCGTTAGCAAAGGTATGCCTTGCCGTTTACAACCTCAACGAGTTTGCATTCGTTGATTGATTTGTTTAACCGCAAGCCGGAGGCGTGCGCGTCTTTCGACCGAGTGCGCGCCGAAGCGCACGCCTCCGGCTTGCGGTTAAACGAGAAATGAATCGAACACTCATGAACGACCATTCCCGACGCGACTTCCTTCTGAACTCAGCACACGGTTTCGGCGCACTGGCGTTGAGCGATCTACTGCGGCGCGATGCGAGGGCGAGCGAAGCGTCAGTCACGAACCCTCTGGCGGTCAAACCTCAGCACTTCGCGGCGCAAGCCAAGCACGTGATCTTCCTGTTCATGCAGGGCGGTCCAAGTCAGGTCGAGACGTTCGATCCGAAGCCCGCGATGAAGAAGTTCGACGGCCAGTTGTTGCCCGCCGAGTTGCGCGACTTTGATTTGGCGCAGATCAATACAGCCGACGCGAAGATCATGGCGCCCCTCTTCGAGTTCCAGAAACATGGCGAATCAGGCATCGAGATAGCAAGCCTCTTCCCTGAACTGGCAAAACACGCTGACAAGCTGGCCGTGATTCGATCGGTGTATCACGACTTGTTCATTCATGGCTCGGCCTTGACCATGATGCATACCGGCACGCAGGTGCTCGCCCACCCGAGCGTCGGGTCGTGGGTCACGTATGGGCTCGGTTCCGAGACCGACAGTTTGCCAGCTTACGTCGCCATGACCGACGCCTACTTTCGCAACGGCGCGGCGACGTTCAGTTCGGGCTTCCTGCCAGCAGCTTATCAAGGCACGTATCTCCGTACGCAAGGCACAGCCATCCAAAACCTGAATCGCCCGGAGGCATTACAAAGCGACGAGCAGCGACGATTGCTCGATCAGATCAACCAGTGGAACGCTCGCCATCGTGATGCCCGTCCCGGCGACAGTCGCCTCGACGCACGAATCGCGAACTACGAGTTGGCGTTTCGCATGCAGTCGGCCGCCCCCGATCTGATCGATCTGTCGCAAGAGACACAGGCAATACGCGAACTGTACGGCATCGACAAAGAACCAACAGCGACGTTCGGTAAGATGTGTTTGCTTTCGCGACGGATGGTCGAACGCGGCGTTCGCTATATCCATCTGGTCGATGTCGATTGGGACGGACACGGCAATTGCAAGGGTAACCACGAAGGCCAGGCCAAGAAGGTCGATAAGCCGATTGCCGCGTTGCTAGAAGATCTGCACCAGCGCGGCTTGCTGGACGAGACGTTGATCGTTTGGGGTGGCGAGTTCGGACGTACGCCGATCATGCAAGGGAGCGATGGCCGCGACCATCATCCGTACGGCTTCAGTATGTGGATGGCTGGTGGTGGGATCCAAGGTGGCAAGACGATCGGAGCGACTGACGATTTCGGCTTCCAAGCCGTCGAAGACAAAGTTCACGTCAACGACATTCACGGCACCATGCTCTCGCTGCTTGGTTTGGATCACGAGGCATTGACTTATCTGTTCGAAGGCCGTGAGCAGCGGCTAACTAATGTCGGCGGCTACAGTGATTTTTCTGCGCGCCTGACGAAGGCGTAGCCTTCTCCGTTGTGACGCGGCGGCTTCCCTGTTATATATACATGTGTATATTATGGAGCGAAGCCGATGAAGGGACATGGAGCGAACATCCGTCCCAAAAACCGTTTCGAATCGGTGCATTCAGAAGCGGATTGGGAGCAGGTCGAAGGCGACGAGGATTTCCTGGCTTCGGAACGGTCGATCGATACAGTCTATTTGGTTGACGACTCGCAGAGCATCATCAGCGAGAACGACAGCCCCGACGTCTTCTTTCGCTACAGCATCAACCCGTACCGCGGATGCTCGCACGGTTGAGCCAATTGCTAGATGCCCCTCGCCTACCCAAAAAAGAATCGGCGTCTGATTTGGTTGTTACGTGAGCGACCTTCCAAGATGCGACGATTCGCTTAGGACGGCAGCGGCCATCTTCCCGCTTCCAAGTCACGCGAAACTCGTCAAGCAGGCTTTTAAGGGTCGAGTGTTCCTTACCTCGAATCACTTGGTTCATCACTTGCCGAATCCGCTGGCCTGCCTCCTTTTTGAGGCGATGTTCTCCGCTTTGCCTTTCCTTGGCGAGTGTCATCATCAGGTTCAAATACTCGCCAGAAGAATCAAATGCTGTTTCCTCAAATTCGCCCCGCAATAGTTCATCGAGATCGACATCAACTTTCTCAAGCAGGGCTTCCTTCTCGTCGATTTTACTACTCAAGCTACGAATCTGATGTTCCATATCTTCGTATTCTGATTCCGGGCCAATATCTGCAATCAGTTTGAACAAGCGTTTTCGCCTCGACTTCAATCGCTCCACTTCTTCAAACGCCTCGGTGTTCTCGTGGGTCTTGGCCAAACTAGCCCTTTGGATGTAATTCTCAAATCGACGCAACACTTGTTGATGGAATCCCACATCCCTCAGGACAAGATTGCTCAAGTGGCGAATCCATTCTTCTATTTCCGAATCACGGATTGTCTTTCTGCCAACGTGTTCAGCGTCACATCCAGCCTTTAGATTTTTGCTTTTGGGGCACGTGTAATTCACATGATGCACTTTCTTGTCTGAAATTAGCTTGCACCCACAAGAGCACCGCACCAAGCCGCTGTACTTGTGCTTTGAATTCTTTCGCTTTGGAAGCTTCTTCTGATTGTTGTCAAGCTGCTGCTGCACGCACGAAAACAAATCCATTGGAATCACTGGTTTGATTTTGTCGCGAACATCCAGAACGGGAAGTGGCGAATTCTCAAGCTTGTTGACGTTTCTGGTTCCTGTTGTTTTCTTCCCGCTGATAGTGCCGTGTCGCCCCGTTCCAGCAACACCGAAAGTACGAAATCCGATGTAGACAGTGTTTCTCAACACCGTTTTCACGGACGTTGTTGATGGAGCCTTGGTCGCTCGCAAGATCGGCAACCACCACAAACCCTCAGGCTACATTCAACGAATTAAAGATGATTACGGTATATCGGAAGCCGGCGCGTTGAACGCAAACTATATCGTTTTGCGATTGCCGCTGAACGTTCGGTCGGTGTTCTTGGAGTGGCTCGAACGAACGCAGCCAATTCATAAAGACAGAGTTCTGTCGCGGATTCGTTCGGCGCGCGACGGCGAGCTGTCCGACTCGCGATACGGCCGTCGGATGCGTGGCGAAGGCGAAATGGCGGAGCAAATCGGCCGTACATTCAAAGCCTTCGCAAAGAAGTATGGACTCGATCGCAAGCTACCGCCCCTCGATTTCTCTGCGTTCCGCCCTCCGCGAGCCAGTTCAGGACAGATGAATCTGTTCTAAGGCGAGCGGCAGTTGATAACTTACCCGTAGGCCGGAACAAGTCTTCGCAGTTCCGGCATCGGCGTGACGCTTGGCTCATGCCGGAACTGCGAAGCTTGTTCCGGCCTACGGGTGACATCTCCGCAGTCGGAGTACAACTCCAACCTACAAGAGTCTACGCGACGGACTGACACCGCCGAACGACTCCTTCCTGGACATGGCCGTGCGAAGCATAATGCACGCACAATGATCGATCTTCAGGAGACGAGTCTGGAATATAACGGCGTTTCTATCTTGGACGAGGTGGAAATGCACATCGCGGAGGGCCAATTCGTTTCCTTGCTGGGGCCGTCCGGTTGCGGGAAGTCGAGCTTGTTGCGATTAGTTGCCGGATTGGAAAGGCCATCGAGCGGCAACGTGTCGATCGGTGGTGTGCCGGCGGAGCGATTTCGACAGGAGCAACATGAAATTGCCCTCGTCTTTCAAGAGCCGCGTTTGCTGCCGTGGCGGAATGTTCGCAAGAACATTGCGTTGCCGTTGGAACTGTCGCCCGTTCCAACAGGGAAGCAGCAAGAGTTGATTACAGCCAGCCTCGACCTGATCGGACTCCGCGCGGAGGACCAACGGAAGTATCCGCGAATGCTCTCTGGCGGCATGCGAATGCGGGTTGCTTTGGCGCGGGCGTTGGTGACGGAGCCGAACGTGCTTCTGCTCGATGAGCCCTTCGCGGCACTCGACGATCTGCTGCGGCAACAACTCAATGAAGAGTTGCTTCGGATCTGGAGGCAACGATCGCCGACAACGCTCTTCGTAACGCACAACATCTCCGAGGCCATCTTCTTGAGTCAACGGATCGTAGTGATGGGGAGCCAGCCCGGTAGGATCAAGGCGGAGATCGAGATCCCGTTTGAGTATCCTCGCGAGTCAGCGCTTCGCGCGACACCGGAGTTTGGTCAGTTTGTGGGGGTGGTTAGCGCGGCGCTGCGTGCGGAGTACTGAGTGTAGTGTGTACTGTGTACTGTGTACTGTGTACTGAGTACGAAGTGCCGAGCCAGGGGCAAGGACTTACCGCTCTGTCCAGTTCGGATCGTCGCGGTAGCGTTCTTCCGTCCACGGATCGCCGTGCAGGTGATAGCCGCCCCGTTCCCAGTATCCAGGCTGATCGATATCACTCAGTTCGATCGCCTTCAACCACTTCGCACTCTTCCAAGCGTAAAGTCGCGGCACCATCGCGCGCACTGGCCCACCGTGATCGGACGAAATCGGTTCGCCGTCATGCAGATCAGTGATCAAAGCATCTTCGGCAAGAAACTCATCTAGCGGCAAGTTGGTCGTCCAATTGTTGTCGTAGCCATGCAGAACAACGAAACTCGCCTCCGGCTTGATCCCAGCGCAATCGAGCAAGTAACGCGTCGAAACGCCTTCCCAAGTGTTGCCGAGTCGAGACCACTGCGTCACGCAGTGAAAGTCAGCGAAGACTTTCACGCGCGGCAACTGTTGAAACTCGTCGAGCGTGAACGAGAGCGGATGATCAACAAGCCCGCAGACTTCGAGTTTCCAATCCGCAGGCAATATCGGCGTTCCAAACGCATCCAGAACGGGCCATTTCTTCGTACGCGACTGACCCGGTGGCGTACGATTCTCGCGCCATACGTCGGGGCTGATGATGACGTCGGCGTCGAGTCCGTCCGGCGTAGGCGCATCGCCTGTCTGATATTTGTCGTCCTTCGCGAACACCATCGTTGGCTCCAAGGGCTTCAATCACGATCACGCTTTCGAACCATTCGGTATACCAGAACCGACGCGATCAGCAAGAACCCGATCACAATCGAACGCAATTCGTCCATCCGCCAGTATCGGCCGACGAACTGCCTCGTCTCGTGAATCAACACCAAACCCAAGACCGTGCCGACAATGTTGCCTCGGCCGCCGAAGATGCTCGTGCCGCCGACAACGACAGCGGTAATCACGTCGAGTTCGAATCCTTGGCCCGCATCGGCTTTGGCTGTGTCAAAACGCGAGACGTAGATCACCGAAGCCAAACCAGCCAGCGTACCGGACATCGTGTACAGGCTGAGTTTGATGCGATCGACCGCGATTCCCGAAAATCGGGCGGCTTGTTCGTTGTGGCCAATCGCGTAGAGAAATCGTCCCGTCGGAGTCTTCCAGAGAAAGATCGCGAAGCCGATTGCAAGACAAACAAAGATGTAACCGGGCAATGGCACGCCCAGCCATTGTCCTCGCGCCAGTCGCGAGAACGCTTCGCCGAACTGCGAGTACGACGCGCCCTGGCTCACACCTTCCGCGATTCCACGAAAGGCAGCGTACGTTGCCAGCGTGACGATGAGCGGATGGACATTCACCTTGGAGATCAGCAGCCCGTTCGTTGCACCTCCGGCCGTTCCCGTTGCCAACGCCACCAGACTGCTAACCAACGGGTCGCCGGTCGTGGAGTAGCAGATCCCGAACGCAACCGCCGACAAGCCCATGTTCGATCCGATCGACAGGTCGATGCCGCCGGTGATGATGACCAGCGTCATGCCGAGTGCCAGAATCGCAAACTCCCACAGATGTCTGGACAAAAGCAACTGGCTGCGGAGCTTCAGAAAGCCCGGCTGCAGCGAACTGGCAACGACGAGCAGCAACACGACGAGCAGCAACAACACAGCTTCGTGCCGCCAAGGGAACCGCTTCGCCTGATCGAGGAAGCTCATGGCGGAGTGCCTCGTCTTGTTTGGCGGGAGACGATGCTGTCAATCAAGACTGCGAGCAGGATGAACATGCCCTGGATCGCCTTCGTCCACTTCTCGCCCGCCTCGCCGATATCCATGAACGTCAAAACTGGGCGAATCATCGTCATTAAGACCACCGCGAGAAGGACTCCGGCAAGCCTGCCTCGCCCACCGGCAATCGACACCCCACCGACGACAACACAGGTGACGACCAGCAACTCGAAGCCTACTCCGATCCCAGCCTCGATCTTTGGCAGGCGAGGCACATCGACGATCGTGGCCAGCGCGGTCAAGAAACCGGTGTAAGCAAAAACAAAGAGCTTCAGTCGATGTTCGCTGAGCCCGGCGAATCGCGCTGAGTGTAAGCTGCTGCCCAGTGCGTACAGTCGCCGTCCCAGAGGCGTCCAGGAGATGATCGCTGCCGTTAATGCAACCGTGACAGCCGCTGCCCAAATCGAGATTGGAACACCGAGGATGCCAACCTTCGACAGCGATTCGAGGCCTGGCGGCAGGCGATCGATGTTCTCGCCACCCATAATCAACGTTGAAATGCCGCGGAGGGCGGTGAGCAACCCCAACGTAACAATGATCGAAGGCACTCTTCCGAACGTGACAAGTGCTCCCGTGAGCAGGCCGACCGCGGTGCCAAACGTCAAGACAATCAGAAGCCCGGCCCAGGTCGGCCAAGCCCATTCGTTCGTAGAGATCGTCACGCCGAGGATCGCAGCCAGTAGCGCCATCAGCGATCCGACCGAGATGTCGATCTCGCCTGTCACAACGACAAGCATGACGCCACAGGCGACGATGGCCGTCGGTGCACAACGGACAAGGATGTCGCGGAGATTCCCGAACGCAAGGAAGGCCGAGTCGAAGGCGGTGGCGAACGCGACGGTAGCACCAACTAACGTAAGAAGACAAAACTCACGTTGTCGGAGTAGCATCATCAAGTTGTTCAGATGACGGTTCATGTCACTGCAGGTACACGCCGATCCGGCAAGGCGAGTTCAAGGATCTGTGCTTGCGTCGCAGTTGCTCCGTCTAACTCTCCGGCAATTCGCCCTTCGCACAGCACGAAGATGCGGTCGCTGAGCGCCAACAGTTCGGGCAAGTCCGAAGAGATCAACAGTGTGGCCAGGCCCCTCTCGACCAATCGCCGGATCAACCCGTGAACTTGAGCCTTCGCTCCCACGTCCACTCCGCGAGTTGGCTCATCGAGGATCAAAGCCTTCGGGTCGCAGGCCAGCCATTTCCCAATAACAAGCTTCTGTTGATTACCGCCCGACAAAGTCGCCGCGGAAGCATGGATCAACGAAGTCCTCACGTCAAGCTGCTCGATCTGCGCATCGACGAGAGCCCGCTCCTGGCGAGTGTCAATAAGCGAGGCGCGAGTCAACGCCTGCAGAGAAGCGAGCGATACGTTGTCGCGCACCGACATTGGCAACACTAAACCTTCATGCTGACGATCTTCAGGCACGAGTCCTAGACCAGCTTTGATCGCCGCGGAGGTGGAGCCGGGAGGAATCGTTTGGCCATGGATGGAAACGTGTCCGGAATCGTAATGGTCGATGCCAAAGATGGCGCGGGCGACTTCGGATCGTCCGGCACCCACAAGACCTGCCAAGCCAACGACTTCGCCGCGGCCAACCGTGAACGTGATCCTCTCGAAACGGCCGCGGCACGTCAGTTCCTGAACCTCGATCACTGGATCGTCGGACGCGGAGGAGCCCGTCTCGCGCCGTGTAGGCTGTTTGACGTCTCGCCCCACCATCAGCCGAATCAACTCTTCCTTGTCAAGCGTATTCACATCTTGCGTCGTAACGTGTTCACCATCGCGCAGAACGGTTACACGATCGGCGGTCTCAAAGACTTCCTCCAAGCGGTGACTGACGTAGAGAATGCTGACGCCTTGATCGCGGAGCTGGCGAACGAGCGTCAGCAGGATCGTTGTCTCGCGAGCGGACAGAGAGGCCGTCGGTTCATCCATGATGAGCAAACGGCAATCGCACGAGACAGCTCGCGCGATCCCAACCATCTGGCGTTGCGCCAGAGGAAGTTCGCGGAGTGGTACCGCAACGTTGATCGTTTCGCCGAGACGCTCCAACGCTTCGAGGGTCTTGCGGCGCATCTCGGCGCGATCCAGCAGCAGGCCACCGGCTCGCGTGATCTCGCGACCGACGAACATGTTATCAACGGCGTTGAGGTCCGGAAACGTCGTTGCTTCCTGATGGAGCGCAGCGACGCCGGTTGCTTCGGCCGCGTGAACGTTATGGAACTCAACAACGCGATCCTCGAACAGAATCTCGCCTTCGTCCGGCTCAAGCACGCCGCTAAGGATCTTGATCAGAGTCGATTTGCCAGCACCGTTCTCGCCGCATAGTGCCTGGACTTCGCCCCGGCGGATGTCGAACGACACATCCCGCAGCGCGTGAACTCCCGCGAAGGATTTGTGAAGATCGCGGATTTGGACCAGTCGATTCGTCACGTTAAGCGAACTGTTTCAACTCGGCGTTCGTTGCTCTTGAAGAGCATCGCGCAAAAGAAAGGCCGTCCATTTGGACGGCGCTTTAGATAGCTTCAAGTAGTCGGACATCAAACAACAACGTCGCGTTTCTACTCGAACTCGTCATCGTCCGCGTCGTCATCAGCCGCGTCATCATCAGCTACGTCATCATCTTCGTCGTCGCCCCAACCCAAATCCTCGTCGTCCTCGTCGTCCCACTCCTCGTCGTCATCATCATCTTCTTCTTCATCGCCATCGACTTCTTCCCACTCGCTATCGACGTCGTCATCTTCTTCGTCATCTTCTTCGTCATCTTCTTCGTCATCTTCACCGTCGTCGCCATCGACTTCTTCCCAATCATCATCATCGTCATCATCTTCGGCTTCGTCGTCATCGTCGTCGAAGTCGTCGTCGTCGCCATCCTCGATGTCGTCATCGAGGGCGTTTTGCGGCGCATCGGTCTTGGGTTGCACGACTAGCTCTTCAGCTTGTTCTTCTGAAGACCTTTCGGCAACGGTGGTAACAGCCACGTTGGTTTCCTCCTCGTTGATACCAGCAAGTGCGCCTTGCCCCTTGTCTTGGAGAACCGTCTGCAACTCCGCGACGCGTGGAAGCTCATCAAGGCTTTTCAGACCGAATAATTGTAAGAATCGCTTCGTCGTCGCATAGAGGTAGGGCCGCCCGAGTTCCTCACTTCTTCCAGAAATCCTAACCAAATCCCGGTCCATCAACTGGCGGAGGATTTCGCCGCAAGCGACGCCTCGAATTGCCTCAACCGTCGCTCGCTCCGTCGGCTGACGATAGGCAACCACGGCCAGCGTTTCCAAAGCTGGCCCCGAGAGGCGAACTTCATTGGGCACATTTCTTAGGCGTCTGAGCCAACGTGAGAAGCGGGGCCGCGTTAGCAGTTGATAGCCTCCAGCCACTGCTTCCACCCGGAACGCGCGTCCGGCGTCGTCATACAATTCATTCAATCGACGAACCAGTGTCCGAGCTTCAGTCGCGTCCTCCAAATTGGCGAACTGACTGAGTTTACGACTCGAAAGTGGCTCGCGAGCCAGGAACAAGACAGCCTCGATCCTATGCACGCGCGAGTCTTGGCCGGAGTCGGTTGCGAATTCGCCGTTCCCCTTAACCGCATCGGGCTGGTAAGCGGGATGCCGTCGAAGGGATGCCCCGATGTCAGCTAGGCGAGAGCGATATCGCAGAGCACTGCTCCGTAGCTGCTGGCCGGGTGTGCGGAATGAATGACGCATCTGATTCATCGATTGACTGCAAGGTTTCGAAGCGCGTGACTGACGAGGTCCGGCGGCGAGCAGTTACTGTCCGGCAGGCTGTTGTACTTGCTTTACCAACGAGCGAACACCTGCCACGATTCGTTGTTCAACATCAGGTGCGAACGGGCCGGGCAACGTTGTGTAACGCATCGCACCGCCTCTTTCGTATCCGCCTTCTTGCAAGACTCGCAGCGAGGGAACATACCCGAAAACGTCGTTGCTGTAACCAGCCACCCAAACTGGTGCCCCTCGAAACTCCAGCTTGAATCGCAAAGACATAGTCAACAACAACCTCACCAGCCATAGCAATCATTAGCAAGTCATCGCCAAAGTTCGCGGTCTGTAACAGGTAGGAGTAGCTCGTATCGATCTTGCTCGTTTCGTCGAGCTGTTGCAGCAACACGACGGCTCGGCGGCGTTCGTACTTGTTCTTCGATTTGGCTTGGCTCTCGAGTTCGCTGCGGCTGGGAGGATCAGCGAACTGTAGTGACGTTTCCGCAATCGCGACCTGCAAACGTTCGTCGATTGGCTTACTCGGTCCGAGCATCGCCGCTTCGACGCCATTCGCCAGCGCTCGGCCATGCTGTTGGGCTAGATCCAGCGTGCGGCGAGGCTGCGGATTCTGATCGGCGCCGCAACCGGTGACAAACATGGCTGTCACGTTTTCGTGAGCGTCTTCCAAGTATTGCTGCGCGAATCCGGCATAGTCGCCGCAGAACTGGTAGAAGCCGAGCGTCGTGTTATGGCACGCGTATCCGAAGACAATCGCCTTAAGTTCACCGTCCGCGTTCTCGACTCGCAACACGGGAACATCGTGATCGACGGGACCGTCAGGATACGGCGCGTTTCGCGGTTCGGTCTCCGTTGGCCGGCGACGATTCATAGCAAAGCCAGCGCGGCCGTGCGTGTAGCTCAACTTGGCCAGCGCGAGATTCTCGATCGCCGATCCTACCAACGCTAACAACTTACTTTGGAGAGCTTCGAGATAGGCTTGGCCTTGTGAAACACGTTCCGGGGCGAGACCGTATAACGATGCCTTACTCGCTCGCAGTTCGGGCCCACAATGCGTGTGCGAGGCGTTTAGCAACAGGCCCTCGGGCGGCAGTTCGTAGCGCGTTGCGGCTTCTTGTTGTAACCAATCACGTAACGGACGCGGGATGCCGATCAGATCCGTGGTGACAATAACGAGTCGCGTACCTGCTGGATCCTCGACGGCGAGCGCCTTGGCAAAGAGATCATGAACCTTCCCTTCCGATGGCTTATCACGCCCGGCATACCCAGCCATCCACATCGGTTCGTCGGGAGTGATGACAACGGTCGCGACACCGGCCTTCCACGTTGCTACCCTTTCGGCTGAATGGGCGTCGGACAGGAACAGAGACGCTAGAAGCGTGCCCGTGAGCACAACTACGCAAGACGGTTTTTGCATTGGTATGAGCCTTCCTTCGGAGTACAGAAGCAGGCTCTCAGTTTATGCGGTTCACGGTTGGATCACCAGCACGTGGCGCGGATAAGACACGTTACCGCTTGATCTCAAAACCCAGCCCCGGACGCAGTGCCGCCGACCACATTTCACCACCGACCCCGCGTCGGTGGAAGCATGATTGAAGGCTACATTCAAAGCACCACGGACGCAGGCCCCTCCGACCCCGTGTCGGTGGACGTCATGATTCGACATTGCTTCCACCGACGTGGGGTCGGCGGGGAGCCGTTTCTCGCTTGACTGACTCCTGGTAGCTTTCCAATCGTTGCCCCACCGACACGGGGTCGGAGGAGGCGACGGATGTCGGTAATGGCAAAGGCTGAGCCCCCAGGCTCGCTCACGCGAATATGTCGCGAACGACGCGGCCATGGATGTCGGTTAATCGGAAACCCCGGCCAGCGTACCGATAGGTTAGCCGTTCGTGATCCAAGCCGAGGAGATGCAGGAGCGTGGCATGAAGATCGTGCATATGGACTTTGCGTTCGACGGCGTGATGACCATACTCGTCCGTGGCTCCATAGCTAAAGCCAGGTTTCACGCCACCGCCAGCCAGGAAGACAGTGAAGCCGTCCGGGTTGTGGTCGCGTCCTGTGCCGTTGTTTTGGGCGTACGGAGTCCGACCAAATTCGCCGCCCCACCAGATCAGCGTATCCTCGAGCAACCCGCGCTGTTTCAAATCGGAGAGCAAGCCAGCGACAGGCTTATCCGTGTTGAAAGCGTGCGTGGCGTGTTCCTGGATGTTGGAGTGCTGGTCCCAGCGAGGGTTGTTCGTATTGTCGCCATAGTTGACTTGGATGTAACGAACACCGGACTCCGCAAGCCGCCGCGCCATCAAGCATTCACGGCCGTAATCGTCAGTGCCCTTCTCGCCGATGCCGTACATCTTACGGATGTGCTCGGGTTCGTTCGAGAGATCCAGCACGTCCGGCGCGTGCTTCTGCATCCGCCAAGCAAGCTCATACGAATTGATGACCGCTTCCAATTCCTGATCGCCGGGCCGCCGGCTGAGTTGCTCGGCGTTGAGGGCTCGCAGCAACTCGAACTGCTCCTGTTGCTCGCCAACCGAGAGCAGCTCGTTTGACAGATTCTGGATCTTAGCGACTTCCGCCGAGACTCCAGCTCGCCCAACGGGCGTGCCTTGATAGACCGCCGGCAGAAAAGCATTGCTGTAGTTCCGCGGGCCACCGTTGCCCATCGACGGCTGGATCGTGACGAAGCCCGGCAGGTTTTCATTCTCGGAGCCCAGACCATACAACAACCAGGATCCCACGGAAGGCCAAACCAAGTTGATCGAGCCAGTGTGCATGAACAAGGTCGATGGACCGTGAGCAACGCCTTCGGTGTGCATACCCTTGAGGAAGCACAGATCGTCCACGTGTTGAGCGATGTGCGGGAACAACTCGCTGACATGCTGACCGCAATCGCCATACTGGCGGAACCGCCACCGCGATTTGAAGACCCGATGCTCCTTGATCTCTTTGGTGTTGGCGAGCACCCGGGCATCGTCAAATCTCCGCAGCTTGCCGTTGTCCTTCGCCAGGAGCGGCTTGTAATCGAACATATCGACGTGACTAGGTCCGCCCTGCATAAACAGGAAGATGACTCGTTTGGCACGCGGCACGACATGCGGCGTCTTCGGCAACAGCGGATTCGCGACTGCCGCCTCCGCCTCTCGCCGCGCCATCGCTCCCGCCGCAAGATAGCCAAACCCACAGCCGATGGACTGGAGTGCTTGCCGTCGTGTAGGGAGTAACGGTGTCGTGTTCATAGTTCAGCTATTTTAGCGAAGTCGAGGGGGCAACGCGAGTGACATCACGACTTCGTAGTGGTACAGTTTGCCCGAGAAAGTTCTCGATGCCTGGTAACTGGGCTGGAATGAATCCGCCAGCGGCTTGGAGCAATGAGATTCCAAAGTCTGCTCCAAACCGAAAGGCTCCAAACGAGACGGCCACGCACGTCATGCACTCCAACATTCCCCGCACGCTGATCGTCGTATCGCTCGCCTTGTCCCGGCTTGCGGTTAAACAATGTACTCACACGAACTTGTGCATGCTATCAAGCCTCAAAGTGGCGCTGTCCAACTAATCAACAAACCGGAAATCGAGACTCTGGAACAGAGCTTGGTAAAAGAGTCCCCAACGCTTGACGTCCGTTCTGTCGCCGATGAAGCGGCTGGCGAGTTGGGCTTCGCGCTCGTTGGGTAATCGGCCGAGGACTTGCTCGTAGGCGCGGTGGATGCGATTTGTACTGGTCAGATTCTCGGCGGCGAGCAGTTTCTTCGCGGCAGCTTCCGACTGCTCCATCACGAGTGGATGGTTCATCATGAACAAGGCTTGTGGCGAAGTGGTGCTGCTTGCTCGCAAGCCGACTTGGATGTTGGGATCGGCAAAATCGAAAGTCGCAAAGATCTCTGGAAGCAAATTGCGGAAGACGGGTACGTAGACGCTGCGGCGAGTGCTGGCGAACTCGTAGCCGTATTCCGACTTCGTGCCGGGTTTCATGTTCGCGCCGCCTGCCTTCATATCCAAGTTGCCGCCAACCAGAAGCAAGGCGTCGCGAATGCTCTCGGCATCGAGACGCCGAGGACTTCGTCGCGACAGCAGTCGATTGTCAGGATCAATTGATTGCGGATTGCGGATTGCGGATCGCGGATTGCCAGAACTCAGTTGATACGTCCGAGAGAGCACTACTCGACGAATCAGCTTCTTTACGGACCAGCCATCAGCGACGAACTTCGCGGCGAGGTGATCAAGCAACTCGGGATGAGTTGGCTGCTCGCCGGTAGCTCCAAAGTTATCGACCGTCCTCACGAGCCCCGTGCCGTACAGCCAATACCACACGCGATTGGCCATGATCCGCGCGGTGAGTGGATTGTCGACGTTGGCGATCCAGTCGGCCAACTCCAGCCGGCCGCTCTGTTTCTCCGCGATGTGGGGCATCTCGCCACGCACAGTAACTTGCAACACGCCGCGCGGAACGATCTCGCCCTTGTTGTGTACGATGCCTCGGATGGCGATCGGAATGTCACCCGTTTCTTCGAGTTCGGTGACAGCCATCGCGATCGCACGCTTTGGATTCTTCGACTGAAATTCTTTGATCTGCTTCTCGACGTCTTTGATTTGAGCGGCGAGGGCGGCTCGCTTCCTTGCCACGTCAGGCGATTGTTTGGGCACACTAGCAGGTTTGGCCTCGTCACCGACAAACATGACAGCGTCGGCAATGACCGTTCCGGTCGAGACGCCGTCGTTCGAGATGATGACACGTGGTTTGTTCGGCGGATCGAATTCGTACTTGCCGACTGTCTCGACCGATGGGGCGATCGAGCCGGGTTTGGTCTGATTCACCTTCACAACGCTCTCGCCGCCCTCGTGGAAGATCTGGACGCGGGCGTTCGGCGCGCGATTACCATGCGGTGTGAACGTGATTCGCACTTCGTAGGTGGCACGACGCGGCAGCTTTGGCGTGAAGGTAACGCTCGACTTGTTCGACCCTGAGTACAGGTAGCCTTGCCCAACGAATCCTGGCACGGACGTCGAGTTGTTCCAGGTTCCGTTCTTCTCCGCTTGCATATCATCGACGACGACGCCGACGAGCTGAGCCGGATCGATCGGCTTACCGCCACTGCCCGCATCGCCACCCAGCTTTTTCAGCTCGGCCTGCAGTAGTTTCAGCTTTTTCTCCAGCGAAGCGATCTGCGTTTCGGCGACTTTGAGTTTCGCTTCTTGCTCGGCGGACATCGGCAATTCGGCTACGTTCCACTTCGAAACATTCGAGTGAATCACCGACTTCGTGCTCTTCAGGATTCCGGCGAGGGCGTAGTAGTCGCGGATCGGGATCGGATCGAACTTGTGATCGTGACAGCGGGCACAGCCGATCGTCATGCCGAGAAACGCCTTGCCCATCGTGTCGAGTTGCTCGTCGATGATGTCCATCTCGAGCACGTCCTTGTCCTGCAACTCGTAGTTCGTCGGACCGAGGACCAGGAACGCCGTCGCAACGATCTGACGCCGCTTCTCCTGCCAATCGCTCGCTTCCATCAAGTCGCCGGCAATCTGCTGCTTGACGAAACGGTCATAGGGCAGATCGTTGTTGAACGACTCAATGACGTAGTCCCGATAACGCCACGCCTCGGGAAACAACAGCGTCCGCCCGCCGCCGCTCGATTCGGCGAACCGAACCACATCGAGCCAATGACGCCCCCAGCGTTCTCCGAATCGGGGCGAGCGGAGCAGTTCGTCAATGACGTGTTCGAGGGCTTCGGGCGATTCATCGTTGAGGAACGCATCAATCTGCTCCGGTGTCGGAGGGAGACCGATGAGGTCGAAGTAGACTCGGCGAATCAGGGTCCGTCGATCGGCATCGGCCACCGGTTGGATCTTCGCGGCTTCCAACCGCTTCAAGACGAAGCGATCCATATCGTCGCGCGGCCAAGCCTGGCCTAGCACTTCAGGAACGGTCGGTCGAGCGAGCGGCTGAAACGACCAGAACTTACGTCCTTCCTCGATGTTGATGACTCGCTTCGTCACGCGGACTTCGCCGTCGCGCGGATCGACCGCGCCTTGTTTGATCCAGGTTGCAAAGTCGGCGACGATCTCGCCGGGCAACTTCCTATCTGGCGGCATCTCGAACGCTTCGTGTCGGGTCGCGCTCAACAATAAACTCTCTTCGAGATCTCCCGGCACGACCGCCGGACCCGACTCGCCACCCTGGCGACTCCCGGCACGAGTATCAAGTAGCAGCTCGCCGCGAATCTTCTTCGCCTTCGCGGAATGACAGCCGTAACAGTGCTCGACCAGCACCGGCCGGATCTTGTTTTCGAAGAACGCGAGCTTCGCTGTCTTGTCAGCTTCTTCCGCCAAGCTGATGTGTGCAGGCGCGAGCAGCAAGATCGCGGTGGCAAAACGAAGGCGTGTCACAGTTTGCTCCACAGGTGAGACTATCGAGGCAACGAAGGCCGACGGGCGGGAACTTTGATTGTAGCCGAACGACAGCGGCGCGTTAAAGATCGAGCGTGGCTGCTCCAATCCAAGGCTGGCCGAATATGTTCGTGAGACTTCGCTATACTGGCAGGCATGTCACTCTTTGAACAATCCGAAGCGGCGAACCTTCGCGCAGTCCAACCGTTGGCGGCGCGGATGCGGCCGAAGACGCTGGATGAGTTTGTCGGACAGCAGCATTTTCTTGGTGAAGGGAAGTTGTTGCGGAGGTTGCTGAAGGCGAATCGACTTGGGTCGGTGATCTTTTATGGGCCGCCGGGCACGGGTAAGACAACACTGGCTCAGTTACTGGCGAGTGAAACGAAGAGTCGGTTCCGGCAGTTGAGCGCAGTAACGAGCGGAGTGAAAGATCTCCGTGAGGTGTTACAAGACGCTCGCGACGAGGCGGCGACGGGCGGACGGCGCACGCTGCTGTTCATCGATGAGATCCATCGGTTTAACAAGACTCAACAAGACGCGCTGTTGCCGGACGTCGAAAACGGAATCGTAACATTGGTTGGAGCGACAACGGCGAACCCGTTCTTCGCGGTTGTCAATGCGCTCGTGAGCCGAAGCCAGATTTTTCAGTTCCAACCCATCTCGACGGACGACGTCAAGACACTGCTGAAGCGAGCGCTGAGCGACAAGCCACGCGGACTCGGCAAGTACGATGTCGAGATTACGGACAACGCGATGGACTATCTGGCCGAGGTTTGCGACGGCGATGCGCGGCGAGCACTCTCGACGCTTGAGATCGGCGTGCTTTCGAGCGACGAGCGGTCCGTACAATTCACGCGCGAGTTGGCGGCTGAGTCGGTGCAGCGAAAAGCGATCGAGTACGATCCGACGGGTGATGAACATTACGACGCGGCAAGCGCGTTGATCAAGAGCATCCGCAGCAGTGACTCCGACGCGGGGTTGTATTGGCTGGCGAGAATGCTTGAGGGGGGCGAAGACGTTCGCTTCCTTTGCCGCCGCCTGGTGATCTTGGCCAGCGAAGATATTGGCAATGCGGATCCACACGCCCTGCCGCTGGCGGTCTCTACGATGCAGGCCTGCGAGTTTGTCGGCTTGCCCGAGTGTCAGTTGACGTTGTCTCAGTGTGTCACTTATCTGGCGTGCGCTCCGAAATCGAATGCAGCGACCGTCGCGATCGGCGAGGCGATTGCAGACGTTCGGGAGGGACGATTGCTTCCAGTGCCCAGACACCTTCGCGATGCTCACTACGGTGGCGCGAAGCAACTGGGACACGGAGAGGGTTACGAGTACGCTCATAACGCGGAAGATGGAGTCGCCGCACAAGACTATCTCGGCGTAGAGCGCGAGTATTATCGCCCAGTCGATCGCGGTTTTGAGAAAGAGCTTGCCGCTCGATTGGTCTTGATTCGCGAGCGACTTGGTCGATGAGGCTCTTCTAAGATCTTCGATTCTACGTGTTTAGAGCTTAGTACTTCGACCTTAGACGCAGATAATTGTTGCTAGCATCGTACCGCAGATTCCTCTTTCGCAATTTTTCGGCATCTCCTACTATCCGTGCCCGCGAAGAATGCGCACTTCCAGTTCGTCAGGGAGGACGACAGTGGACACGCTCAAAACAGCCGTCGTAGTAGTCTTGTTGTTGGCAGTTCTGTATGGCGTTTACGTCTTTCTGAATCAGAATGACCAAATGCCTGTTGATATGGCTTGGCCCGATCCGCAAGGAGAGCAGCCAGCCGAAGTTGATCTGCACGTTCCGCAAGCTGATTCCCTGTACGGGGCCGGTCCAAGCACAACTGGATCGACGGGTGTCGAACAAACGATGACCGGCAGCCAGCCGAGTTGGCAGAACACCACCGTGGCTGAGTCCTCGACATCCGCTTCGTCACCTGGAATCGATGTTTCACCGGCGACTTCGCCAACTGCTCCGTCAGCTCCAACGGCACCATCGATCACGCCTCCCGCTCTGCTTGGGTCAAGCAACCGTTCGCAGCCGAGCGCTGCTGAGGCAGCCGACACAGCAACAACGGCGCTACCTGCCCCGCCGGAATACGCCGCAATGCCGTCAGGCGTTGGTGAAACGACTCCACAAGCGGATACAACCGCCAACATCGGCGACACGACGATCGCCGACGATCGCTTCAGTAGTTTCGGTGGTGCGACAGGAATGCCTTCCGAGTCACGCGCTACAACAGCAGAGATGGCGCCGCGGTATGCCGACTCCGTTGCGCCAGTTGTATCTCCACAACAGGATCCCACCGCCAACGATGACATTGGTCCGATTGGGGCCAGTCCTCTGCAAAGCGTTATTCAGTCCGTTCGCGCAAAGATCGATGCCGGCGAGTGGTACGAAGCGCTGTTGAAGCTTTCGTTTTACTACGGCAGCGAGAACTTGAGCGACACGGAAAGACGCGAGCTGCTGGACTTGCTGGATCCACTCGCCGGGAAGGTCGTCTATTCCAATGAGCATCTGATCGAAGCCGCCTACCAGGTTCAAGGCAATGAGACATTGCAGGACATCGCGCAGCGTCATCATGTGCCTTGGCAACTGCTGGCGAATGTCAATGGGCTTCCGAATCCGCAAGCTGTCGCTCCTGGCACGCAACTCAAAATCGTCAAAGGCCCGTTCCGCGCGGACGTCTCTACGAGCCGCAACGAACTGACGCTCTATGCAGGCAAGCTCTATGCGGGTCGCTTTACGATCGCCGTCGGTAACAACCCGGCTCCGCAACCGGGGGAATATCGTGTCACCGGCAAGCTTCCCGGCAGAACGTACTACGCTGGCAACGGACAGACGATCGCAGTCGGCGATCCAGCCAACCCGTACGGCGGCATCTGGATCGATCTGGGACAAGACGTCGGCATCCACGGCAGCGGAGCCCGTGGGCCAAGCGGCGACGGCTGCATTAGCCTCAGCTCGGCCGATGCAAACGATCTGTACGGTATTCTCTCAAAGGGTTCCAGCGTCGTTATTCGTCGATAACGAGTTGCCTGGCAAACTCTAGAGGTGCCTTGTCTGCCGATGGTTCCGTGCTACAAATCAGAGCATGGATGCCACGCTTGATCGTCGATTGGTTTCTCTCGCGCTTCTGCAGATGAGCTGTGCTGACGACAAGGCAGCCAATGTGCAGAAGGCGATCGGGCGGATCCGTGATGCAGCCGAACAAGGCGCGAACGTCATCTGCCTGCAAGAGCTCTTTCACAACCAGTATCCTTGCCAGACCGAGGAACATGATCGGTTCGCTGAAGCTGAAACGATTCCCGGGCCGAGCAGCGACGCGTTATCAGCTGCCGCGAGACAATACGGGGTCGTTGTCATTGGGTCTCTGTTCGAGCGGCGAGCGGCAGGTGTTTACCACAACACAGCTATTGTTTTCGACGCGGATGGGTCGCAGGTTGGGATGTATCGCAAAATGCATATTCCCGACGATCCGCTGTACTACGAGAAGTTTTACTTCACACCCGGAGATTTGGGTTTCCGCAGCTTCCCGACGAGGTTCGGGCGAATTGGTGTCTGCATCTGCTGGGATCAGTGGTTTCCCGAAGCCGCGCGACTGACGGCCATGTCGGGCGCGGAGATTTTGTTCTATCCAACGGCGATCGGTTGGTTGCCGGATGAGAAGGAAGCCTTTGGTGAGAGTCAACATTCCGCGTGGGAAACGATGATGCGCAGCCATGCCATCGCCAACGGCGTGTTCGTCGCCGCAACGAATCGAGTCGGCGTGGAAGGGCAACTGCGATTCTGGGGCGCGTCGTTCGTGAGTGACCCCTACGGCAATGTGTTGGCTCGCGCAACACACGACGCCGAAGAGACGCTTGTCGTGGAGTGCGATCTGAGCACGATCAACACCGCGCGCACCCATTGGCCATTCCTGCGCGATCGGCGGATCGACGCTTACGATGGTCTATCGAAGCGGTATCTTGATGACAACGAATGAGCCCACGCCTGCTGCGCTCGGCTATCGCTGGCCCGCCGAGTGGGAACCGCACGCGGCAACATGGCTTTCGTGGCCGCACAATCCCGACACTTGGCCTGGCAAGTTCGAAGTAATTCCCGAACGGTATACCGAGTTCGTACGGACCATCGCACGGTTCGAGCCGGTCAACATCCTGGCGGGCGGTGAAGTGGTGATGTCGGTTGCGGCGAGCTTGGTCGCTGATATTCCAGATGTTCGGCTATACAACATCAAGACGAACGACGCTTGGTGTCGCGATCACGGACCGATCTTTGTCGTGGAAGAAAAGGGGTCAGGTCCAATTGGTGCGAAGCACCCTTCGGGCCGTTCCGGCCAATTGGACCTGACCCCTTTTCTTCCACCGGCCATCGTCGATTGGGGCTACAACGCGTGGGGGGGCAAGTATCCGCCGTTCGACGCCGACAACACTGTCACCGAGCAGGTCGCAGTCCAACTTCAGCGAAAGCGTTTCGTTCCGGGACTGGTCCTGGAGGGTGGCGCGATTGAAGGTAACGGTCGCGGCACGATTCTGACCACGGAGTCATGCTTGTTGAATCCCAACAGAAACGAGAACATGACGCGCGAGCAGATGGAGGACTATCTGAGTTCCTATCTGGGAGCAAACAACGTGTTATGGCTTTCGCGCGGAGAACTCGCCGGCGACGATACGGACGGGCACGTCGATCAACTTGCCCGCTTCATCGACTCGCACACAATCGTAGCTGCCTGGGAAAACGATTCGAGCGACGTGAACCATGAGTCGCTGAAAGCCAACTTCGAGCAATTGGAAGGTATGGCCGACCAAGATGGAAACGGTTTCACGATCGTTCGGCTGCCGCTGCCCAAGCCCAAGTTCTGCCAAGGCCAACGCTTACCCGCGTCCTACTGCAACTTCTATATCACCAACGGCGCCGTTATCGTGCCTCAATTCGACGATGCCGCAGACGAAGAAGCCGTTCGCATTCTGGAAGGCTTGTTTCCTGATCGAGAAGTCATTGGCCTGCCATCCATCGACCTAGTATGGGGACTCGGCTCTTTCCACTGCTTGACGCAGCAAGAGCCGGTTTGACGTCGAGAGGCATGCAGAACGTGGGCATGTTAGCCGTATCCGAACCGCGTACAATTGGGACCGTTTGGGGCAACATTTCCAACTCCACCCTGCACCAGCCTATCCCTTTCGATTTGAAAGCCAGAATATGATTCGAGTCTCCGTTCTGAACGCGTCGGTCTTCACGGCAATCGCGTTCAACTCACTCGCCCGTGGCCAAGACGACTTCCCGACAGCAACCTCGACGCCGGCGAAGGGCGTTGTGCCAACTCCGAAGGACACGATCCCGCTCGACAAACTAAAGACACTCGCGTCGAGGCAGGCAAGCGCGGCTTACGCGTCTGACCGCGTCACTACGCCGGTGATCCCGATCGTCGTGCGGCAGGAACATCCTGATGGCCCGCGTTATCAGGAAGCGACCAGCTATGCATTCCTCGTTCACTCGATGAAGTTCGCTTCACTTTGTCGAGCGGGCGACGGGCGGCTCGTGCTGGTTGGCACAGGCTGGACGCATGACGAAACAGACGGACGCGGTATCTTCACAGCGCATTCCGATGACGAAGGCAAGACCTGGAGCCCGCCACGCGAGTTCCATCGCGGACTCGAACGCCCACAGCCGATCAGCCTCGGAGGCCGGAAACTTGCGCTAATCCCCGGCGACGATGCCGGATTTCTGGCGTTCAGCGACGATGGCGGCGAGACGTGGAAAGACAAGACGCCGTTTCCGAAGTTGCCGGATGGCCGAGTCACTTATCACAAAGGCAGTATGCTCGTTGAAGATGACACGGTCACTGGCCTGTTTTACTGTGAGGGCGAGCGGCGCGGTGGATGGACGGCTTACTCCTTGTTGCGACGCAGCCGAGATGGTGGACGCACGTGGAAGGAAGGCATCTGGCTGCCGCCTGAGTGGAGTACTTCCGAAGGAGCGATCGCGCGAGCAAAAGATGGTGCCTTGGTCGTCGCGATGCGGACGGCGCCGCCAGATGACTACCCGTCGTATAGCGATCACTGGCGGCGCATCACCACGGCGCGGTCCATGGACGAAGGTAAGACCTGGACCGACCATCAAGTCCACTTCAAATATGGAAAGACACACAGCGACCTGATCGTCCTGCGAGATGGCAGGCTGCTGCTGACGTATGCAGCACGCATGGGCGAGTTGGAAGGCCACATGTATCACGGCATCGAAGCAGTCGTCAGCCGCGATCACGGCAAGACATGGGACTGGGATAAGCGTTTCACTCTGTTCCGGTGGGCGATGCACCAATCGATGCACAGTCCCTGCTCGGTGGAACTCGCTGACGGCCGCATCCTGACGGTGTTCCTGTATCACTATCATGCTCCGTGGAACAAGGGGGTCCTGGGCGCGAAAGGCTATCCACTGGGCATCACATCCGTCGTCACGTGGTCACCGGACCCTAATTGAGTTGCTGGGACAGATTCGCGACCATGCTGGTCACTTCCGAGCCGTGACCTGGAAGGCGTATATGTCCGCGTTTCGCATTCGGAATCGCAGGCGAACGGTCTTGCCGATCAAGGCGGATAGATCGGCGTGCTGTTGCCAGCGCGGTGAGAGTCGCAAGTCATCAACGCCTTTGCTCGTCTGACTTTGTTTCCCGCTGTAGCCCACGATCGGCTTACCGCGCGCGTCGAGCACATCAACAGCCAGTTCGCCGTCCTTAGCATCGACGTTGACTTGTAAAGCCTCGCCAGCCAGCCGAAACGGCTTCGTCACGAGCGTCCCTTGCACGTCACCAGCATGAAGTGAGACAAATCGATCCAGTGGGAGAGTTGCCAGCCCGATCGCTTCGTCCTTCTCGAACCAGACGGCCGGCTTCAGTTCGGCGGTGCCGTGCCGCTCGTTGGAACCGTGATAGTAGAGCCAGTGCTTGTCGTCATGCGTTACGATCGTCGAGCTAGGAAAGACGATGTCTTTGTCGAACGCCTGTTCCGGACCGCGCGGAACAATTGGCTGGCCTGCGTAGACCCAGGTGAGATCCCACTGATCTGCATCGCGGCTCGTCGCAATATAAAAGCTCATCACGTCACGTTCGTGCCGCTTCACTTTGTCTGTCGTAAGCCCTTCGCGAACATCAGCCGGATGTTCATAGACAGACAGCAGCCCGAAGTACACGCCTTCGTGAATCCAGACAGTCATCGAGTAGATCTGCCGTCGCAAGTACTCGCGCGGTCCTTCACGATCGAAGACCCACTGCCGAACGATGTTCCACTTCGCGGCGTCGGCATAAATGTCGGGATTAGTCATCCCGCGCGTGCCACGCACTTCGAAGTTCTTTGCGACCGTATTGGCCAGCGGCCCGCCTCCGCTTCCGAAGTCGGTACGAGTGAACAATCGATAGGTCTTGGCCAGCGGATCCCACAAGACTTGGTTGTGACAATCCGCCGCACGAAAAGTCACCGGCTTGCCGTCGTTCAGCGGCTTCCATCGCAGGCCGTCAGTAGATACGGCAATTCCTGCCGCCATGCCCGGGGCGTCGTAGCCGCCAATAAAGCGGAAGCCTGAGTCGCCCGTGGGGCGATTCCACTCGACAGCCAGATTGATGTCGCCCGCAAAGTTGATCCCCGTCAATTCACCCTTCGGTTCGAAGTGCAAACCGTCGAATGACTCAGCATACGCGTAGCCGGTGTTGTCAGCTTTGCGGTGCCACATCTTGAACTTGCCAGCATCATGGAGCACGGTGCCATAGAAACGTCCGTTGGGGAAGATCGGCTCACCACCGTTTGCCTTGGTGGCGATTCCCAAACGACGCTCGACGTCTGTGCGGTCGGCAACAACATGGTCATCGACAAGCAGTTGCTTCTGCATGCCGATCTTCACTTCTGCAGCCGTATCAAACTGCCCCGCGAGGCAAAGTAATAGCGTCAGCACGAGGTGTCGGATTCGGTTCACGGGTTGGTTACAATCACTCGGCTAGCGTTGATGGTACGTGCTTCGAGGCTTCCACGTAGACCATCCGTAACTCGTGGAGGACGTTGTTGAGCATGACCATTTCGCTGCTTTCCAGATTGCCCTTCGTCTTCTCTTCCAGGATGGCAAGCGTATCGATGAAATGCTTGGCGTGATCCAGCCGCAGCACCGGCTTGCCGTCTTCCATCGGGACTTGCCCGAGCATCGCGAGAGCTTGCGTGGCGAGGGACGTGATGAGTACCGAGAAGGATGCCGCGGGAATTGGCATCTCTTCGGCTTGCGATTCAGCCTCCGCCGTTTCAGGCTGCGAGTCTTCAGTCTCGCCAGCACCCTCCTGCTTCTTTTCAGCCTCAGCCGCCTTCTGTAGTTGTTCTTTCTCTTCCTGAGCCCGCGTCTTCCAATCGTCGTCAACGATAATCTTCGGCTTCTCTCCCGGGGCAGTCATGGCGAATCACACTCCGAGTAAGTTAGGTAGGTAGGTCGGAACAAGTCTGCGCCGTTCCGGCATCCCTGGTTATTCGTGCCGGAACTGCGCGGACTTGTTCCGGCCTACTCGTCTCCGATACAAGACACTTTCGTGAACTAGGTAGCTTCGACTTCCTGCGCCGCCCCAGTTTTTTTTGAACGCCGTTCTATCGCCGCTCCAACGAAGCCTGCGAACAGCGGCTGTGCTGCGGTGGGCTTCGACTTGAATTCCGGATGGAACTGCACCGCAACGAACCAAGGATGCTCGGGCAACTCCACGATCTCCACCAAGCCCTCGTCCGGGCTGAGTCCGGCGAACAGCATGCCGTGGGCGGTGAATTGCTGGCGATAGACGTTATTGAACTCGTAGCGATGACGGTGTCTCTCTGAGATGTCTTCCCGGCCATAGCAAATGGCCGAACGACTGGTCTCGTCGAGCGTGCAAGGTTGCGTGCCAAGCCGCATCGTGCCGCCCTTGTGAGTAATCTTCTTTTGCTCGTCGAGCAGGCAAATTACTGGATGCGGTGTGTCTTTGTCGAACTCCGTCGAGTGAGCATCTTCGAGCTTCACCACGCTCCGTCCGTATTCAATCACGGCACACTGCATACCGAGGCAAATCCCAAAGAAAGGAATCTCGCGTTCACGGGCGAAACGAATCGCTTCGACCTTGCCTTCGATACCGCGTTCACCGAAACCGCCCGGAATCAGGATGCCATCGTATCCGCTCAGAATTCGCTCAGGCCCCTCACGCTCGATCTCTTCGCTGTGAATGCGGCCAATTCGGATTTGGGCGTGATGATGCATACCGGCATGATCGACGGCTTCGTAGATCGACTTATAGGCATCGACGTGTTCGGCGTACTTGCCGACAACGGCGATGCTGATCTCGTGTTCGGGATTGCGCAGCCGGTGCAGAATGTCACGCCAAATATCTAAGTCCAACGTCTCAGTCGGAAGCTGCAGCTTCTTGACGATCAATTCGTCCAGACCATGATCGACAAGGCTGAGCGGAACTTCGTAGATCGAGAAGTCTTTGTCCTTCTCTTCAATGACCGCTTCGAGCGGTACGTTACAGAAAAGGCCGATCTTCTCGCGGTCCTCGCGGCTGATCGACCGTTCACAGCGGCAAATCAACACGTCGGGTTGGATACCGATTTCGCGTAACTGGCCGACCGAATGTTGAGTTGGCTTGGTCTTCAACTCGGCAGCCGCCTTGAGATACGGTACCAAAGTTAGGTGAATGTACAGGCAATTCTCTTTGCCGACGTCCAGCGAGAACTGGCGAATCGCTTCGAGGAACGGCTGGCTCTCGATGTCGCCAACGGTCCCACCGATCTCGGTGATGACGACATCGACATCGTCCGCGGCGAGCTTGTGAATGACGCTCTTGATTTCGTTCGTGATGTGCGGAATGACTTGAACGGTCTTGCCGAGAAACTCGCCCCTCCGTTCCTTCTCGATCACCGAGAGATAGATCTGGCCGGTTGTGTAGTTCGCGTCGCGAGTGAGTGGACTGTTCGTGAATCGCTCGTAGTGCCCCAAATCCAGATCGGTCTCGCTGCCATCGTCCAGCACGTAGACTTCGCCATGCTGGTAAGGGCTCATCGTGCCGGGATCGACGTTGATATACGGATCGAGCTTCTGCATCCGCACACTCAGGCCACGCCGTTCGAGCAGCATCCCAATCGACGCACTAGTCAGCCCTTTGCCCAACGAGCTGACAACGCCTCCGGTCACGAAAATGTGTTTGGTCATAGAACAACGCCTTCCTGGCAAATGGTTCTTATAAAAGTACTTACGAGCACGATGACAGCGCAAAGCGAACGCAAAATGACACAAATCTGGGGACTACCTGGCACAGGTTTGGGAGGGGCCAGGGCTTAACCCTAGGAGTGCATCTTAGCAAGTCGATGCCCGACTGACAAATGCCCGATAATCCTCGGGCGTATCGATTCCGACGGTCGGTTCGTCGATCACACCGACCAGAATCCTGTATCCCGCCTCCAACACGCGAAGCTGTTCCAATCGCTCAAGGTTTTCCAGCGACGACGGTGCCATCTCGGCAAGCTGCAACAGGAATTCCCGCCGATAAGCGTAGAGGCCGACGTGCTGATAGAAGTGAGGCGGCTCTGCGTCGATCAGGGCATCATCCCATTCGCGTGCGTGCGGGATCGGGCTGCGACTAAAGTAGAGTGCGCTACCAGCCGCATCGAAAACGACCTTAACGCATGCTGGGTCTTCGAACTGCTCTCGCGAGCGAATCGGCGTCGCCAGCGTCGATATCACAGCAGCCGGATTCTGCTCCAGCAACTTGATTGCCAAGTCAATCGACTCGCCTGCGATCTCCGGCTCGTCGCCTTGCACGTTGACAATCACATCGACACTGTCAAGCGAACGGGCCACTTCCGCGACACGATCTGTACCACTGGCCGCGTTCGGATCGGTGAGTTGCACTTCTCCGCCGAATTGCCGGACTTCCACCGCGATCTCTTCGTGATCTGCCGCCACACACAGTCCGGTTGGTAGAGCCGCTTTCGCAGCCGATTCGTAAGTGTGTTGAAGTAGTGTCTTGCCCGTTTCGCGAAGCAACAGCTTGCGAGGAAGACGTGTCGATTCCAATCTGGCGGGAATGACGATTCGGCTGTGAAGTCGAGTCGGGGGCATGTCGGTAGGTCACGTTCGCCGAACGTGATCTGGAAGCGAAGATAGCTCTAAAGCGAGGATGACTTTGAAGCGATCGCGACTCGGCACTCAGGGGTCACGCTCGCACACTTGCACACAAAGGCACGCTTGCACACAAAGGTCACGCTCGGCGAGCGTGACCTACTGGGCACCTTAACGAAACAGCCGTTGCCTGACGAGGGCGGCTACCGAACCGTGTGCATGCCAGATGAAGGTGCGGCCGTCGGTACGATTGGCATCACATCGACTTTCGTGCGTTCCAGTTGCTGAACGCGATCGATCAGCGAGTCGATCAACTCGGCAAGGTCATTTCTCGCCTGTTCGCCAACCTGGATGCAAAGTGCTTTGCGAATCCGGCGGCTCGCATCTCGCAGTTCTTGTATCTCGTTCATTGCATTCCGGCCTGTCACTCGAAATCTGCTGCACTGAGGGGAAACGGATGTCAACGGCACCCATCCGCCTGTACAAGCCTAGGACAAGAATTCCGAGGATGAGCAGATTGTCGCTGTTTTCGCCGTCAAAAGCAACTTATTCTGCATCGTCGTACGAAAACGCCAGCCTGATCTGATCTTGCGGTAGAGGCTTGCCGGCGACTTCGACGTACGGATAGACGAAGTAGTTCAGAGGCGCGCCGGCCTGTTGTGGTACAAGATCGATGTCGCGCCCGGTGGTGAAGGTGACTCGATTCTCGGTCAAGTTCCCGAAGTAGTAATCCTTCATCTCGGGATGCTTGTCCGCTTCCGAAATATCGACCGGCACCCATCCTTGATCGTTTGTGAAGAACGACGCCCAACAATGATATCCGCTGATGCTGCCTTCGCCGCGTTCGCGCGGTAACGGGAAGCCTATCTCGAAACGCGCCGGGATGCCTTTCGAGCGAGCCAGCGAAATGAACAGGCTGTGAAAGTCCGTGCAGTTGCCAAACCGACTGTCACAAACCCACAGCACGTCGCCATTCCCATAGCCCGGTTTGGACTTGTCATAACGCACGTGTTGATCAACGCGGTCGTAAAGTACCCGCCCGACCGCAAATGTATCGCCGCCGAACGCGATCTCGCTCAGCAACTCGACCGGCTTGCCGTCCACGGGAACGCGCACGTTCGGGGCTAGGAAACGCGACCGCTCTGCCTCGGTCAGCGAGATCCGCGGACGGTCGGTACCGCTAACGCCTCGAACTTCGTGTCGCGTAATCCGATAGGCCGCTTGAAAGTCAATCGCGCCTGAGTCGGATCCGTCTTGCTCAAAGTAGAGAATCTTATTGCCATACTTCGGCTCAGTCGTAAGCCTTGTTTCAGCGGGCACCGTGGTCCCAAAACGTTCGACATGCTGATATTCGTTCGTCTGTGGAACAGGCAGCCAGACACGGATCTTTCCGTGCTTCGGAAGACGCTTCAAGGTCGCGCCGTAGTTCAAGTGGAAGGCCCTCGACTTGGCTTCATCAGCGACCGACACTCCCGCTCCGCCAGTCGCGATCAACAGCAACGCCGCAACCACCACACGGTATCCCTGACTCATCCGCTGCGCCTCCATCACAGATCCTTATTGATAACCGATAGTCATAATACTCTGTGAATGACTGGCGAAGCAAGTGCGTCTCGCGCGCCGAGCGTGACCTCGGGACGATTCGTCGTCCCAAACCGCGCGTTGCGGCTTCGTCAGGTCACGTTCGGCGAACGAGACCTACTGTGATATAACTCACCGAATGGAAGTGAAGCACCTTCGTACGTTCGTTGCCGCGGCGTCTGAAAACAGCTTTACGCGTGCGGCTGAATCGCTGAATATCACCCAGGCTGCGGTTAGCCAGCATGTTGCGGCTCTGGAGCAGGAATTGACGACGACGCTATTCGATCGCACTGGGCGGGCGGTATCGCTTACGGAGGCCGGACGCCGGCTGAACGATTACGCGAGACGGATCATCGCCCTCGTCGAAGAAGCTCAGGCTGCTGTCGCCGGTATCGAAACGCACATTGAAGGCCGCATTCGCATTGCCACCAGCACGATTCCCGCGGAACATCTGCTGCCGCGGATGTTGGCTGAGTTTCGCGAGCAGTTCCCCGACGTCAGAGAAACCGTGCACATCACGGATAGTCGCCTGGCGACAAAGGCCGTCATGGACGCGGATGCCGACATCGGTCTCGTCGGCGAAGAACCCAAGGCTTTGCGGGTTGTTGTCGTGCCGGTCGCGACCGACGAACTGATACTCGTCGTTCGGCCGGAGCATGAATTCGCGAAGAAGAGGTACATCACTCCGCAGAGCTTGCTGAAACAGAAGCTCATCATGCGCGAGCCCGGTTCAGGCAGCCGGCAGTGCGTCGAGGAATCGCTCCGCGAGCAGGACATTTCGTTCGATCAACTCAATGTCGTGATGGAAATGAACTCCAACGACGCGATCCGAGCGGCCGTTCGCGAAGACGTCGGTGTCGCCTTCTTGTCATCGCTCAGCGCGGCCAGCGACCTGGGAAGCGGAGTGCTGCAGCGAGTCGATGTACGCGGCATCCGGCCGACAAGACAGCTGTTCTTGATCCACCGGCCGGACAGCCTTTACTGCCCGGCGACCCGCGCATTTGTCGAGTTCGTAATCGGCCGATGTAAGTCGAACTGCACTTCGTAAAGAAGGACTCGAGTCGCGATGCAATCGCTCAGACAACGCTGCACCTCCGAGATGCTCGGCACGCTATCGCTAGTCTTCATCGGCACGCTCGCGATCGTCGTCAACAACGAGTTCGACGGCGTGGTGTCTCATCTCGGAATCGCCATCGCGTTCGGCTTGGTGGTCATGACGATGATCTACGCCATCGGAGATGTCTCTGGAGCGCACATCAATCCGGCCGTCACGATCGCATTCTGGGTGGCCAGACGTTTCCCCGGCAACGAGGTCGGTCCGTACATCGCCAGCCAACTCATCGGTGCCGTTCTGGCAAGTGTTCTCGTTCGCGTCATGTTTCCGCAAGATACGGTGCTCGGAGCGACGCTCCCTGGCACCGACGTCGGCATCGCCCAAGCGTTTGTCGCCGAAGTATGCTTCACGTTTTTGCTGATGTTCGTCATCCTCGGCGTCTCGACCGGCGCGAAGGAAAAGGGCGTCATGGCTGGAGTCGCGGTCGGAGCACTCGTGCTACTGGCTGCTTTGATCGCAGGCCCAATTAGCGGGGCTTCGCTAAACCCGGCCGGTCGCTCGGCCCGGCAATCGTCTCGCTACAGAACAACCTCCCCTGGCATCTCGTCTTGCTCCTGTACGTCGTTGCCCCGACGGTCGGAGCAAGCGGAGCTGTGCTGGGCTGCCGCTGTGTGCGGCCGGAAGATTGTTGCTCGGGAGCGACCGCAGTTTGCGGCAAGCCTTAACGTGACTGAGGCATCTTGCCTCAGTACTGCCTAACCCGCATCGCGGCGAGCTCCCTCGCCTACCGATGAATCAACTCTCGTCACCACCAACTGAGATTAGCCTGTGCCTGATACAACTCAACCTCAACCAACACTTACCAACCGCGTCGCAGTCGTCACGGGCGGAGCCTCGGGAATCGGCCGCGCGACAGCGATACTCTTAGCCGAGCATGGTGCTCGCGTCTTCGTCGGCGACTTCGATCCGGTCGATTCGACCGCCACGGAGTCCACCCGATTGGGCATCACCGAGCTGAAGTGCGATGTCCGAGTCGAAGCGGACGTGGAGAAACTGATCAACACGGCGGTGAGTGAAGGCGGTCAGCTCGACATCCTCGTCAACAACGCAGGTATCGGCATGGTGAAGCAGATCACGGACGTCACCGAAGCCGATTGGGACGCGTGCATCGACACGAATCTCAAAGGTGCCTTCCTCGCTTGCAAGCACGCCATTCCACACATGAAACAACGCGGCGGTGGAGCGATCGTCAACATGGCGAGCAACGCCGGTCTGCTGCCGCGAGCCCATGACCCTGTTTATTCGATCAGCAAGGGTGCGCTTGTCGCGCTAACGAAGAGCCTCGGCTTGTGTCATGGCCCCGACCGAATCCGAGTCAATGCAGTCTGTCCCGGCCCCGTCGGTGATACACGCATGATGAACGCCGATCTAGACCGGGCCGATGATCGCGAGACGACTGTGAAACAGTTCATTCAAGCCAGTCCGCTGGCTCGCGCCGCCGAACGAATGATCTCCCCACGCGAAGTGGCGGAGGCGATTCTGTATCTAGTCAGCGATGCCTCCCTGATGGTGACAGGCACTTGCATTGCGATCGATGGCGGTAAATCGCTAGGGGTGCCGCCTACTTAACCACCCAGGCCCCGCCCATCTTTTACTGCCGCAGCTTGTCAGATCGTTCCATATTCCCCACGTAAGCACGCGAAACTAGCCAATCTCCCCACCTTCACACGGGAAGTTTCTCCTGAATCTCTTGCATGAGCCACTTGAATCCCGATAGAATACTCAAATCGATGAAACTTGATGCGTTACGGTCCGAGACGCCGCACCGCCACCTTGGTTTGGAGTTAAAACCATGTTGAACTTCCTTGCTGGCAAGTCGTCACGGAATTGCGAAGGGACTTCGCGTCGTGACTTTTTGAAAGTTGGATCTCTCGGGCTCGGTTCGTTAACTCTGCCTGCACTCCTTCGTGCGCGAACAGAAGCTGCAGCGGCTGGTGCGAAAGTCAAAGACACTTCCGTGATTTGGTTGTGGCTGGGTGGTGGTCCCACACACGTCGAAACGTTCGACCCCAAGATGACAGCTCCCGCCGAGTACCGCAGTGTGACCGGCGAAGTGAAGACAAACATCCCCGGCGTCACGCTGGGTGGTCACTTCGAGAAGATGGCTCAGGTCGCCGACAAAATGGCGTTCGTTCGTTCATTCGCGCACACGAACAGCGGACATGGAGGCGGCACGCACTTTGTCATGACCGGTTACAACAATCTGCTGTCGGACCAGGGCGGGCTGCCCACGCGACCGTCGATCGGGTCGATTGTCTCGCGATACCGGGGCGCCAACAACCTACGGACCGGTATCCCGACCTACGTTCGCTTGAACGGTATCAGCAGCGATGGCCCGGCCTTCCTCGGCGCAGCTTATTCGCCGTTTGATCCAAATGGCCAAGCCAAGCGCAATATGTCGCTGGTTGTTGATAAGCTGCGGCTCGACAAGCGGCGTGACTTGCTGAAAGGGATCGACACCGTAAATCGTGAAGTTGATCGCAGCAAGTTGATGGACGGTTTAGACGCCTTCGAGCAGCAAGCTTTCGAGCTTGTGCTCAGCAAGTCGCAACAGGCGTTTGATCTGAAGTACGAAGATCCGCGTGTCATCGATCGTTACGGACCTGGTTTGGGACAGCAACTGTTGCAAGCTCGCCGCTTGTGCGAAGCCGGTTGCGGGTTCGTCACCGTTCAATATGGCGGCTGGGACATGCACGGCAACATCAAGACGAGCCTTGACGGACGGGCTCCGAACGTCGATCAAGCTGTCGCAGCTCTTGTCGAAGACATGAGCCAGCGCGGCGTCGATAAGGATATCCTGTTCGTTGTGACTGGCGAATTCGGGCGCACTCCGAAGATCAACGGCAACGCAGGCCGTGACCACTGGGCTCCGCTGACCACACTCGCCATGGCTGGCGGTGGGTTGCAGATGGGTCAGACGGTTGGTGAATCCGCCGAGAAGGTTGACGTTCCCAAGACCAAACCGATTCGCCCGCAGGACTTGATGGCCACGGTCTTCCATGTGCTCGGCATCGAGCGGCGCGTTCAGTTCGTCAACCAAGCTGGCCGCCCAGTCTACATGGTCGAAGAGGGCCGCCCGATCGAAGAGCTAGTGTAAACACCGACTACAAATCAAGCACAACGCCCTGCCAACCGGCAGGGCGTTTCTTGTTGATGCTTAACGGCGGACTTTACCGAGCAGCTTGCGGCACAGCGACGAACACCGTCGATCCTGTCGCTTCGGCGACTGCGATCGCACTGCCATCGCGTGCGTAAGTCCCAGAATAAAGAACATTCGGTGATTTGCCAGTAAAGGCCGGCTTGCCATCGCCTATATTCCATACCGTCAGGTTCCCCGCCCGTCCACACGACAACAATCGCGTTCCTGGTGGATTGAACGCCACCTGATAAACCGCGTCGGTGTGGCCCACGAGATTCTTCGCGACAGCGCCGCTATTCGCATCCCAGATCCGGATTACCTTCTCGGCTCCAGCCCCAGCGGCGAATCGGCCATCAGCACTAAAGGCCACGCCGAACAGCGGCGACGGCTTCTCACCTTCTGACAGTTGCTTCAACTGCTCACCGTTCGCAACATTCCAGAGCCGCAAGAGACCGTCGGCACCACCTGACACCAATTGCGTGCCATCGGCGTTGAAGTCGATCGCATAGACCGGCCCCACGCTGCCTGAGATCGCTCGTACTTGAGCCCCGGTCGTTGCATCCCAAATACGAATCGTCTGATCGCCGCTCGCGGAAGCCACGAGCTTGCCATCGGGTGAAAACGCGACGTCGTAGACCGGCGCAGTATGCCCGGCGAGCGATCGGACTGCGTTCGGTGATACATCCGCCCAGACGGCGATTTGTTTGTCAGTGCCGCCGGTGATGATGGTCTTGTCGGGAGCAAAGGCAATGGCTGCGACAGGCGTTGGACTTGCAAGTTCGCCCAACGGCGTTATCTCTGCGGCAGTTGCGTCATAGACGCGCAGCTTGTTATCCGCGCTGACAGCCACGATACGCTGGTTGTCGATACTGAACGCAAGATCGATCACGGGCGAGCCGGTTTCAATCGTCTGTGCAAGCGCCCCGTTCGCATACGTCCAAAGATAAACACGTCCCTGTGCGTCCGCGCCCGCGACCTGCACTCCATCCGGCCGAATTGCGAGCCGCACGAGATTCGCTTGCGCACCCGCGATTTGCCGGACTGCGGCTCCATCGGTTGTGTTCCAGACCTTTGCGACTTTGTCGTCACCGACTGTGATCGCCTGGGCTCCATCCGCCGATAGCACGAGGTCGTTCACTTTCGCCGGGTCCGCCTGCACAACACGAACAGCCGCTGCAGTCCAAAGCCGTCCGCTTTTATCGGCGCTCCCGGACAGAATCGTCTTGTTGTCGGCGGCGAGCGACACACTCGCGACGTTCGCTTCGTGTCCGGCAAATCGTTCGAGTTCTAACCCGCTCGCCAAATCCCACAACCGCACGATCTTGTCATCGCTCGCGGTCACCACTCGTGTAGCATCTCCGCCGACCGACACGCTTCGTACGGCAACGGGATGGACGATGTCTTTCACAGCTTGGCCATTCGCCAGCGTCCAGGTCCGCACATGTTTGTCGATGCTTCCCGCAATCACAGTGGCTCCGTCGGGTGTAACGGCGACACTCGTGACCACATCCTGAACACCAGCAAAGGCTCGCAGCTCTTTGCCATCGGCGAGATTCCACAGACGCACGCTCTTATCAGCGCCGCCGCTAATCGCCTGTGTCCCATTCGGTGCAAAGACAACACTGCTCACCGCGCCCGCATGCCCCGTGAGTAATCGTTGAAACGCGAGCGGTCGTAAGGATGGTACGTTGCCCTCCGCGATCGCAAGTGACAGGCCATCGGCGAGCCAATCAACACTCTGCACCGCGGCTTCCGATGGCACTTGTTCGAGCAATGTCTTGCTCGCGGCATCATAGACGCGCGTATTCTTGTCACCGCCGGCGGCCACTTTAGTTCCGTCCGCGTTGTAGCGCAGGCTGTGAACGACGCTGGGCGTCTCGAACTTCTCGGCAGTCGCCGCAGCTTGCCCGTTGGTCACGTTCCAAAGATAGATCTGTTTGTCAGCGCCTCCTGCCGCGATCTGTGTTGAGTCTTTGCGGATAGCCAGCGCATGCAACTCGCCAGTGCTACCAGCCAACGATTGCTTGGCTGCACCGGTGTTGAAATCCCAGGTCTTCACAAGCTTGTCGGCCGACGCTGCGACGAGTTGGCTGCCATCCGCGGTGATCGCAAGCGCATTCACGCTCGCTTCGGCGGCGACAACAACTCGCGACGCCGCCAAAGTCCAAACACGCAGCGACTTGTCTGCGCTGCTGGAAACCAGCGTCTTGTTATCGGGAGCAAACGCGACGTCCGTTGCCGCGGCTTGATGCCCGGCGAATCGTTCCAACTCACGGCCGCTCGCGACGTCCCAAACACGCACGAAGTTGTCAGCACATGCTGTCGCTACCCGCGTTCCGTCTGCGCTCACGCCCACACCTTGAAGATTAACGGCGTGAACGAATGGTTTCTCCGCCGCAATGCTGCCTGTTGGAGCGGGCGGCAGCACCCAAGTGCGAGCCTGTTTGTCAGCGCTGCCTGCGGCAAGCCGCTTGGCGTCCGTGCTGATCGCGAGCGAAGTGACCGCGGCAGTCGATCCGGCCAACGTCGCAAGCTGTTTCCCGTCGGCTGTCTGCCACACGCGAATCGTTTTGTCAGCGCCACCGGTAACCAGCCAGTTGCCATTCGGTGCAAACAGAACATCGTTAACCACTCCGGCGTGGCCCGCGAAGGTCCGCTCAACCGGTTCCTCACCGCCGTCAAGTTGTGCTTGCGTCAGGCTCGCTCGCCACAGCCGAACGGTTCCGTCGGCACCACACGATGCAAGCTGTTGTCCTCCCGGATGAAAGGCCAGACCCAACACGGCACCGGCATGTCCCGTAAACGTGACGCGGTTGGCTCCGTCCGCCATCACCCAAATCTTGATCGCGCCCTGATCGTCCGCCGCGGCAACGAGCGAAGCATCGGCGCTAAAGGCGACCGAGCGAACAGCTCCCGCCAGACCGCTCAGTTGCTTCGTCACTTGGCCAGACGCAATGTCGTACACGCGCACAACCTTGTCATTGCTGGCGGATGCCGCGAGTTTCCCGTCCTTGGACAAGCTGACAGCGTTCACGACGTCGCCGGCAGCGGGAAGCGTCTTCGGCGGGACGATTGGCAACTGCCACCAGCGCAGCGCTCCATCCGCGCCGGTCGAAACCAGAGTTGTGCCTTGAGGAGCGTAAACCAATCCCTTCACAGCTCCGGCATGACCGAGCAACACGCCTTCGGCCGTTCCGTTGGCGTTCCACAAACGGATCTCGCCTGCTTCGTCGCCACTAGCAATTTGCACACTATCAGGACGGATCACGACGGAGGTCGTTGCCTGAGTATGACCAGCGAGCGCTCGGATCGCGGCTCCGTTGGTCGGATTGGAAAGACGAACTGATTTGTCTTGTGAAGCGGTTGCGAGAATCTTCCCGTTCGCGCTGATCGCCGTTGCGGTAACAGGCATCGTATGCCCGGCAACCGGAGTCGCAGCGATCGGCAAACGCCACAGCCGCAGCGTTCCATCGTCACCAGCCGAGAGGATCTGTTGCTTCTGTGGATGGATCGAGACTGAACGAACAGGCCCTGCGTGACCAAGCAACTGCCCCAAGTCCTTGCCATCAGCCGCACTCCATATCCGAATCGTTCCGGTCGCATCCGCCGCGACACTAAGACTAGCATCGTTGCTGATGGCGAGTGCGGTGACGCCGGCGGTCAGTCCCACGAGCGTCCGCACCACCAGGCCCGAAGTTGAATCGTAGACGCGGATCACTTTGTCTTCGCCACCTGTCAACGAAAGCTTCCCGTCGCGTGAAATCCCAACCACACTGAGCGGCCCCGCGATTCCTGCCAGCGATTTCGGCGATACCAAAGGCCATTGCCACGTCTTTAGCAAGCCCGCGGCTCCCGTGCTAAACAGCGTTTGAGCCGTGGGATGAAACGCGACTCCGGTAACTCCGGTCGCATGAGCTCCGATCTCGCCAAGTGATGTTCCGTCCTGTGGATTCCAAATAATGACCCGTCCCAGCGCGTCGGCGCTGGCAAGCTGGCTCTTATCGGCACGAAGATCGACTCGCGTCACGGCAGCAGCATGAGCTTTGAGATCTTGCAACAGCTTGTCATCCGTTCGCTGCCAGATCTTCACGGCGTTGTCGGCCCCGCCCGAGACAAGCCACTCGCCGTCTTTGGTGACCAGGATCTCCGTCAATGGTTGCTCGTGCGCAGGCGTCTGCTTGATCGGATCAGGAATAAAGACGTCCCATAGCTTGACTGTATTGTCACGGGAGCCTGAAACCAGTGAGCGACCATCGGCACTGATCGCGAGCGACAGAGCTTGACCTTCGTGCCCCGTAAGTGTTCGCAACTCGCCACCGGTCGCTGCGCTCCACAGTTTGATCGTGCGATCTAAGCTCGATGTCGCGATGATCTTGCCGTCCGGCGTATAAGCAACGCTCGTGACCGCGTCGGTGTGGCCGGTGAGCGGCTTAGGCGGTTGCTGAGCGGCCAGCGGCAACGCGAGTAATAAGAAGACTACGGCGCAGCAGAGAACTCGGCGTAGCAACAAGCGTGATGACATGATGAAAGCTCTATGGAAGTGAGGATCAGGATGATACGTTGTTTAACCGCAAGCCGGAGGCATGCGCGTCGCGAGGCTCTTTGAAGCGCACGCCTCCGGCTTGCGGTTAAACGAAAGGCTATTTCTCAGCGACCTGCTCGCCTCCTTGCTTCGCCGCGTCTGCCGTCTCTTCCGGTTGCGGTGGCTCGATATTCTTCAACACCTGGCCGTTGGTACCGTTCCAAATCCGCAGCACGCTATCGTGCCCACCTGCCACTAACACTGCTCCATCCGGGGTGACGTCGACACTGTGCATGAAGTCAGCGGCGCCGCCAAAGTTCCGCACGGTCCCGCCATTCGTCGATCGAATGAAACGGACAATTCGATCGCCTGACGTCGATGCGATGTCGGGCGTGTCGCCGATAAACCGCAGCGAAGTGACTTGCTTGTTGAAGCCGGCAATCGTGCGAGTCTGATCGCCCGTGTTGGCGTTCCAAATCTTGACGACCTTGTCCGCGCCGGCACTTGCCAGCACTTGCCCGTTGCCTTGCCAAGAGACGCTCAACACATGATGCGTATGTCCTTCGAAGCGACGTACGGCTTCACCGGTCGCCAGATCGAATGTTCGCACGTACTTGTCGGCACCACACGACGCGATCAGCTTCATGTCGGGGGAAAAACGCACGCCATGCACCGTATCGTCGTGAGCGCTTTCAATCGCTCGAATTAATGCCCCATCCGCGACGTTCCAGATCTTGACCTTGCCGCTGCGCGACGGCTCACCGCTGCCGGTGGCTAATTGCGTTCCGTCGCGGTTGAAATCGAGAGCTAACACGCGATTCACAAGCTGCGACGGATCTTTGACATCGCCGATCGTTCGCGCCAATTCCCAACCCGAGTTCAGCTCCCAGGCCAGTGCCGACTTGTCAGCCGATCCGCTGATCAGCTCGTTGTCAGACACAAAGGCCAGGCACCGCACGGCTCCTTGATGACCAACATAGCTGGCCGTCGCCGCACCGGATTCCGCGTCCCAATTGTGTACAACCGGGAAATCGCCCCCGGTAACGAGCTGCCGGCCATCGGGCGAGAACGCCACGGCGTGCAAAGGTTGTTCGGTCGCGGTCGCGGCTTTCTTCGCTTCTTCGACGGTCTTTTGTGCGGCAACGAGAGCTGCCTCGTTGGCCGTCAGCTTTGCCTTGGCCATTGGAACGCGCGCCGTCGCCGTTTCCAATTCACGGGCCGCGATGGCGCTCAATTGCGAAGCTGTCTTCTGCGTCGCCAGAGCAGGACGCAAAGCGGCCATCACATCGTTGTAAGGTTTCTGCGTCGCGGTGACCTTGGCCGCTGCATCGGTTGCGGCTTTGGTTGTGTCGGTCACCGCTTTCGCCGGAGCTGCTTGAGCCGCTTTGGCTGCATCGGCCTTAGTCTTCGCCGCCACAGCCTCTTTGTCCGCCTCCGCTTTCGCGGCAGCCAGTCCCTGGTCGTTGGGTGACTGCTGAAGAAGCGTCGCGAATCGTTGAGCCCTGGCGGCGGCGAGCGTTGTCAACTTTGCAGTCTCGGCAGCCAAGCGATCAGCTTCGAATTTCGCCAACGCCGCCTTCTGTGCCGCCGCCGCCGCTTCGATCGCAACTTTCTCGGCCGCGACTTTCGCTTCGTCCGCTTTCTTCACAGCCGCGGTCTTCGCTTCGGTATCCTTGTTCGCCGCCGCCAACGCATCGCCGGTTGTCTTCGCGGCTGCGGTCTTTACCGGCAAGTCCTTTTCCGCGGCTTCGAAGTCTTGTTTCGCAGCGTCTCGCTTTGCCGTCGCTGCCGTCTGGTCCTGCGTTAACCGAGTGACAACCGTTTTGGCTCGCAAGTCGCCTCGCATCTCTGCGATTTGCTGGCCGTTCACGTTCCACAACCGCACCGAGTTGTTGCTGCTGGCTGAGGCGACCCGTTGACCGTCTGGCCGTACGGCAATCGACTGGATCGGGGCACCATGATTGAACTGTCGGATCTGTTGCCCCGTCTCGGTATTCCAGTGGCGGATCGTCCCGTCCTTGCTGGCTGAGAAGAGTTGCTTGCGGTCAGTTGGTAGGACGGCCAGAGAAGTCACTGGTTGAGTGTGGGCCGCGAGTTTCTTAACCGCCAGCAGTGGCCAACTTCGCAGACTTCCATCGGCTGACAAGGTGGCAAAGCTGTCGGCCTCCAAGTCAACAATCGCTTGGATCGCATCCGTATGTCCGACGAAGCCTTGTTCCAGTGTTCGTGTCGCAAACTCGAACGCCAACACTTCGTTCGTTGGCGCGGCCGAACCACCGACCACGCGAGTTCCGTCCGCCGTAAATGCGACCGAGCTGAGGGGCGCGGTGAATCCTTGTAGCGGAGTCGGTGCGGACGCCGCGCCGTTCGCCGAGTTCCACACTTTGATCACTTTGTCTTCGCCCGCGCTTACGAGAAACTGCCCGTTCGGACTGAGGGCAGCATCGTGAATCGGAACGCCGTGATTCGCCGAGAACGTCTGCTGCCCATTCGTCGCGTTGAAGCCTCGCAAAGTCCCGTCGAGTGACGACGCATAGACAACCTGCCCATTCGGATGGAACGCCAACGATGTCACCACTTGTTTCAGGCCATTCATGGCTCGCACGAACCGCAACGCTCGCCGCTCGACTTGTTGAGCGGTGACCGTCACGAGCATGTTCACGTCGGTCACGTAAGCGGCTGAGGCCAAGCCATCGGTCGGAACGATCTCCAGTAACCGCCCGGAAACTGCATCCCACGTCGTCGCATCGGTAGCTGTCGTCGAGACGAGTCGTGTGCCATCCGCGCTGAAGGCGAGGCTTGTGACCGCCGAGGTGTGGCCTTCCAAAGACGCAAGCTTCTGCCCGTTGTTGAGTTGATAAACTCGCACCGCTTTGTCAGCACCAGCAACCGCGATGCGCGCCCGGTCACGAGTGATCGCCAAACTCGAAAGTGGCTGGGGATCGGTGATGGCTCGCACTTGCTGGCCGTTGCCTGCGTTCCACGTTCGAATCGTCTTGTCGGCCGATGCCGAAACAGGCTGGTTCCCGCTGTCGAATGCGACGCCAACGATCGCTCCAGCGTGGCCGGCAAAGTCCTTGATCTCGACGGCGTCGATTGCATTCCAGAGCTTGAGTGTCTTGTCCGCGGAACCCGATACGACTTGCGTTGCGTTTGAATTGAAGGCAACCGCGGTCACTTCGCCACCATGCCCGTTGAATCGAACAAGCTCCGGGAACTTACTGTCGTTCAGATCCCAAATGCGAGCCGATTTGTCGGCCGCACCAGAGACGAGCCGCGCACCATCGGCGCTGAACGCGAGGGCGCGAATCGATGCTTCATGACCGAGTAGCGTATGCGAGATCTTCTTCGCTGCCAGATCGAAGACTAGAATCGCGGGTCGTCCTGAACTGACTCCAACGGTCGCCAGTCGCTTGCCGTCCGAGCTCAACGCAACAACGCTCGCCGGTTGCTCGATCGTTCCGTCGATGGCTTCACTGAGCGTGGGATCGAGATTCCAAACCGTGATCGCGCCATCCGTAGCTCCGCTGACCAGTTGCTTGCCATCGGCGCGGAAAACGAGCGAGACGAGTGCGACCCTTGATCCGTGGAATGCGTCCGCCGCCTCAGCGGTCTTGTAATTCCAGAGCCGCACAACGCCATCCGTTCCCGCAGTGGCGATGATCGGAACGAGCTCGGCGTTGTTACCTTCTGGCGGTGTAGACAGCGGATGAAACACAATGTGAGTGATTGGCGCGCCCGGGACTTTCCATTCCTTGATGATCGTGCCAGCAGGATCGACGACTCGCACCATACCCTCCGCGTTGCCGATGGCGATCAACTTGCGATCGGCTGTCGCCGCGAAGGCCGTTGGTTTGGCAGGAATGTTTGGTAGCAATTTGGGGAGCGTCGGCGTGTTGTAAATGCGAACCAACTTCTCTTCGTCGCCGATCGCCAACAGTGACTCGGCGTCCGCGTCCTTGGCCGCGACCAATTCAATGGCATTGATCACAGATGGTCCATCAAACCGGCCAACCAGCTCGCCGCTCTCGAGCGACCAGACTCGCACGGTCTTGTCGAGCGACGACGAGAAGAGGCGCGACCCATCCGCGGCGAACCGCAAACTGGTGACGGCTGCCTCATGTCCCTGGAGGGTGCGTACGAGTTTGCCGCTTGCCAAATCCCAGAGTTTCACCTCGCTATCAGCTCCGACGGCGAGCGTCTTGCGATCGAGGCTGACCGCGACTGCCGTAACGGCTTCTTTCGCCGTGTCGAGTTTCAACCGGAAGACATCCCGCGGCCGACGCCAGAGCTTGACGTTACGGAAGCCACCCGAAGCGAGCATATCACCGTCGCGATTGAACGCCAGCGATTGGACGAGATCGAGATGAGCGATTCCCGGACGCGGATCACCGCCACGGCCTTGTAAGGCGGGATCGGTCAGTCGTGTGACAAGCTGTCCCGTTGGAACATGATAGATGAATATCTGGTTCGCGCGACTGCACGCCGCATACTGTCCGTCGGGCGTCACCGCGACGGTGTAGATCGGATTCACTCCGCGCGGCAGCGGTCGCCAATTCGTCGGAGACAGCGTTGCGTTCTGCGAGTTGCCTTGGGCTCCCTGGTCGATCCACAGCTTGATCAGGCCGAGTTCTTGCGGCGTTAGCGGTGCCGCGCCAACGTCGTTGTCGAGCGGCGGCATGAACGGTTCTTCCTGATGCGAAGCAAGCTTCAACAGCAAGCTCTCCGCACCTTTTCCAGCTACGACCGACGCACCGGTATCGCCGCCCTTCAGCATCATCTGCGGCGTTTCCAGGATCAGTTCTCCTTGCTGCTCGCTCGTGCTGTGGCAAGCAAGGCACTTCTTTTGCAAGATCGGAACGATTTCCTTTTGGAAGTCGATAGGGTCGTTTCGATCGAGCGGGGCGATCGCGATCGGTTCCGCGGTCGCCGGGGCAGAGAACGTCATCGTCACAACAAGTGCGGCGAGCACCGATGTGACAATCCGGGGGAACGAACGCTGGGTGCCGAGTACTGAGTACCGAGTGTGTAAAGCCAAACGGTGACGCATGGGCCAGCTCTCTGCTAATCTCTGTCAAATTGAACCGCACGAATTAAGGAGAGAGCACGAATGGGGATCGGTGATTCGTGCTCTTTCCTTGATTCGTGCGGCCTATCTCTTCATTCCTACTTCTTCGCCTCCACCTTCTCGATCTCCAACGTAAACGGCTGATCGAAGGTGAGTGATTGGTTGTTGACGCGCATCGTGGCGCGTAGTGTGACTTCTTGACTGCCGGGTGCGGCGTTTGCCGCGGCTGCAATCGGCAGCTTGATCTGCGTCTGGCCTTTGGGAATGTTCACGTTTTGGATCGACACGCCACTCACGCCGCGAACGACCGTAAAGCTGACTTGGTCGGCGTATTCGACGAGTCGTGTGATAGTCAGAGGCAGCTCGGTCTTCTCGCCTTGCTTGAGCCTGGTTGCTTCGGGAAGTGCGGCGAGTGTGATCGGATATTCGTGGATCTTAATCGTGATCGGGGTCGATGCTGTCCAGTAATTGATGTTCTTTGCTTTAGCAGCATTTGCTGTGTCGGTCGCTCGTTTGTCAGTGACTTTCTTTTCGTCAGCCGCAGCTTTGGCGAACGCCGCCGCCTCTTCAGCCACCTTGTCGGCCGCGGTCTTTTTCTCCGCGGCCTCTTTGCTCTTCACTTGTGCTTCTTCGAAGGCTTTGGTTGCCGCAACGGCTACCTCGGTCGCCGCTTTCACTTTGGCCGCCGCATCGGTCGCCACTTTCTCCGCATCCGTCACGGCGTTCTTCAAATTCGCATCGTCCGGCTTCGCTGCCGCCGCAGCCTTGGCCTTTGCAGCAGCTTCGTCGGCTTGCTTCTGAGCAGCAACGGCATCGGTCTCGGCTTTTTTCGCCTGAGCTTGCTTCTGCTCAGCGGCTTTGCCTGCGTTCGCGGTATCGGTCGCAGCTTTGTCGGCCTGCTGTTTCGCCGTCGCTGCATCTTTCGACGCCTTCGCCGCGTCCGCCGCGATCTTGTCGATCTCTTCCTTGCGTTTCTTGGCGGCTTCGGCAGCTTCCGGATTACGGGCATAAGAGTACGCGGCAACGAAAGCTCCAGCGTGCAGGGTGTAAATGCCGGCCGGTGTGTTGTTTCGGAGCGTAAGCTGGAATTCGCCTGATGCGTTGCCCGCGGCGATGTTAAAGTTTGTCCGATTGATGTTGGCCGGGAGGTTTTCAACCGTACATTGCACTTGGCCCTTGTAGTTATTGCGGTGAACCGCAGTGTACGGAATCTTGAGGATGCCTGCCCGAGTCGTCTCCCAGACCTTGTCGTTCTTCAGTTGCATGGCGAAAGGCGTTGCTTCGTCGGTCACGGAGAGGACGACTTGGCGGCTGACTCGCGCTGGCAGACTGTTGGGCGGAGCTTGGTTCGGTTGCAGCATCCGCATCGACATGTTCGTCGTGCCGGCTCGTGCAACGCGAGTGACATCGCGGCCTTCGATCTTAGCTTTACCGACGATCTGCAAGTTCGCGATCGCGGGGGCAGCATTGTCGGCGGCAGTCAGCACCAGCGTTGCCACACTCATCGAAGGTCCGAGAGTGACTTCGGAACTGGTGACACCGGCTGGCAGTCCTGTCACCGAAACGACGATCGGTTCCTCCAAGTTATCTCGCCGCTCGGCAAGCACATCGATTGTCGTGCGGTCTCCCTTGCGGAGCACGAGTCCGCCCCAAGGATCTCGCGGCACGGCGACGAGTCGGAAGTCAGGCTGCTGCTTGCGGATGGCGAGGCGATAAACGAGCCGAGGGTCGCTGCGGAGAGCGCTATAGCCGTCTCGCACGTTGACTCGATAAGTCGCATCGACGGGAGCCACGAACTTGTAAGAAGCATCAACGGTGCGAGTATCGAACTGGGCTCGGTCACGAGTGCCGATGTCGTCGGCAGTCGCGAGGACCTTCACTTGCTCTTCGTCCTTGTCGTTCTTGGTGATTTGTTGAATGACAAGCAGCGGGTCGGTCGGCAAGCCCAGACGGTGCGAGATGACTTCGATCGTGTAAGTATCGCCCTGTTTGGCGTCGAACGAGTACCAATCGTAATCGTGTTGCGGGTAGAACTGACCGGCAACTTCGCACGGCGGCGTGAGCTTCTGCGCCTGTTCAGGTGTGTTGTTTGTATCTACTTCTAAGACAACCGGAGCTGTCGCGATACCGACACAGGCAGTGTTCGAGAGCATGGGCTGACCCTGCACGCGATACTCGACCGTGTCCAAGAAAGCCTGCTCCGGATCGATGCGGGCATTCACCAGCGGATGGCTGGCGGGGTCTCCCGGTAGGGCGACGTTGACCGTTAGCTTCTGAAGTTGATTGCCATCGACTGCAAGTTCGGTCGGCTGACCGCCGGGCAGGTTGCGGCCGTAGAGCGTGTATTGATTGTTCGAGCCCGCGGGGCCCGCGGGCGGGAAGATGTAATCGATGTGAGGCATCGGGCCAATCGCGAGTCGATAGACATAGTTCGCATTCCCGCGATAGAGCGCATCGGCGATACGGACATAGTAGTCGCCGGCTGCTGGAACTTGGAAGTCGATAAACGCTTCCTTTGCGTAGCCATCACGGTTGTTCACCAACTCGCGGCCCTTCGCGTCGTAAACGCTGAGCACGGGGTCAAGCAGCGAATCAATCCGCCGGGCGCGGCAATCTAGCAGGATTCGCTGGCCGGCTTGGGCGGTGAAGCGATACACATCGACATCCGAGGCACCATTGACTTGGCCATTGACCGTAAGCGGCAATGTGATCTCGGTGGCTGCGTCGAGTTCGTTGTTCGGCTCGGTTTCAGTGAGTTCCGCGAAATTGCTCAGATCAAACGTCCGCGGATTCGAGAGGCCGTATTTGCCGCGGACACGCACGTCATACGTGCCGACCGGAACGTTTCCGGCGGCAGTGACGATGAACTGGTTGGGGACTGGCTGTGGCTCTTTGTTGAAGGGCGTGGGCTCCGTCATCTTCGGCTTCGCGGTGATGCCCGGATGTGAGAAACGCAACTCGGCGGCATCGTCCAGATCGCCGCCCCCGAGCGTTACTTCAACCGTCGCCCCGGCCTGGGCGCCAGCAGGGAAGATACTGTCGAGGCGCGAGGCCGGTAGTTGGGCGTAAAGCGTTTGAGGAACGAAGACCAACAGGAAGGTCATCAGCGTGGTTCGCATTGCATGTCGCCTTTCGCGCCAATGTAGCCATCACGCTCCGCGTGATGAAAGCGGAAGCACCGTCGATGTGCCGATTCAAGTTCAACGTTGATTTGCATCACGACGTCTTTTCGCCACGCCGCTTACATCACGCGGAGCGAAATGTGGGGTAAGCTTCCAGCTTGCCATACCGGTTCGCAAGCTAGAAGCTTACGCCACGGGATTCTTTCACAACCTCGGAGCGTGATGGCTACGTTACCTCACAAACAAAAACTCTTTCGTATTGAAGATCGCCCAGAGGAGATCCTCGTACGCTTGTTGCTTGTTCTCGTTGGGTTCGATGTACGAGAGGACGAACTTCAATTCCTCGTCGCGTGGTGGGCGGGAATAACCCCAGTAGTACAGCTCCGTCACCTTTTGGGCGTCGGTAAGCTCCTCGTTCTGCACTAATTGGCGAGCGCGGCCGTTGCCATTGGACAGGCGGCCTTGGATGTCCGTCGAGTTGAGTAGATGCAGAGATTGCGCAAGGTTCGCTTCCGCGCTGCGTTCGCATTCGCAAGCGCTCTGGGCTTCGGGCTTGCCAAAGACTTGCAGGAAGTAGTCGTTGAAGCCGTTGTCGGGAAGTTGAGTCGCGCGTGTGCCAACGGGAACACCGTTGAAACGAGCTGGCACGCCAGCGACTTGATTGATCGCATCATACAGCGACTCGGCATTCAAGCGGCGTGGATAGAAGCTGGAGAAATTTTGCTCATCGCGACCATTATACTCGTTCGCTTCGGAGCTCAACTGGTAGGTACTCGAACGACAGATCTGCCGAATCAAATCCTTCAGATCAAACTTACTCTTGATGAACTGATCCGCCAACGCGTCGAGCAACTCTGGATTCGACGGTGGATTCGTGACTCGCATGTCGTCTTCCGGATCGACAATGCCACGGCCAAAGAAATGCTTCCAATAGCGATTCGCGAGTGCCCTCGCGAAGAAAGGATTGTCGGGAGCACTCATCCAATCGACGAGATGGTGCCGCGGATCCTCATAGGCTGGGATGTCGAGCGGCTCGCCGCCGAGCCCGGTGGGTTTGAGGTTCTCGCCGGTGCGCGGATTCTGCGACACAGCAGCTCCGCCGCGGTGATAGACGAAATCGCGTACGTTGTTCAACGCGAACTTGCTTTGTTTCAGACCAACTTGCTTGAAGAAAGCCTCAAAGCCGTAGTAGTCGTTCTGACTCCACTTCTCGAATGGGTGGTGGTGGCAACGAGCACATTGAATCCGCAGGCCGAGGAACAGTTGAGACGTGTCTTCCATTTGCGCTGTGGAAGTCGAAACGACTTTGAACCAAGCCGATGGCGGATGCGACTCTGGATCGCCCGACGCCGCGAGAACATTCCGGACGAAATGGTCGTACGGCATGTTTTTCTGGAATGCTCGGCGGATCCAGGCATGGAAGCGGAATGTGTACGGAATGTCGTTGTTATTGACTCTCCGATTCCTCAGCACATTGGCCCACTTATTGGCAAAGTAGCCTGCGTAGCCGGGGCTGTTCAGCAGATCATCGATCAGCTTGTCGCGTTTGTTGGGATCTTTGTCTTCGATGAACGTGCGAGCTTCTTCACCCGTTGGCAGCCGACCCGCGATGTCCGAAGCAGTTCGGCGAATAAACGTCGCGTCATCGCATAGTTCCGACGGAGGGATGCCTAACTTCTTCAGCTTCGCGAAGATATGCTTATCGACCAGCGTGCGTTCCGGCGGGAGACTGTTGACCTCGACTCCGAGCGGGATGTTCGCTCGGAAGACAGCGACTTGGCTCTGAAAGCGAACCATGGTCGCCACGTCGCCCGGGATGTCCAAGGTCGTGACCAGACCCGTCGTCGTTGATGCCGCCATCTTGGCGTCGTTGGATCCGTATGTCGCGATGCGCGTGATGTCGCGAGTCGTACCGTCGCTATAGTGCGCTATCACAATCAACTGCTGCTTCGTATCAGCATTCATCGTGCGGGTCTTAGGAAAAACCTCGATCCGGTCGATCGTCGGATCATCTTCTTCGCCATAGGGCGTGCCTTGTTCGATCCAACTCGTAATCAACTGCCATTCGTAACTGCCCGGTGCCAGACGATGTCCGCCGCCGTGCGGCAACTTATTCGAGGACTTTGTCAGCAGCAGGCTGTATTCCGGATCGGCGTGAAAGATACGGCGGCCACGATCTTCCTTGACCAGGTAGTCGTAATCATCGTCGGGATAGAAGCCGAGCAGCGAGAGCTTGAAGCCATTTTGCCCGTCTGACTTGCCGTGGCAAGTGCCGGTATTGCAGCCAAGTTTAGTGAAGATCGGAACGATCTCGTTCTTGAAGTTGACTGGAAGTTGCTCGTTACAGCGATCGACCGTGAGCTTGAGTTGCGTCTCTTTGCCGCTTGCATCGCGAGCCGTGATCGTGGCTTCGCCATCGGAGAGAGGCGTGACGAGCCCCGTCTCATCGACTTGTAGGATGCCTGGGTTGTCAACGCTGTACGCGACGCTGTGACTTAAGTCATGAGATTGGCCGCTGGAGTACTTGCCTGTGACGACAAGCTGCCGCCGCGCGTTCTTGCCACGCAGCACGGGCTCGCCGGCTTGCTCGTATTCGATCGCCGTCAGGTCGCCGGGTGCGCCAAGACCAGGGAAGTTGGGCGATGCGGCGTTAAGAGTGAGCGCAGTCCCGCAGATCAATAGGAGCGTCGCAATTCCTCGTTTAACCGCAAGCCGGAGGCGTGCGCTTCGGGAATGCCGCACGGAAGCGCACGCCTCCGGCTTGCGGTTAAACGAAGACGGCTGCGTCACGTGTCGTTGCGTCATGCGCATAACGAGGCTCCGTTAGCGTGCGTTTCTAGGTAGATCCAAAAGCTGAGCCGTTCCATTATCGGATGCGACGACGACTTGCGAATCGTCAGGCGCGTATGCGACAGAGTTCAACACGCCGCTAGCGCGTGTCGCGTGTAATTGCTTGCCACTCGGAAAGTCCCAAACGATCAGGTGGCCACCGTAGCCACACGAGAGCAGGCGGTTGCCGCTGTGATTGAAAGTGACTCGATAGATGTAATCGGGGTGGCCTTCGAGTGTCGCCTTCAACGTACCAGTGAAGACATCATAGACGAAGACTTTGCGATCGATTCCGGCTGCGGCGACGGTTTTTCCGTCGGGATGGATCGCGACTGTATAAAGCGCACCGGGTGAATTGATTTGCTTAAGTTGACGACCGCCAAGTCGATCCCACAGACGAATGGTACTGTCTCCACCGGCGGAGACGATCAGTGACGAATCGGCGCTAAGGGCAACTCCGAACACCGTTCCTTGGTGACCGCTGAGTGAGCGGACCTGTCGTCCTGCGACAGCGTCCCAGATCCGAAGCGTCCGGTCGGCACTGGCCGACACCAGTGTCTTGCCGTCGGCAGTGAAGGCAAGATTGAAGATACCGCCACCGTGCCCCGTCATGTTCCGAGTGAAGACCGGCGAGGCATAGGCCCATTCGGCGAGAGCACCCGATTCGTGGGCCGCGACGACGCGTCTGTTGTCGGGCAGAAATGCGATCCGCTCGATCGGGGAATCGACTGGGTATTCCTGTAGCAGCGTCTTGTCATTCAACGCGAAAAAACGTAGCTTCTGGTCAGCGTTCGACACAGCGAGCTTTAAGTTATCGTTACTGAACGACAGCGAAGTCGCTGCGGCAGGAGTCTTGAACTCGGTTGTCAGCGCTCCGTTGCCGGGATTCCAGACGAAGACGCGTCCATCCTCTGCACCGGCGGCGATGTACTGGTTGTTGATGGATGCCACGATCGATAGAAACTTTGCATCTTCAACTTTGATTTCGCGAGCCAACTGGCCATTCGAAGTCGTCCACTGTTTCACAGCGCCGTCGCTGGCAACGGTCGCGAATACGTTGCCGCTTTGCAGCAAAGCGGCATCGACGATGCTGTTTTCATGGGCCACGATTGAGCGAATGGCGGATACGGTTGAGCGCCGGAGACCATTGCTGGCATCGACCGAGATCAGCGTCTTTGAATCGGGCAGGTATGAGACGATGCGAGTTGGCTTGTCGTGCTCAGGAAAGAACTGCAACTCGCCACCGTCGTTGACTTGCCAGACTCGCACGTCATGGCCGACGGTCGCGGCAAGTTGTTGGCTATTGGGACTGAATGCCAGCGAGGTCAAATCGCTCGATTCCGCATCGACCGTCTTCAGCAGCTTGCCATCCGCGGCCTGCCACATCTTGAGCTGTTTGTTGTCGCCCCAAGAGGCGAGCTTGGTGTTGTCGGCGCTGACGGCGACCTGCTTGACCGGCGAGCCGTGCTCGATCGTCCGAATGGCTTGCCCGTTAGTCTTGTTCCACAATCGGATCGTCCCGTCGGTCGAAGCGGAAACGATGGCGGTTGCGGAGGCAGCCAGAGAGTACACGTCGCCAGTATGGCCTTCGATGCTGCGGACGAGCTTGCCGTCGGCAAGGTTCCAATGATGGATCTTCTTGTCGGCACCGGCGGAGAGAACGGTCGCCGTGTCGAAAAAAGTAACTGCTCGGACAACCGCTTCATGCGCCGTATACTTCAGTAGCTCAGGGAACTTGGCGTCGGCGATGTCCCAGACGCGAACCGTCTTGTCTTCGGAACTGGAGATGAGCCGGGTGTGGTTGCTGTTGAAAGCGAGCGACATGATTGGAGCTTCGTGCCCGAGCAGCGTGGCGGCGACCGATCCGTCTTCCATCTTGCGAATAACAATTGTCGGGCGATCGTTCAGCTTGCCTGCGGTTGCGATCAGTTGTCCGTCGGTGCTGACGGTCGCGATATCGACAGGTTGTTCTTCGCTGGCGATCTCCTGAGACGGTACGATCGGCAACTGCCAGGTTTTTGCCAAGCCGTCTGCCCCCGTCGAGATCATCTGCTGATTGTTCGCGTGATAGAAGAGCGCGGTGACTTCGCCTCGGTGGGCACCGAGCGTTCCTTCCGGTTGATTATCGATCGTTCGCCAAAGCCGAATGAAACCGGCTGCGTCGGCGGTGGCGATTTGGTTCTGATCGACTCGATAGGCAGCGGCGGTCACTTCGGCGGTGTGACCCTCAAGGATGACCGGCTCGCCTTCCTTCTGGGTGTCCCACAGGCGAACCGTCTTGTCGCGGCTGACGGAGAGGAAGAGAGTCGCTTCGCGGTTGAAGGCGAATGAAGTTGCGGGAGCTTGATGCCCCGCAAAGACTCGTAGCGCCTTCGTCTGTGGGACGTCCCATAGCTTGATTGTGTTGTCCTGGCCGCCGCTGGCCAACACGCGTCCATCAGGACTGATCGCCATCGAGCTGACAGGCGCGGTATGCCCGGTTAGTGTCGCCAGCTCTTCGCCGTTGGCCGCCTTCCACAGTTTCAAGAGGTGGTCTGCCGAGGATGTTCCGACAGCCAACCCATCTGGTGTGAAGTCGGCCATCGTTACCGCACCAAGGTGGCCGGAGAATGTGCGCGTGGGATCGCTAGGCGGCTGAGCGAACGTGACGCCCGGCAGCAGTAGGAGAGCGAAGGCAATCGCTTGCGCCGCGTGCACTTGCATCTTGTCCGCCTTGGGTGGGTGTTGGCGATGGAGTGGGATACTCTAATGTATCAAACAAGGTTGGTGCGTTGCAAATCAGGATAGCACTTCTGGCCTGTCGTTGCATAGTTAATCCTTCCGCCCAGGGGGAGCTTTTCACATATACAAGCTGCGCAATATGGATACTTTGCGGGCAAGCGACTAAAAACTCCTTCGTTTGTGTACGCGAAGGCGTAGCGAGAGTTAACAAGCAAGTAACCGTAAGCATCCTTCATGGATCGCGCACAATACAGCCCCGACACTCCGTGGCGGCTGCATTAAAGCTTCGCCAAGGCGTTGCCACGTTCTTCCAGCGGAAACGCAACGGCTTTGCTGCCTTGGCGATGTGATTCGAAGACAGCACAGATCATCTCGATGACAGTTGCGCCTTCGTATGCACTGCATAGCGGTTGGCGATCTGTGCCGATGGATGCAATCAAATCGCGAGCTGGGCCAACGTGATGGCTCACCGTTTCTTCGAGGTCGTTACGCGGTTCCGGTTCGCCGGGACCTGCCGAAGAGATCGGAATCCACGGCCTCGGCTTATCAGTTGGCTCGAAGGGGTTGCCAGGAACGAGATGGGCAAGCGAATGACGATCGCATTTCATGGCGATGAGACCTTTGCTGCCAATGAGCTGTAAGCCGAAACCATGGTTGCCAGTTCCGTCGTTCGCGATTGAATCGAAGTAGGCGAGCATGCCGCGAGACATTTCGTAACGCGCGTGGACCTCGTTACCAGCCAGCAAGCCGAGCGCTTCGTTGCCTTCTTTCACGTCGGCCTTCGTGATGCGCCGACCATCCTGCATCATGACGGCTGAACACGACTGCGGCTTACCGCCAAAGTAGTTGATCAGATTCAACGTGTGCGAGCCCAACACCCACAAATCCTCTCCGCCACCACGGCGATCGCCTTTGCCGCGGCCTCGAATCTCGAGCACTTTGCCGATGCCGTCGTTGGCGATCAGCTTGTCAATCGCCTTCAATGTAGGGTGATAGCGATTGCGATGTCCGATCGCGACTTTCGCGCCATGCTTCTCCGCAGCCGCGATGATTTCGTCCGCTTCCCCCGGCGTTCGGCAAAAAGGCTTCTCGACGTAGATGCCTTTCGCGCCCGCCTCAATCGCCGCCACGATCATGGCGCGATGCTGGTCGGGTTGCCGCGGGCAGACCGCCACGATGTTTGGCTCAACCGCTTTCAACATCGCACGATAGTCTTCGAAGCCCTTGTCAGCGTGAAGACGTTCCTTCGCTTGTGCCAATCCGTCGGCGTTGGCATCGGCCACGGCGACGATCTTCGTCTGGGGAATGCGCAACCACACCGTATCCAATCCGTGCCCGTAATTGCCTCGGCCGGTGTGACCGATCACGGCGACTCGCAGTTTGTCGGCAGCGGCGGAGCGAGCGAGTGCCGGCAGGACCAGTGAGGCGGAGGTAGCGGCGAGAAAGTGGCGACGATCCATGAGTCTGGCTCCGTGAAAGTGTTAGAGTAGCCATCACGCTCCGCGTGATGAGAGCGGGAGTAAACGCGAGTTAACAGCCGCGAAACGCCAACACCATGCCAACGTTGTTCGCGGCACTGCTTTCATCACGCGGAGTGTGGTGGCTACTATAAGGCGTGCAGCGCCGAATGCAAATCACTCGGCGGCGAGGCAATACAGAGACTGCGTGCCTCGCAGAAACATCTCCTTGCCGGCAATCGCCGACGACGCACTGATGCCTTCGTTCAGCCGATTGACCGCAATTACTCGCGGAACCTCTTCATGGCTGATCACCAGCGTTGTGCCATCGAGGTCGGTGATGTAGACGCGGTTCGCGGCTGCGACGGGCGAAGCGTACACGTTGCGGATCGCGCCCAGCCGGAAGGGCCCGATAGGCTCTTCGCCGGTCTTTGTCTTCACCCGCGAGAGAATGCCTTGGTAGTGACTGAGAAAGTAGAGAGAGTCTCCATATAACAACAGCGACGGAACGTAAGGCGTCCCGCGACGTCTCGACCAGACAACGTGATCGCTCGCCGTGATGTCACCCTTCGCTCCGGCCAAGCGAATCGCCAACATGTTCCGCGTGTCGTAGCTGCTGCCGACAAACACCATTCCATCGGCGGCGACTGGCGACGCAACGACATTCGCCGATAACCCGCCACATCCCCAAATCGCCTTGCCTGTCCCCAGATCATAACCACGAACGCGGCCGGTCCCACTGATGATCAACTGCGGGCGGCCTTCGTGGTCGATAACGATGGGCGTGGCCCACGACGTCACCTCATCGCGATTTATCCTCCAGAGTGTTTCACCTGTCCGCTTATCGATCGCGATCACAAAGGATTGATCCTCGTGGTCCCAATTCACAACGAGCGTGTTGCCATGCAAGACCGGCGACGCGCCTTCGCCATGACCATGCTTGGTGAACATTGTGCCGAGTTGCTTGTTCCAAACGACCTTGCCTTCATAGTCGAGGCAATACAGTCCGTAGGAGCCGAAGAACGCAAAGACATGTTCGCCATCGGTGATCGGCGAAGCAGACGCAAGACTTGCGGAATTGTGGGCGCCTTCGTGCGGCAACCGCTGGTGAACAACGTTCTGCCACAGGATCTTGCCGTTCGTCCGATCCACCGCCAACACAACAAACTTGTGCCGTCGTGTCACGGGCAAGTTGTCATGAGCCCCGGGCCGGCCGCTGAACTTCGGTTCGAGTTTCTCGCCAAATGGAATCGCGGTCGTAAGAAAGATGCGATCGCCCCACACGACCGGCGTTGAATGCCCTCGCCCCGGGATCTCCGTCTTCCAGCGGATGCCCGTTCCTTCCTCTTCATTCCACGCCACAGGCGGATCCGCGTCCGGTGCTTCTCCCGTCGCCAACGGCCCACGCCACTGAGGCCAGTTGTCGGCAGCATGGCCCACGCCGTACGTCAGCAGCAGGCACGTGGTCAGCACAGTCCGTGAGTTGGGAAGCATGATCATTCGCGTGTGTCGGTATGAACGGTCCTAGCACCAAATGGAATTCGGGTGAATTCGTATAAACGTTGAAAGCGTAAAACTCCAATGTGAACGCACCCTTGGTCAAATTCCGTTTGGTGCTAGTACTTCGTCTCGACTTAGCTTTCGGGTAGGCCGTAGCGAAAGTCGCCAAGACTTTCGG
>PBSM01000147.1 GCA_002726245.1 Planctomycetaceae bacterium | reverse complement strand
TGATCTCATAACAATCACACCATCGCGGAGGGCCGCGTTTTTGCTAATACCAATTATGCGCGCAATTCAAAACTTCCCATAAAGTGAAGTATCGAGATCTTCCAGCGTGGCTTCGTCGTCGTAGAGCCTTATCTCAGAATGGCGTGAGCTGACACGGCGACTGCGACAAACCATGTCACACTTAACATCGCTGCCGACCACAAACCGCGGCTGCCGGATGGTGAACCCCTCAACTTTCGGAACACCCGTCCCGCTCTTCAGCCGCCCGTGTAGAATCTGTAGCGTGACCTCCATGGTTTCCCTTTTCTTGGATGGAGTGCTGCTCTGCCAAAGCTCCCTCGTAAGGTAGTCCCTTATTTGGGTCATATGTTATCGCGGCAAAAATGTCGCGCCAAGTCAGTTCGTTGAAGACAACGAATGACCGGCAATAAACTTCCCCAGAGATTTGTATAATCCACAGATTCTCTTCGCGTTATGTCGATCAGCTCCGTCCTCCAGACAAAACGACCATCAGCCAGGTGGAAGTTTGCACCGCGCTGTGTCTACAATAACAGTGTCTACAATGACAATAGGCACCCTCCACGGGCCGGGGCGTGTCAAGAAGGTGCCGAACGCATAATTCAATGAAGCGCAACGGCTTAGTAAGTGGACATCGCGCCACTCTTTCAGTGACTTCTCTCTCCGCAGTGTCCTTCTGCGTTGCCTTCGGCGTCGCTCTTTCCTCGGCTGACGCCGCTGACCGGATCATCTTGCGCAATCTCAAGGTGATCACTGGGAAGACGGTTGTATCGTTCAACGAAGATAGGATCCGCCTGAGCGATTCGTCGTCCTTAGAGTGGCATGAAATCGAGAGAGCCAAGATCGCGGAGTCGCAGCAAGCTGCCTTCGACAAGCTGCTCGCGGCTCTGGGGAATGATCTCTACCGGATCCGGCAGAGGCTGAGCGTCGGCGATTATGCGGGATTGTTACCACATGCCGAAGCGCTCGCCGAACGCTATGCGACCCGGACCAGCGACACAGCTTACATGGTCGAGCAAGCGTTGATGTGGGGGCGGCTGGCGACCGGCAATCGCGAGCAGGCTCTGGTCGCTTATCTGCGCTGTTATTCCATCTTACGGACTCGAGGCGTGATCAAGATCGATTTGCCAGGCGACCGCCTTCTCGAATTCGATCCGAAGACGGCGTTGACGCCAGAGCTTGTTCCCATCTGGTTTGATCAAGAGTCCGCGAAAGCCGAACTGCCGAAGGTGTATGACATATTGCGAGCGATGAAGGCTCGGCCCACCGGCGCGTATGTCTATCTCGGCACTTTGGCATTGGCGGCCGGAAACGAAAAGACAGTGTCTGCTGTCATGGGAGCGTTACGCTCGGACGTTCCAACGATTAGCGAATTGAAACGAATCATCGACGCTCAACGAGAGGTCCTAGCTGGCGAATCCGGTGCACGTATCAAGGCCTTAGGGAGCGACTGGACGAACTTCGGACCATCGACCGGCCCGCTCGCGTTATATTGGGTTGGTCGCGACATGCTGAAGTCAGACGACGACGAAACTCAACGACAGGGGCTACTGTATCTGCTGCGAATTCCGGCGCTGTACGGCACCAGCCAACCCGATCTTGCTGCTGCCTCCCTGTACGAGTCGATGCGCGTCTTGGAAGAGCACAAAGATGTTAGTGGTAGCGTCACGGTTCGCCGAGAACTGCTTGCCGAGTACGGTAACAGCTACCACGCAAAACTCGTGAACAACGCAGAATCAAGTAGCCCGTGAAGAACTCCGTACGACAACGTTGAAAGAAGGTCATGGAATTGCTCAATCAATCTGGAACGCAACATGGGTGGCTCGGTCCCGCCCCTCGCGCATGTGCCTGGCTCGTATGCCTGCTCGCATTGCACGCGATGTTTACCGCACCACAGCCGGTCGCCACGGCACAAGATGAAGTTCTCGAGGACGTAGACGCGACGCCCGCGCCTGGTGCTGTGACCGAAACGAAGACTCGTTCGGTGCTGGATACGATCATCGATGGCGGCCTTGTCGGCCTGCTCATCACCTTGCTGTCAGTCGTTGCGGTGGGCTTCATCATCGAGCACTTCATGACGATCCGAAAGTCAACGCTGATGCCGGAGTACGCGGCGGAGGACGTCGGACAGTTGATCGCGCAAGGCCAGATCGATCAGGCCATCGAATACTGCGCGGATCCGGCGAACGACTCGCTCTTCGCAGAAGTCGTGCTTGCCGGTCTGGAACGATACAAAGGCTCGGAGTTCGGTTTCGCCGAGTACAAAGCGGCCGTCGAGGAAGCCGGCGAGGATCAAACCGGCCGCTTGTACCGCAAGACCGAAGTGCTCGGCTTGATTGGCTCGATCGCTCCGATGCTCGGACTGACCGGCACCGTGCTCGGCATGATCAAGGCTTTTAATACGATTGCTGCGACGGAAGGTGCCGCCAAGCCCGCCGAGTTGGCAGGCGGTATCGGCCAGGCACTCGTAACGACCTTGATGGGCTTGGTTGTCGCGATTCCCACGATGGTCGCGTTCAGCTACTTCCGGAACAAGATCGATTCGATTATCGCCGAAGCCGGCAAACGTGTGGAACAAGTTCTGATGCCGCTTGGGCGGAGGAAGTGATATTGGTCATTTGGACTTGGTCATTGAATTCGGCGGAATGACCAAACCCGAATGACCAATGACCAAGGAACGACAGCAGCCAACCATGAAGCTCACGAAACGCCGCCGAGACACACGTCCCGAGATGGACATGACGCCGATGATCGACATCGTCTTCTTGTTGATCATCTTCTTCATGACCGTGACGCAAGTCTCGAAGCTGAATAAAGAGCAAGTCGAGTTGCCGAAGTTAAAGGGTTCCGAAGATCAGAAGCCGGCGGTGCTGACAATCAATGTCACCGAAGACGAAGAGATTATCATCTCCGGTCGTAGCTTGTCGGTAGACGACCTGATTGCCATGCTGAATCGCGAATTGCGGCGAGTCGGAGACAACCCGCGGATGTTGAGCGTCGTCATTCGCGCCGATCAACGAGGAAGAAGCGGCGGTGTGAGCAGTGTTGTTCGCACCTTGAAACGATTGAACATTCTTAAAGTCCGAATCGCGGTGGAAGTACCGCAATAAAAAAGATGGGTTCTTCCTCGATTTTAGTGGCATCTTCTTCACCCTCCCTTTGGGAGGGTCGGCCTCTAAGGGCCGGGGAGGGGTCCTTTACGCAAGGCCAAACACCGCCCTCCCCGCTCGTTCCTCGCGACCCTCCCAAAGGGAGGGTGGAGACATAGCTCTAGCACAACACCCATTAACTTTGATGAAGAACCCAAAAGATGAAACTCAGTAGTCGAAAACGCGAACAAGGCCGCAAGATCACGCTGTCGATGACCAGCATGATCGATGTCGTGTTCTTGCTGTTGATTTTTTTCATGACCACGGCCAGCTTCGTGAAGACGGAACGCGACCTGGATTCGGCAATCAAAGTCAACGACAAATCTTCGTCGGAAGCCACCGACATGGAGCCAGCGATTGTGGAGATCGTTCCCGGCGGCGGAAGCTTCGTCTATCGCGTAGGTGGCCGCGAACTGATGTCCCGGGAAGAATTAGAGGAAGTTCTGCGTGGGTTTCCGAACAAGCTGGATGGCGCATTCGTGCAAGTGAGCGATGAAGCTCCCTTCAGAATGGCGGCCGCAGCGATCCAAGCTTGCAAGAACGCCGATTTCGAGGCGGTGTCCTACGTGCCGTTGGACTGAGCTAGGCTCTGTATTTCGGAACTCTTGTGAGTTGCGTACGGGTTTTGAGACCTTGCCCTTTAGCTGCGTAGCAGCGCCAGATAATAGCCTGGGGCGTAAGCCCCAGGAACCGATTCAAATCACCGGTCGAGCCCCGGAGGGGCGACATTGTCACATAGCCCACCATCCTCAGTATCGCCCCTCCGGGGCTTAGATCGTTATTGGTGCTCCTACCTGGGGCTTACACCCCAGGCTATTATCTGCCGCCACTCCGTGGCTGAGGACACCTGCCGCCGCTCGACGGCTGAGGATCTCTACCGCCACTCCGTGGCTGGAGATATGTACAAGGGCAAGGTTCTGGAACAGAGCCTGACTCCTCCCACGAGGTCGCTCGTAGCGATGCTCAGGCGATTTGCGAAGCAGGGTTATCGGCGGATGCTTGCCGCTGAGTACTCGGTACTGAGTACTGAGTACACCGTCGGTCATGCGCTGTGGCAACGTGTTCAACCTCCGGCTGCGTCGTTGCTGCTGGCCATCGTGCTCTTCTTCGCGATCATGGTCCCGCGCGCGACGGCTGACACGAAGGACGACGAACAGATCGAGCAGTTCTTGAATCGCCTGGGCCTCGTCGATCTCCAGACACTCCATCTGGAGCAAGTCCTCGACCGACAAACCGAACCACTTCCGCGGCAGAAACTCGCAGAACGTTTAGCGGACATTTACGCCAGCCAGCTTCTGACGCATTCGGCGGACAAGCCGAAGTACGATGCCGTCGTCGGGAAGATCGATGCGTTAATGACGAGTGTCCCGACGGCCAAGACACCGTCGCTCGAAGTGATGTTGCTGCAAGCCGATTACAACCGGACGGAAGGGTTGATTGGCCAGTGGATGGCGAATCGAAGCGACAACGCGTCGCTGAACGAAGCAGCAAGCATTCTCATCCGCATCGCACCGGAACTCGATCGATTGCAAACGGCGCTGAACGAACTTGCTAATAAGCTTGTCGAAGCGTTTGAGTTCATGAAAGAGGGGCCGGAGCGTGAGGCCAAGGAGAAAGAGCTGGCTCGATTGCAGCCGGTCGTGGGCCGGGCGTCTTACTTCGCGGCGTGGTCCAACTACTACCTGGGGCTGACCAAGAACTCAAGCTCCGCGTACGAACAGGCTCGCAAAGTCTTCCGGCAGTTCCTCGCACTCGGTGACGAGTACTCCGAGGAGGACGTCGAGTACCTTGGCTTGGAACTGATCTGGCGTGCGCGAGCGCTCATCGGGTTGGCGCTGACCGAAGCGGCGCTCGACGCAGGTGGGAATAGCGAACGCTGCTTTGAGTGGCTCGGGCATGCTTCCGTTCCGCCTGAGATTCGGCAACAGACGGCATATTGGCGGTTGCAAGCATTCCTCAACACGAAACAGTACGCTCGGGCGCGAAGCCTGGCCGAATCTCATGTCAACTCGTTCGACGATCGAGTAACGCAAGGCCGCGTCAGTTTTTGCGTGAGCCTCGTCCAAGCGGCCTACGGCGGTGGCACTGTCGAGCAGAGCCTCGGCACGATCGGGCTTGGTGGCTTGATCAAGATCGGGCAACGCCAAACGGCGAAGCGGCTGATGGAGAAATACGATGTCGAAGTCGATGCCGACGCAGGCTTCTATCTGCAGTGGCTCCGAGCCCAGCAATTGTTCGAGCAGGCCGAGCGAACGAAAGAGAAGTCGGATTACGCTGCCGCGAAGGCAGCGTTCGCAGTTGCGGTTGGCAAGTCGGCAAGTGTGAACAACTTGAGTGCGATCGGGCAGTCCCATAATCAGTTTGGCTGGTGCTATTTCCGTTTGGGTGAGCATGCCAAGGCGGCGGATCGGTTCAAGTTTGCCGCGGAGCGGCTGACGTTGGCGAAAGATCGGCGAGCGAGCGATTCGACTTGGATGGCATTCGTTGCGTTTCAAGCCGCCGCCAAGAAAGACCCAACCTATACGCAGCGCGCCATCGACGCTCTCAACACGATCAAACGAGATTCTCCTGACTCCGAGTATGCGAAGAAGGCCGACTACTATATCGGTAAGCTGCGACAAAACAGCTCGCCGGAAGAGACGATGCGCAGTCTCGAATGGGTCAAGCCGGGCACGCCGGATTACGCGTCAGCGCGCTATGAAATCGCGATCCTGCGATATCAGAAATGGATCAAGGCGAGCAAGGAGGACAAGGCTGCAGTCGGGAAGCAAGTTTCCGCCGATATCGACACGTTTCTGAAGACTGCCTCCGACGAAACCGATGCCGGGAAGCGTGCCAAGGTCTGCCTGATTGGAGCTGACGTCGGCTTGCAGAGTGGCGAGCTGTCAACAGCGGCCAGCTATGTCGAACAAGCGCGCTCATCGATCGCGACACTAGCCCGAAGTAACTCCATCGTCATCGAGTACCATTACCGAACGCTGCAGATCGCGCAGAAGCAGGCCGACGAAGTTCAGCAGCGCGTCCATGCGGATTGGATCGTCAAGAATGCCTCTGGGTCGCGTTACGAGTTGCCCGCCGTTATCGTGATGGCTCGGATCATCGACCAGCGCAGCTCAGGTGCAAACGCCAGCAACGAGCAGTTGCAGCAAGGCTATAAACTCTACAGTCGCCTCGTTGAGCTATTGGGCGATTCGGCGGAGGCAATTCGTAGTAACAAGAACGCGCAAGTCGCGAACTCCAAACTCGCGCACTACGCTGCCGAATTGGGACACAACAAGGAAGCCGCGGAACGCATGGACAAGCTGCTCGACGCGGCTACCGGTTCCAAGAACAAGTCTTATCTTCGTCGTGCTGGGCTCGCGCATTATCATGCCGGCAGCTACGAAACTGCGATCGGTTCCTGGCGAACGCTGCTGCGCGGCGTCACCAAAGGCTCGGATGACTGGTTCGAGGCGAAGTACTATCAGCTCGCTTGTTTGTTCAAGATCGACTCGGCGAAGGCGAAACCCGTGTTTGAACAGTTTAAGCTGCTGTACCCCAAGCTTGGTGGTGACAAATGGCGAGACAAGTTCTCCTCGCTCGGGAACTGAGGTTTCGTTTTTGTTTGTTAAACGCAATATCGTTCAATTAGTCGTGGGATAGGCTTCCAGCCTGTCGGATCCTGTAGGCTCGCGATTCGACCACCGCCACATGTTGTCCAAGCACGATAGGCTGGAGGTCGGTGAGTGACAGGAGCGAAACCTGGAACGATGGCTTGAGAACACGAACGAGATGCCGTTCATGCAAGTGCATGACATCGAGTGTCGTCTGCTCCAGGTTCCCTTCGGGGATGGTATCGAAGAACTGCTTAAAGAGCGATCGGAGCGGTAAAGAGGGTGGGGGAGTATCCTTCGTCGCCCCGTTCTCCTGCTGTGATTCAGTAGACGTAGGGCAGCCACGTCCTGGATGGCGGCGGCGTTGGACCCGACCTCGTTATCCGACCTTCATCTCGCGTGCTCGACTGGGTCGCGCCGAAACGCTGTGGGGATGTGATGTTTTCTCGGTCAAGACCGTGACGACGCGTGGGCTGAGAGACATGTAACCGAGTTCTCAGCACATCGGCCATCATTGATTCGCCACTCGCTTCAGTAAGACGTCCGGGTAACACACCTGACCGCCGTGGATCACCAGTTCGATGCGCCGAGTGTTGCGAATGTCTTCCAGCGGATTTGCTGACAGCAGTACGATGTCAGCCATCTTGTCCACCGAGACGGAGCCCAGGCGTTCCTTCTCGCCCAGCACGGTCGCATTCGTCAGAGTGGCGGCACGCAACGCGGCAACCGGCGGCAATCCCGACTCGACCAGCATCTCCAGCTCCTGATGCAGCGAGAAACCGGGTGGCACCTGCGGCTCGGGCGAATCGGTTCCGACGAGCAACGGCACGCCGGCGCGAAAGAGCTTGTCCGTCAATTCCTGAAACTTGTTGAACTCGCGACGACGATCTTCCAGCGGCCCACCCTGCGGACAGCCGGTTCGCTTCAGGTAGACCGGCCAGAAGTCTCGTAGCCGACCCGGGACGAGATCGTTGTCTGGATGATCGCGGACCTCCGGAACGTCAGGCAGCAGGATCATGTTTCGAAAGACAGCCAGTGTCGGATTCACGAAGATCTTGCGCTGAGCCAAATCGGCCACGAGCGATTCGCAGAGCGGGTTGTCGAGATCGAGCCGGCCGCGATGGCCGGGTTGCTCCGTGACCTCCGGCGGGATCACATAGTTGAAGACTGACCAAATGTGTTCGAGGCCGTCCACGCCGTCTACTACAGCATCTTGCGCCGAGTATCTGCCAAGGTGAGCCGTCAAGAACAGACCGCGGCGATGACTCTCGTCGATGATGGCCCGGCCCACCGGTCGCGCCGTGCCGGCGTAAATCTTCACGGTCGTGACGTTCCACCGCGCAAGATCGTCGAACAGCGCAGGCACTTTGGCAGCATCGGTGACGGCGTGGCCAACATCGCGGTGAATCGGCGGATCGGCGTCGAGCAGTGGGCTGCACGTGAAGACTCGCGGGCTCCACTCAGGATGCTCCGCAGCGAATCGCGCCACCAGCGTGGCGGCCACTAGCTCATCTCCAGTGCTGCGAATCGACGTCACGCCCGCCGCGAGGTACAGCGGCAGAACCTCATCCCCGGTCACATGCGCGAAATCGAGCACATGCACGACATGTACATGAGCGTCGATCAGTCCCGGCAGCGCAAACTTGCCGCGACCGTTGATGATCGTCGCTTGACCAGGCAGCTCGCCGACTTCGTCGGCCCTGGATACGCGGAGGATCTGCGTGCCGCGAACGACGATCGTTCGCTCCGGCAGCATCTTGCCGGACTCGGGATCGAACAGACTGCAGCGTTCGATCACCACAGAGGGCTCTGCCGCAGATACGGCCGCCAGACACAAGACGCTCGTCACGAAAACGAGCCGAGCGCCGCCAGACAGACGTGGCGGCAAAGAGGTAACGCGGCGGTTGATGACGAGCGTGTGTTGATGAGAACTTCGTCGAGTCATATCGCGTAATTTCAAATTAGTCCGAGGATCGGATCGACGTGATCGATGAAGTATCGCTCAGCGGAATTCGTTTGCGAGCGATGGAGGCAACCGAAAGCTGTTTGGGATTCTGAATCGATACACCGTCTGACGTGCTTGTCCCCGCTAATCCATCAGGAAGGTGTGACCGGATGAACTCGCCAATGTGCTCGATCGCCTCGCGAGATTCCGGCAGCCCCCGAATCTGGAACACATGGACCATGCCCGGCCAGACTTCGAGCTTCACGGGGATCCCGTCCGATCGAGCCCTTTTCGCCACTCGGATGCTGTCGTCGCGGAGCATTTCGTGCTCGCCAACTTGAATCAGCAGCGGCGGAAGGCCTCGGTAGTCACCGAAAACAGGCGAAGCCAGCGGGTTGCGGGGATCTGTCTTGTGGAGATACCGCTGCCGAAACTCGGGCATGGTTCGCGCACTGATGATGGGGTCATGGACGGATTTCAGGGCCTCGCTTGCCAGAGTGAAATCTGTAGCCGCCGAGATGGCGATTCCTCCCGCCGGGAGCGATCGCTTGCGGTCTCGCAGCGCCAGCAGCGTCGCCAGCGTCAGGTTGCCGCCCGCCGAATCTCCGGCGATGAATGTGGCCTTAGCAGGTCCTGCGTCGGTCGGCCCATTCGCGACCAGCCAGTCGTGAGCCGCAACACAATCCTCGAGCCCGGCGGGAAAGCCGTGCTCCGGCGCCAGACGGTAGTCAGGGAGGAGCACAGCACACTTGGCCGCCACCGAGATGTCGGCTGCCAACGGGAGATAGTTTCCTCCCGATCCAGAGACCCAGCCGCCGCCGTGAAGATACAGGAGGCGAAGATCGGGATCCGCACCGGGCGTCAGGACCCATTCACAGGGAACGTCTCCGACTTTCACCTTGAGAAGCTTGACGCCGGGAATCGTCGGTTCATGTCTCGTACCCATGCCCGCTCGCAACCCGGCCAGATCGAAGTTGTTGGTTCCGAACGGAGTTCCTCGGCGCAGTCTCTCCAGGTATTCTGCGCCCTCCTTCGATACCTCGCGCTGCCAGACATCTCGGGCGGCATGGCGTCGTCTCGGTTCGAGAAGTTCGATCAGAGGGATCTTCTCGAAGACGAGGTGCGATTGACTCCCTTCATAGACGATTCCGATGTGGTCGTTGTCGATCTGGGTCAGGCTCGGATAACCCGCGCCAAGGCCTTCGTCTAGTAACAGGTGATGCGAGTCCGGCCAGGTATTGCCATCATCGAAGCTGACTTGAATCGTGTGATGCGTGCGGCCTTTTTGTGTGTGCGGATTGGCAAAGAGCAGCAGGTGTTTCTTCTCGCCCACTTGTTCGTAATCGACCCGCAACAGGCTGCCGTTGCAGTTGGGTTCGATCAACGTGTTGCGACTGGTGGCGTGTGGTTTCCAAGTCTGTCCGAGATCGTTGGTGACGACCACGGCCCGAAAGCGTTCGTGATCATTGCGGATATTCAGCATGATCGACCCATCGCCTAGCTGGGCCGCCTGGCATTCGTTGCCGCCGCTAAAGCCCGGCTTGCCGACAGTCCACGTGGCGCCGTGATCGCGGCTGATCATCAGCGTCGCGAACGTTTCCAGAGGCTCTCGTCCCGTGCGACCTTCCACTGGCATGACCAGCGTCCCGTCCGGTAGAGTGAATCCCGACTGTGGCGACGGGGCCAGCAGCCACCACGACTCCCGCTTTAGTTTGCGAGTCAGGTTTTCAGGCTTGGACCAGGTCAGGCCGTCATCCTTGGAACGCACCATCATGAACTGGGCGCTTTTGCCGATCTCGAATCCCGGTTCGGAACCGTCATCCACCCATTGATGTTTGCCCGGCTTGCCGTTCATCCAGAGGGCGAAACAGAAAATCTCGCCCGTCTGCTGGTCAACGATGATCCCCGGGTCGCTGCAGCCATTTTGTTCCTGCGGCAGTCCGCCATATTCGCCCATGTCCATGATGACGCGCACCGGCTCCCAGGTCCGGCCGCGGTCCGCGCTGCGACTGAGCCCGATATCGATGTCTTCCTGCAGATCGCGACCCATCCGTCGCCGCATATCGTACACGGCGAGCAGCGTTCCATTGGGCGTCGCCGTCAATGCGGGAATGCGATAAGTATGCACGCCATCGTCGCTGTGCTTTCGCAAAGCGACTCCGATGCGATGCCGCACGATCGACGAGTCATCACGGGGCACAACTTTTCCCGCCGTTGTTGCGATCAACGGACATGTGGCGGCAATCCCATGGTGCAGATCGGCCGTGGCCTTCAAGCGGCATGACAACCAGAAGACATTTTTTCCCCCGCGAAGCGGTTGATCTAATCGAAACGTGATTTCTGCCGCGGGCATCGCCGGTTCGCCCAAAGGTGTGGTCGGCGAAAACGCTTCCTTGTCGCTGGTGTCGAAGAGTGTCAGCGATTCGATATCGCCCAGGTCGTCCGTACCGTCGAGTTTGAAAACCAGGGAACTCACTCGCGATTTGACACTCTTCCCAACCTCGACGACAACACGCATCAGCGGGCCGTGTTCGTTGCGAATCAGTACGGGATGCACGGGACGGGTAACAGTGGCCGTCAGCCCCTCGGCTGCTTCCTGGCCGCACACCGTGTTCGCACAGAGTAGAGGTGCAAGCGACAGGCACGCCATCAGGAAAAGTGACTTGTTGTCAGGCCTGCGCGCGGAGGCGCGACGCGTGTAGAGACTGTCGGATCCTGATCTTACAGAAGGCAGCATGAGGTCACTCTCCTTGTGTACCATGGGGGGCTCAGTACTCGTCTGAGTATCACAAACATCTCGTTTTCCTCAGTAGAAATTGGTCATGGCTGTCATCGCGGATTATTCCAAGCCAACTTGAGTGGCGGCAAAAGCTCCTCATTCAGCAAATGCCCAGCCGTGGCCTGTGGGGATGATCGGTTGGCTGGCGCGGATCTTTGGAATCTCGCCGAGTGGTGCGAGCGTCTTTGACCACGCCGTGTGCTGCGAGGCCATTTGTTTGACGACGTCTGGATGCTTTGACGCGATGTCGTGTTCTTCCCTGAAATCCGACCTGAGATCGAACAACTGCCACGGGTCCTTTTCGTACTTCTTGTAGAGCCGCCAATCGTGCCAGCGGACTGCGATCAAGTGTCTGCGGACCGCGTCGTCGGGTTGGTTGTTCAGCCAATACAGGTATTCATGAGCGTCACCCTTTCGTTCACCGCTCAGATACGGAAACAAATCGACGCCATCACAGTGCTCGGGACTTGTCCGGTTGGTCAGTGAAGTGATGGTCGAATAGAAATCAAAATTCGCCATCAGCCCATCGTACGTTTTTCCTTCAGGAAGCACTCCGGGCATGGAAAGAATCGTGGGTACGCGAACCCAGCCTTCCTTTTGAGTTCCCTGGCCTTTTCCGCCTGTATACGGTGTGGCTGTTCCGTGCTCGCCTAGGTTCGGGCCGTTGTCGCTGGTGAAAATAATCAGCGTGTTGTCTCGCAATTCGTGCTCGTGCAAAACGCGCAGCAGTTTGCCGACCTGATCATCGACCGCCACGATTCCGCCAGCGAGCTTTCGACGAATGCCCTCGGCGCGTGTGCGATCCATGAGCCTGTCTGGGACTTCGGAATTGGACGAGTGAACGGCGGCAGGAGACCAGTACAAAAAGATGCGTTCGGACTTGTGGCGATTGATGAAGTCCACCATGGAGTCGCCGTCGTAATCCGTGAGCCACACCGTCGTGCCATCTTTGTTCACGCAAAAGTACTTCGAGACGCCCTTCTTCTTCGTTAGTTGCTTTCGCACCTCTTTCGAGGCGTCGGCGAGTTCTTCTTCGGTGTACTTTTTCTGCGGCGGAATCTTTGCGACTTCGGTGAATCCCGAGTTCAGCGGGCCCTGTTGTTTGGTCCCGATGTCCCACTTGCCGATCTGCCCGGTCACGTAGCCGTGATCTCGAAGGAACCGGGCCAGCGTCGGACGGTCCTCCGGAATCGGCAGCCCGCGCGACATTCCATACTTTCCGAACCGCTGCCCATACTGCCCCATCATCAGACTGCAGCGACTCGGGCAACACGGCGGATTGGTAATGTAAGACGCCTCGCAGCGGACGCCTTCCTTCGCCAGCCGATCAATGTTGGGAGTCGGAATGTCGGTGCAGCCGTAGCATCCAAGATCTCCGTATCCCAGATCGTCGATGTAGATGAGAACGACGTTCGGCTTCTCTTGTGCAGCAACGGCCTCAGCGGAGAGCCCAAACAGCGCCAGGAGACTCCACCATCCCAATGCAGTTCTGTTACTTATTCTTGTGTATTTCATGAAGGTCCTTGAGTCGGATGTGTGCCGCGAGGTTTCTCAGATAGCGAGTATCCCAACATTATTATGATCCTGCCAGCTTCGCGATCATTGTGAAACGAAACATTTGTGCTTGGGACGCGCCCTCAGCGTAATACGGCGCCTCTGAGGTTGCTAAGTGGTTTCATCACGGAACGAGGAAAACTAAATGAATAACGTCAACGATGAAAAGCTGGATACGTTTTGGTTGATCGTTAAAGCCCTTTATCGGGCCAGCGGTATTGGCTTTGCGTTATTACTAGGCTTCCTGCCGTTCCTGTTCATTACTGATCAAACTTATGCCTATCACAACTCCATCGTCCCAATGGAACGACTAACCTACAATGCCCTGATGTTTCGCATTTTTGCAGAAATGAAAATCTTGATCATTGTGTTTTTACTCCTTCCCGCCGTTGGTCTTCACTGGGCGCTGGCCAAGCAGCGTCGTGCAACCCAACGAAACAAAAACCAGATTTAAGACAAAACCAAAAAAGGCTTTCATTGCTTGAAGCTGACGCAAGCCCGTCATCGCCGCAAGTATGATCACGAGTCTTCCGACAAGACCTCCATGCAAACCGGCTGCCTCCGCCGGATCGAACTGCTGAGCATGCGCGTGACCGACCAACGCAACACAAACCTCCGCCAAGCCAGCCTTTCGGAGTCGGAAAGTATTGAGATGTTCCATGATTCACATTCACTCGCTGGCTTAGATCGTTTCGCAAACAGTATTGGGTTGCATTGTACCCCGTAACAGGGGAAGAAACGGGATGGGAACTCCCATTCGCACTCTTGTGATGCGACTGCTGTTCAGTTAGCGGCCTCGTGATTGACGACCCCGTGCCGGCTCACCTCAGGGCGCGACGATCGCGGCAGCCCAGTTTTCCTTGCCGGGGGGCGACAGCGACACCTTACCACCAGCAGACAGTTGCTGTTGCGGACCGAATTCTCCCGTGTCGATGTTGATCCAGTGCGCCATCAGTGGACGTTTCGCGCTCGAAACATCCAGGCGGACTTCGCCGCCCGCGGGAAAATAGATGGCGTAGGCGTGGCCTTCGGCTGCGGCTATATATGCCTCATTGGCGTTGCGGTCGGACAGGAGCTCGTTGGATGGCTGCACGGACCAGAGCGGGATGAACGACTCCAGTTTGCGCACAGCTCGTATGCAAGCGACCGCTTTGTCGTTCAGTCCCAGGCCGGAGTCGGGCCGGTGAAAACGAGTTGACGCGGCACCGGCTAGCAAATGCCGCCAAAACCGCTCGATGCCGTCCTGGTCCGTGTGGCCGAATTTGTTGCCCGTCGATCCGTACGTCTTCGTCGTGTTCATCGGGCGCGGTTTCTGCGCCAGGTATCGCCGCACATGCAGGAAGTTATCCCAGTGCTTTTGGCCCTTGTTGTGGTTGTTCTGTGACACATCCACAAAGCCATAGAGCTCAGGGTGGTCAAATGTCCGCTTGTGACGCTGGGCGGTCAGGTTCCAATCGTCCCACATCTCAGTGACGTAAATCTCCTTATCCCGTTCGGCCGCGCGCTGCTTCACCAACTTCGCCCAGAAGCGACCCCATTCCTCTTCGCCGTTGGTCTCGTTGTCCATGCAATACAACACATGATCGTATTGTAGTGCGTGATCGAGCAGCTTACCGACGAAGCGTTGCTGAAACTGCAGCACCACTTGATTGTTCCGCTGCTTGGGAGTGGTGAAGAAGAACGGCTGCTTGTTAGCGCCGGGATGGTCAGGATAACGCGCGGCGAAACCGGACTCGTCGTACGTGTAGTTCACGTTGTTGCGCGGGTTGTACGGATGAATTTTCCAACGGTCGCTGCCGCGGCTGTCTGTATAGTCGAAGCGGTCCCAGATTTCGATCTGCACAAAGACGTCGCGTTTCGCTGTTTCGCGCAGCATCCGCTGAAACCGCGCCCAGTAGTCGTCGTTCCAGCCGTTGAGGTCGTACTTGCCGTTGTCGAGTTGTTTGAACGGATAGACCTCAAATCCCTTGTCCTTTCGGTCGCTCATTGTGTTGCGAATGACGTTGCCACCTGCGGCAGCCAAGCGGTCGAGTTGGGGGATGAGTTCTGTCGCCGGCCACTGAAATAAGTTGTCATCATCGCTGCCTCCCAGCAGCAGCACAGGCTCTCTCCGGTAGCTCCAATACCAAGCGTTTTCTTCCCACGGGCTCAGCGGCGGCTCGGCGGAAGTTGTCCCAGCCACTAGGATAAGGACTGCCAATGCTGACGACGAGATGACAAAAAGTTTCATGGGTCATTCCCAGCAATGTTGACGAATGTGCGTTCACACATTGTAGCCTTGTACGAATATCGTGACGTGCCGGAGGAGGTCGAAACTTTGACGATGGAGCTCACCACAGCGGCAATCGATTCGGCTTTGACCAGCGAATTCTGGCCAGCAGCACGTTGCCGCGATAACCGTTTCGTGGCATCCATTCGCCGACGGTAACCCATGACTCATCCGGACTCGCGTTGGTCACGTTAAAGTTTCCCATCAGGGCGACTTTGTCCGGGTCGTTAACACCATCACCAACCAGCGGAAGCACAACCTGTTCGGACGCTTTGATGAGGCATCGCTTCTCGACATTCACCTGAGCCACCCACAACGGCGACCGCCAACGAATCACGTTTTCGTTGGACGCGTCTTTGCGAGTGTAAACCAGAAACAGCCCGTCACTGTGTGTGAGCCAGTGCTGCTGAGTCGTCGACATGTCCAGAGGGCTCCCGTCTTCCCAGGCCCACGGCGTCTTCTCAGCCCAGTTGAGACCATCGTCACTGACACTGACATATCCTCGATTGCCTTCGGCACGCATCGTGATCCAGAACTTTTCGCCGAACGTCGTAAGACTTGGTTCCAGCAGGCCGCGACCTTTGCGGTTATGAATTGGAGGCCCGACTTCTCGCACCTTCAATTGTTGGCCGTCAAAGGTGGCGTGAACGCCAGCAACCATACGATTCACTGGCTCCGGACCGAAGGTGAATGACATCTGCACGTTGCCGTTCGGCAGGATGATGCACTGGCCGCAGTTGTTGGAATAGATGTGCCCACCACGCGGATCGTCCCACTTCAGAATCCGGCGTGGTGACCACGTTCCGTCTTTTGCTCGCGTGGCGTAGACCGGATAGCGAGCGAGCTGTTCCTTCCGGGCGAAGTAAGCGCCCTTGTAGAAGACCACATGCCCGAGTGCGATCACCGTTCCAGTTTGAGGATGATATTGCGGAGTCACGTCGCAAACTCCAGCTTTCAATTCGTCACTTCGTCCCGCTACGGGATCTTGCCCCAGTGCGGCAATCGGTTCAGGATCGCTCCAGGTCTTTCCGAGGTAAGCGGATATCGACCAATGGACAGGCCCAAAATAGTCCGAACCGCCAATCTCCTGCAGACTCATCAGTGCGACAGGTTTTCCATCGAGGTCCGGCATCATGCAGGCGCGCGGATGAAACCATGTGCGACTCTTGCCGTCGCGATTCTGCCACAGCGCTTCCTTGGAAATGGACGCGATCAGCGGGTCGTGCTGACCGCCAGCGGATGCGAGCTGTCGCTCGGGAGTAGATGGCCTGCTCCCGGTGGCCGCTCTGAACGTTTTCAATACGGCGAGGAGTTCATCGGCAATCATCCGCTGCCCCAATTCGTTTGGGTGCATGCCATCGAGCAACAGATCATCGACGGCCCTGCCTTCCGCTGCTCCAAACTTTTCGAACTGCTCGTAAACATCAACCAGCGGCACATCGGCTGCTTTGGCGACCTCACGCACTTTCTGCGCATTCCTCCTCAAAAGCACATTGAATCCGTCCAACGTCTTCGGATCATACGGCGGCTTGCCGTACAACTTCCTCAGCTTCTCCGTCCAGCGAAGTGGATTCGGAGTCATCAAAATCACATGCGTGCCCTGAGCCTTCAGCGCCCGCACAAAGTGCTTCAGGTTATTGGTGTACGCATCCAGGGAAACTCGTGGTTTCGCTGCTGGAGGATCCTTCCACACGTCGACCGCAGAGTCATTGATGCCGAATTGAATGACAACGATGTCCGGCTTGCGCGCCAGCACGTCTTTGTCGAAGCGGGCTCGAGCGTGTTGGGTGTTGTTGCCTCCAACACCGGCGTTGATGACGCGCCATGTCTGTCCGCCTTCAGGCAATTCCTTCTGAAGAATCTGCGAGTAAACCTTCAGCGCTCCGCGCGGCGCTGTTGTGGAATCTCCAAATGCGACGAGCGTATTCGTGTCGTCAGCCGCACAAAGCGGGCTGGACAGAACGACCAACAACGCGAACCGTCGTGCTGTTCTGGAAAGACTCATGCGAAGATCCTCCTTGTTCCTTTGGCTTTCAGTCTCTTGTAGGGACGGTTCCCACCGGCCACGCTGAAACAATGCCAATTAGCTGCCCGACTTTTGCTGACGCAGCAACTTCGCAAGGTATCGGGCCGTCTCGTCTGCGATCACGTTGTAGCCGGCAAGGTTCGGGTGCCGGTCGCTATACCAGCCGGGCAGATGCCCGAGAATCGGATCGAGCTCATTGGCCATGACAAGCACACTCGGCCCGCGAACAAACGGCTTCACCAGGTCGTGAAAGTTCTCCGGGATCTTCGCCAGCGGGTACCGACGGTAGTTGAGCATGTTGTGCCCTGTCTTCAGTTCCGCGGCATAGCGTGGATAAATGTCGAAGACGTCCATCTGCTCTTTCGCAGCAACCTGCCTCACTAGATCGTTGATCGCGTTGCTCGTCTCTTCGTTTGAAAACGGAATAACGGTCATCGGAATCAGCAACGCCTTGGGATGATCTTCCCGCAATCGGTTGATAAGTTCGTGAAAGTGCTCGGGAAACTCTTCGGTGAAATTCTGAACCCTCGCGTGATCGTTCAGACCGTAGCGAATGAAGACATAGTCGACCCTGGCAAGTTTGCGGCATTTCGATCGTAGCGGCCAGAATCGATCAGCCTGCGAATGTACTCACCACTGAGGCTGGAGTTAATTACATGGCACGGTGGAAGATCGCGTTCGGCGGCGAGCAACTGTTCGAGGACCGTCTCAAGATGCAGCCCCTTCGGTTTGATCAATCGCGGAATGCTGCCTTCTGTCGTGCTGTCACCAAGCAATAGGATCTGAATCTTACCGTCATGCTCTGCTTTCGCCGTCGGCGGCGACAACAGTGTGCATAACATCAATAAGGCCAGAATTCGAGTGGCAGGAAGTATCAATCGCCAAGTGCGTGTGTCTATCATGGGGCTTTCGCGTTGGGAGCTGTGATTCTTGCCGCGGGGCATTCCTTAGGGTCTAGTCGTTCGCCACACAGTTCGGCATTCAAGCGGATAGTCAGTCAACATGCCGTCAATCCGGGCGGCTCGAACTTGCTTCCAAGTCTCGGGGTTTCGGCGAGCGTCACCTGGTCCGGCATAGTTGAACAGCACTTGCTTCTTGTGCTCATGCAGCCGATTCACCTCCTCACGTGTTGGGGCGAAAGTCAGCAGAAACACATCCAGAAAGTCTTCTTGAAGCCGGTCATCGAGGCTCTGGCGGTTGACGTTTTGTCCGATGCGAAACTTTGGATTTAGCTTCTTCAGCCGCCGGCTTATCTCAGCATTCTGATCGAACGCGAATGACTCGTCGAGCAGGCCATACTTCTCCACAAGCGACACGAGCTTCGCTTCACCGGCAGGCGTGAGCTGCTTTACGTTGAGGGCCACGATTGTCGCGCCACGCTTTTGAGCCTTCACCAGCGCGAGTGTTTCCTCAAGCGTTGGGACACGAACACCGGCGAAGGCTGGGTCGAACCAACCACCAGCGTCAAGTTGCCTGACCTCTTTCAGCGTTAGATCACGGATGGATTTGTTGGAGCCGTTGGTTGTCCGCTCGACACTGTCGTCGTGCAGAATGACCGGATGGCCGTCTCTGGATGTGCGAATATCTAGCTCAACTCCCATCCCCAGTTCGAGACATGCGGCGAACGCAGGAAGTGTGTTTTCTGGCGCGTGTCGCAACAGTCCGCGATGAGCCACTGGAATCGGTGGCTCTGCCTGAACAAGGCTAATACCGCCGGGGACGATAGCTAAGGTCGCCGCAACCATCAACAAGATCGCGAGATGCTCATTCATTGTCCGAAGGCTGCCCGACAGCCGAAGTCTATTGAAGATCATGTTCGTTCTGTTCGTTGATCAAAGGTGGCTTGGTTTCTGATCACGGTCGTCCAGGAGCGGGCGTAGCAAATTCTGTCCGGACGGCCCCAGAACAAAGTCCGCAGGGTGATGAAACGGATCGACAAACGGCATGGGCTAAGACTACTTCTCGCGACGGTTCGGCTGACTCCACTTGAGCCTGGCGATGAATGTGCTACCGTCGGCACCACGGTGATGTAATTCGCCATTGGTGATAAACTCTGAGTCGGTGACCCACGATTCTTGCTGGTTGACTGCGGCAACTCCGAAATTCCCCAACATAACTCCACGCTCGGGTATCAACACTCTTTCTGTTTCGCGAAGAACCGTCAGGCGTTCCATGTCGACACGGGCGACGAAAAGCGGTGCCCGGTTGCGAACAATATGGTCATTGTTGGCACCACGTCGGGTGTAAGAAAGGAATAGTCCGTCGCTGTGCGTGACCCAATGCTGTTGCGTGTTGTAGCTTCCCAATTCACGGCCATCATCGAACGTCCAAGGCTTGATCGCGTCGAAGTGCAATCCGTCATCGCTGGACGTGACGTAGCCACGGTTATCGTTTCGCAAGGTGAGGTAGTATTTCCCATGAAAACGAGTTAGCGAAGGTTCGACCAGACCACGGACTTCGTCCAGGCTCAATTCGTCGCCGTGCGCCACGTACGTCATTCTCTCACCGTCAAAGGTTGCGTGGACGATCGTCACGGAATAGGGGCCTCCATTCGGACCTTGATAATAAAGTGGAAGCAGTATCGAGCCAGCGTCTTGGACAAGCCACTGTACGCATCCGGGCGCAATGTGATGAAACTGGCCGTTGTTGCCCATCGGCATGCCAAGCGTCTTCCAAGCCGTCCATGCGTCGGTCTTCGGATCATAAACCGCATAGGCGGCGTCATACGATCTTGGCCTTTCCATTAACTGATCGCCGGCCTGGTTGTAACGAAGCTGCGTGCCGATGGCGAGAATGCGTTCGCTTGCTGCGTGCCAGCCAGGAGTCACATCGCACACGCCAATCGTTTCACGGTCTTCGCCTTGTCGCCATTCGAGTTGCTTCGGCAGAACGGGTTTCGTCCAGCTCTGTCCAAGGTCCCTCGAGGTCATGTAGTACAGACCGGAGTAGTGGTCACTCGCCCCGAGGTGCTTTTGAAGTGTGAGCACGACAAGCGGATCACCATCCTTCCCTAAGTCGGGCGCGGAAGTGACCCGCGGATGAAACCAACAATAGTCGGGACTCAGTTCCTGAAGAGCCACGTCCAGATGGATCTGAAAGTCGACCGCGGGTTCGGTCGCGTGAATGGCGTTCGACAGTGTAGCGGCGATCAGCCAGCCGACGAGACTCACCCGCAAAACCAGCGGCATGCGCAAGAGTGTTCGAGTCTGTGAACTTAGCGATAGTACAATTCTAATTCGTGCTGTGTTCATGGCTCTATCGCTTCAACGTGCCAGATGTCGGGACCAGCAGGCCGCGGCTACAGTGTCCAACCCTGCCGATACTCGCCACGAATCAATACATCTGCTTCGGGAACGCCGGGAACTGACAATGTCTTTGCGTCCCATTGGCAGCGTTTGCCAGTACGCAGGGCGATGTTGCCGAGTAGCACCATCGCGGTCAGCGGGCCAGCGTTGTCGAAGTTCGACAGGGCCGCTGGGCCGCCTTTGCAAGCATTGATCCATTCCTGATAGTGGCCTGGAGAGTCGGGAATCGTTTTTGCCGGGCGCGGGGCGGCTTCACCTTTGACGATCTTGCCTTCACCCCAATAATGCGGCACGTGCAGCGTTGCCTTGTCGCCGACGAAGATGGAGCCGTTGGAGCCGTTGGTGCCGAGTTTCACGTCCGGTGCCAGCTCCGCGGGCGGCTTCTGCCCGCCGTCGTACCAAGTCAAAGTGACCGGTGGCAGCGAGCCACGTTTTGGAAACTCGTAGCGGATCTTCGACCACTTCGGCGCGGTCTCTGTATTGAGGCCCGACGATTTCGCTTCGACGGCGATCGGGTCCGCCAGCTCGAGCGCCCAGTAGGCGATGTCCGTATTGTGACAGGCCATGTCGCCCAGCGCGCCAGTGCCGAAGTCCCAGAATCCACGCCAGTCGAAGGGATGATAGCCGTCTTGATAGGGCCGCTCGGCAGCTGGACCGAGCCACAGATCCCAATCCAGCGTCGAGGGAATCGTCTTCATCCCTGTTGGTCGGTCCATGCCCTGCGGCCAGATCGGACGATCGGTCCAGACATGCACCTCTCGGACCGGTCCCAATCCACCGGCCTGAATCCACTCGACCATCCTCCGTGTACCTGGCTCGCTGTGACCCTGGTTGCCCATCTGCGTGGCAACCTTTTGCGCGCGAGCGGTTTCGATCATCTGTTGGACTTCGTAGATCGAATGCGCAAGCGGCTTCTGGCAGTAGACGTGTTTGCCCAACTTCATCGCCCCCATGCTGGCCACGGCGTGCGTATGATCAGGCGTGCTGACTGTGACCGCGTCGATCTCTTTGCGCTCGAGCAGCTTGCGAAAGTCGGCAAACTTCTCCGCTTTGGGGAATTCGGAACTCGCTTTGCTCAGCCGGTCGGAATCGACGTCACAAATCGCGACGATGTTCTCGTTCCGAACGCTCGTCATGTCGACCCAGCCTTTGCCGCCCACGCCGATACAGCCGATGTTGAGCTTCTCATTCGGAGACTTCGACGCACTTTGGACCGTCCCAGTCCAAACACCGACGGCGATGCCCGCGAGAGTGGCCGACGACGCTTTGACGAACTCCCGTCGGTTGGGATAGGTGTGCTGTCGCATGATTCGTCCTGTAGTTGCGGCTGGCTTCGTGAGTGAAGACCATGTGCATATAACCGGTGCCGGGCGGCGCGTGGTTGTAGTCAATCCACCACAGACTGCCCGACAAAACCTGGCCTGGCCGCCACTGGAGCGGCTCGGGCTCGCCTGCGTTGCTGATCCAACGTACCAGCCGCCCGGCCCGTCGTCGAGCTTTTCTGATAGATGCGATCACTCTTCCGCATCATCACATCCTCGTGCCCCACGACCATGAACCAGCTGCCAATGCCGCCAACGACTAGCCGCAAAGGAACTCCACGATGCTTGGTTTCTTCGCGTCTTTGTGCGATTCTTGCGGGTAAGATGAGTCCATCCACGCTCAGCGGAGTCGAACGCCATGCCACGATCCCCCTCCATCCCCAGAAGCAACTTCCTGCCGCTTCTCGTCGTCTTCCTCCTTGCGTTCCTTGTCGTTCTTTGCGGCAACGCGAAGGCTCAGAATCGCAAACAACCCGAGCTCTTTAGAGTCCCCGAGATCCGTTCGTCGTGGGATGATCTGACGGAAGGAATCGAGACTAAGGACGACTGGCGGAAGCGACGCGCAGTGCTCAAGCGGCGATACCTTGAACTGCTTCGCGATCAGTACAAGCCGGAAAGGCCGCCTCTGGATTTGAAAGTGCTCGAAGAAGTTGTCGTCGACGGCGTCTACCGGCGGAAACTGATCAGCTACGCCGTGGGAGCCGACGAGCGGGCGCATGCGTATCTAGGCATTCCCATGGAACTCGCCGGCCCAGCCCCGGCGATCGTGGCCCTGCACGGCACCTTCAAGCATGGCAAGCAACGAGTCGCGGGGCTGATCGACAATCCAGACAAGGCTTATCTCGATCATCTTTGTCGTCGCGGTTACGTCGTCATCGCTCCCGAGCACTTTGTGTCCGGTCACAGGATTCCCGCGGAAGGCCCATACGAAACAGGGCAATTTTACAGGAAGCATCCCCAGTGGACTGCAGTTGGGAAGTTCACGTATGAGCATTCCATCGCGATCGACGTGTTACAAACGCTCGAGGAGGTCGATAACGAGCGGATCGGCGCGCTCGGGCATTCGTTGGGTGGCCACGGAACATTTTTTCTGGCGGCGTACGACGATCGCATCAAAGCGTCGGCGTGCAATTGTGGAGCATCCTTCTTTCGACACAATTCGCGCGTCGAAGCGTGGTCGCGCGACCGCTGGTATGTTTACTTCAAGCCGATTCGCGAAGGTCTGCTCCAAGGTGAGATGCCGCCGATCGACTTCCACGAAATCATCTCGCTGATCGCTCCCCGCGCTTTCCTGGATCTCTCGGGTCTGAACGACGGCCCTGGTCCGACTCAACGACAACGGCCGCTGATGCTCATGAAGATCATGGATGTATACGAGCTAGAAGGTGCTGCGGAGAACGTCGGCTTCTACGTCCACGGCCGTGGGCATTCCGTCGCGCACGAGTCGCGTCAGCTAATCTATGGATTTATGGACACGCACCTGAAGCCGCCCGAGGCAACTAGAACGCGGCTCGTCTCGGCGGCTGCGGAGTGGCTTGAAATGAAACAGCTTTCGTCATTACATTGGCATCTTGATAGACGCTGATGCGGCGTCACCGGAATAGATGAGCCACCAAGCGATGGAGCAGTAAGCGTGACTGGTCTGGAACCCAACAGTGTTGTTATTCTCTTCAAAGGCGGTCGGCTACCTTCATGGCATCAGTTGAGTGACGCGGAGCGAAGCGAGTTTGAGCAAACACATGTCAATCTGATGCTGTCTATTGCCGAACAGCACGGGATGTCGCGTTTGGAAGGCTTTCGCCTAATCGGACGCCAGGGCAATTGGCAACGTTTCTGGCTGATCGAGTTCCCGACGATGGAAGGCGCCGAGACGTGGATTCGAGCAGAGATGGCTCCACCCTACGGACTCTATGGCCATTACGAGTATCACCTTTCCAGACCTCTCGATCCCAGTCGGTATTCGGCGTGGGTGACGAAGCCTGCTGCCGCGAGTGTCCCCCGGGCCGCAGACCCGCACACCATTCCCGAATTGAAGATTGATCCGAGCAGCATCGTTGTTTTGATGTTCGCTCGATATCTGCCTGGGGCCGAAGCGCTGACACCCGATGAACGTGGCGATGCGCGACACATCGCTTTGATGCAAGACATTGCGCGAAAGCACGGATTGATGCGAATCGAGGGGGTTGGACTCTTATCGCCGCAGGCGGATTGGCACCGGGCGTGGATCATCGAGTTGCCAACTTTGGAAGCTGCAGAAGCCTGGGTGGAAGCCGAGGAAGCTCTACCACACGGCATGCACGCCCATCAAACCATCCACCTCGCCCGCAAGTGGGCTCCAGAGTACTTTGCGAACTGGACAAAGAGGTACTGAACATACCCCAACCCGTGGAGAGCCACCACCTCGGTATCGACCGTCGTACTTCCTGCGCGACAGGGTGAAGTTCTGGACGATCGCCATCCGAATCGCACGGCCTTGTCGTTCTTCGTAGAATAGCATCATGAAGAAGCTTTCAATCCGGTTGTTTGTGGTCGCATTACTCCTTGCCGGTCGCCCACTAGCAGCGGACTATACCGCGACAATCCGTTCCGACGAGCCCGTTCTCTATTGGCGGTTTGAAGCCGTCTCCGGCGATATTGTTCGCGACGAAGCAGGGGGCGCGAACGGTCGTGCGCGGGCGAACGGCCCGTGGCGACGGGGAATCAGCGGGCTGGCCGCTTCCTTCGGGCGCGCTCACCTGGCTGGTCGGATCGAGTCGGAACTGAATCCGGAGCAGGATGCTGCCGTCGAGGACATCCTCAACGGCTCGTTCACGCTTGAACTTTGGCTGCTCGACGAAGCTCCGGTGTCGGACAACGTCGTCAATTCGAGCCTGTTCTACAAAGCCGACGAGCCGCAGTTTTCTCGGAACTCGATGTGGTTCTATCGAGCGCGCCAGGACGGCAATTATCACTTCCGAATTCATGACACCTCGGAAAACGCTTTCGGCGTTTCGATCCGCAATCCGGCTGGCGGCAAGGCTGCAGGAGATGGCAAGTGGCACCACGCCGCCATCGTTGTCGACCGTTCGAGACCGACAGGGACGATGCAAGCGTTTCTCGATGGCCTCGAGGTCAATCAATCGACGTTTCCGTCCTCGACGAAGATCGACAACAACGGCCCGTTGCGAATCGGAAACGGAGTTCACCCGAACTCGCCCTGGCAGGGGCTCATCGATGAGTTCGCTCTCTACGATCGTGCGTTATCTGCTGAGGTGGTGGGGCAGCATCGCAAGGCAGGTTTGAATTCGATGAAGACTAGGCCGAAGAGCGCCACGGCATTGGCAGCCAAAGAAGAGCTCTTCGAGTTGCAAGTTCGTCCGCTTTTGGTTCAAAGGTGTGGCGACTGCCACTCGGGCGAAGCCGATGCGGAGTCTGTTCTGTCAGTCGCATCGCGTCGGACACTGGTCGACGGCGGCGAGTATGGCCCTACGATCATTCCGGGACGAGCCGAGGACAGCCTGTTAATCCAGGCGGTAAAACGGACGCACAAAGAACTCCATATGCCGCCGGAGAAGTCCGACTCGCTCTCGAACGAGGAGGTCGCCGCGCTCCGCCGGTGGATTGACGACGGCGCGATCTGGCCGGGCAGCTCAACGGAGGTCGCTACGAGCACGTCGAGCAGCGTCGCCAAGTCATCCCTCGAATTGACCATCGACCCCGTGGAAGACTGGGCACTTCAACCTCGCAGAATTGTCCCGCCGCCGCCGATTGATGAGCCGCGATGGGCATCCTCGCCAATCGATCGATTCCTCGAAGCCAAACGGCGCGAGTCTGGCATTCAGGCAACCGAACGAGCAGACCGGCGGACACTCATCCGTCGCGCCACGTTCGATCTCATCGGGCTCCCACCAACTCCCGATGAGATTCAGAACTTCGTGGACGACCCTGATAACGATCAGCTGGCGTTTGCGAGGGTAGTTGATCGCTTGCTCGGTTCACAGCACTACGGCGAGCGGGCGGGTCGGCTGTGGCTCGACGTCGCCCGATACGCGGACACACAGGGAGATGTCGGCGACATTCCGATTCAAACCGCGTACCTCTATCGCAACTGGGTCATCGATTCGTTAAATGCCGACCTGCCGTTCGACGAATTCCTGCGAGCCCAGATCGCGGGAGACATTCTCGCTCGCAACGCAGAGCGTGACGCGACCGCACGCGGCCTCACCGTGGCGACCGGGTTCATCGCACTATCGAGGCGCTTCGGCAACACGAAGAGAGACGACATTCATCTGACGATCGAGGACACGATCGACACGATTGGACGCGGCGTACTCGGTCTGACCCTCCGTTGCGCCCGTTGCCACGACCATAAGTTCGACCCAATCCTCAACACCGACTACTACGGTCTTTACGGGATCTTCGACAGCACGACCTATCCGTGGATGGGCATGTCGAACGAGAAATCACCGTCCGATTTATCGCCAGCCAACCCGAACCTTGAGTCTTCTCAGCAGGCTGACGAATATTGGGCACTCATCACCCGGTACGAGTACCAGATCAACAATCATCACCGGCCGTGGCTCAAGCCAACGCTGGACGAATTCAAGGCCGTTTCCGAGCAGATTGACATGGTTCAGAAGACAGAGACTGATCCTGTCGAGACACAGCTAAAGGAACTCAAAAGACGTCGGGAAGAGCTGCTTGGCTTCCGCGGCGGCCAGTTCCGCGAGTTGATGCTTCACGGCCTAACTTGGATCAAGAAGGAGAAGCAGCGTAGGGCCGAGGACCCGCCGGTTGAGTTTGTCTTCGCGGTTTCCGAAGGGAAGCCGCACGATGCGAAGTTGCATCGTCGAGGGAATCCTCGCCAGCCGGGGGGCGTGGTTGCGCGTCGGTTCTTGCAAGTCTTTGATGGCCAGACGCCGCCGACAATCGGCAGCGGTTCCGGACGGCTCGAGCTGGCGCGCTGGCTCACTCGCCCGGACCATCCACTCACCGCGCGAGTCCTCGTGAATCGAATCTGGCAGCAGCACTTCGGCCGAGGGCTGGTTGCGACGCCTGACAACTTCGGTCGACAGGGGTCGAAGCCGTCGCATCCGGCTCTGCTCGATTGGCTCGCCGAGACATTTGTGCGAGACGGGTGGTCTCTCAAGGAGTTGCACCGCCGAATTATGTTGAGTGAGTCTTATCAACTAAGCTCCTCGGCACCGGCAAGCGTCACCTCTGACGACCCAGAAAACATCTTCGTGGCGAGATATCCGAGACGACGACTTGATACGGAAGCCATCCGTGATGCGATGCTCGCGGTCAGCGGAGAACTCGATCGCAGTCAGGGCGGCGCACACCCGATGCCACCGTGGTACCAGAATCGATTCAGCCTCAACAACCCGTTCCACTTGGAACCGTCCACGAACCGACGAAGCGTGTACCTGCTGACTCAGAGACTGTTCCGCCACTCGATTCTCGACCACTTCGACGGACCAGATCGAAACTCGAGCACATCCAACCGCAGGACTTCAAATGTTCCGGCTCAGGCGTTGTTCCTGATGAACTCGTCCTTCGTTCGTGAGCAGTCGGAGGCTTTGGCCGCTTGGCTTGAAGTGATCGATGATGATGCAACACGGATCGCCTCAGTGTTTCTCTCAGCATTCGGAAGGGAGCCACAGGCGGATGAATTGGCGTCGCTGCAAGATTTCCTGCAGCAGTATCGTGATGCCCAAACAGACGCGGTGGCTTCCCTACCCTCAGCAGAACTTGTGGCATTATCGCGAGCGATCCTCACCAGCAACGAATTCTTCTTCATCGATTGACCGTAGCCGTGCTGTGTGAGCACGGCCCCTCGTGTGGCCTCACAATGACCAACTAAAGCAGCATGACACTGATCACTCGACGAAACGCGATCCGCTCGACCCTGGCCGGCGCGGCGGCCGTCCCATTTGCCGGCCCGGCACTCGCTGCCAGCCAGTCGCTTCCTGGGCCGCATCACGCTCCGCGAGCCAAGCATGTTGTCGTGCTCTACATGTCCGGCGCGTATTCACACGTTGACACGTTCGATCCGAAACCGAGGCTTATCCGCGACCACGACATCTCCATTGGGACGGAACTGCGAGCAGCTGTCTCGGGGCAACCGAAGGCCGAGCGTTTTTTGAAGGCGCCGCTGTGGCGATTCCGACCAAACAAAAAGTGCGGGACAGAAGTCAGCGATTTGTTTCCGCATATTCGCGAGGTCATGCACGAGATGGCTCTCATCCGGTCGATGCACTCGGACCATCGCGATCATGGCGAGGCCACGCTCCAACTTCATACCGGAAGTACGACTGTCGCGATGCCAAGCCTGGGCGCGTGGCTGAGCTACGGACTTGGTACGTTCAATGACAAGCTGCCAGCGCACGTTGTGATTTCCGAGCACCGACCGTACAGCGGGCCGCAGATTTGGGACGCGAACTTCCTGCCGGGCGTGCACTGCGGAGTTCGCATTAAGCCAGGCGATGAACCGCTGCCGCACCTGAAACCAGCCTCGCCAGCCCATCTGCAGCAATTGGAACTCGGTCTGCTGGACGCTCTGAATCGTCGGCATCTTCGCAGTCGTGAGGGAGACTCGCAGCTTGCCACTCGGATGGAGTCGTTCCGCACCGCGAAAGGATTGCAGGAGCTTGCGCCGGGAGTGCTCGACTTGAGTCAGGAGTCGACGCGGACTTTGGAGTTGTACGGATCACAGCCCGGAGACCGCATCTCCTACGCCGCTCAATGTCTGATGGCTCGACGCTTGATTGAAAACGGCGTCCGCTTCGTCGAGATCATCGACGCGGTCGGCGCGTGCCGCGACAACTGGGATGCCGCTCACCGCGATGTCGGAACCCACGCGAAGTATGCCAAGCGAGTCGATCAGCCGATCGCAGCGCTGATCAAAGATCTCAAACAACGCGGGCTGTTCAACGACACGCTGCTCGTTTTCTGCACCGAGTTCGGACGGACTCCGTGGGCTCAGGATGGCAAGGGGACGAAGAGCCGCAACCACCACCCCGCCGCCTTTTCCTGCTGGCTGGCTGGGGGCGGAGTCAAGCCGGGGATCGTCTACGGACAGACCGACGATATTGGAAACCGAGTCGAAGAGAACGCCATCCATGTGCACGACTTCCACGCAACCATCTTGCACATTCTGGGTCTGGATCATCAGCGACTGACGTTCCGCCACGCAGGCCGCGACTTTCGTCTGACCGATGTCCACGGGCAGGTTATTACCGGCGTGCTCTCCTAGCGGACAATCATCTGCTAGTGAGAAGTCGGACGCTGTGGTCCTGCCTTTGATATCTATGAAAGAGAGGTCCTTGTAAGACAGAAGTGGTTTCTCTATCCCGGTGGGAAAGTTATTTCCCGTTTTCTCAAGAGGAGAACCACGATGCTGCACCTTGGAACCGATCAACATGCACGTCAGCTGACGATCTCTCGGCGTGATGACAATGGCGATGTCTTGCAAGCTCGGCAGGTATCGACTCGGCCGGAAAAGGTCCAGGAGTTCTTTGCTAAGCTGACTGGGGATTGCGTCCGTGATGGTGAGTCGTTCATTGCCGTCGTGGAAGTATGCGGCTTCAACGACTGGCTGATCCGGTTGCTCCGAGACTTCCGTTGCCACAAGGTGATCCTGATTCAGCCGGAGGAGCGCAAGAAATGCAAAACGGATCGACGGGATGCGGCTGCGTTGAGCGAACTCTTGTGGGTCAACCGGGATCGTTTTCTGTTAGGCAAACCGGTCTGCGGTCTGAGGCAAGTCGATATTGCTTCTGCGACGGATCAAGAGAATCGACGGCTGACAACACTTCGCAAGGAGGCGAGTCAGGTACGGACGCGTATCATCAACAAGATCAAACACATTCTGCGACGCTATAACCTGCAATGGGACATTCCCACCAAGACGTTTCCTACGCAACGTGCCGTCGCTTGGCTCAAGCAGTTGGCCTTACCAGAGATGGATCGCTTGGAGATGAATTACTTGCTGCTGGATCTGGAGCAATCTCAGCGGCGCGTGGATGAGTTGGAGAAGCTGATCACCGAACGTTGCGGTGACAGTGAAGATGCGCAGTTGCTCCGTTCCATGCCAGGCGTCAGCTGCTTTACGGCTACGACACTGGCTTGTCGGGTTGGTCGAGTGGGCCGTTTTCCCCGCGCACGCAGCTTGGCGAACTATTGGGGCTTGACGCCCGGCTGTCGCAATAGCGGTGAAAACAATCAACGACTCGGAAGAATCACCAAGGCTGGCAGCAACTTGGCCCGCTGGCTGCTGGCACAAGTCGCTCACCAAGCGTTGCGAAAGGATGCTCAGCTGCGCGAATGGTACAAACGGATCAAACGTCGCCGGGGAAGCACCGTCGCCAGAGTGGCGGTGATGAGAAAGTTGGCCACCGTCATCTGGCATATGCTTAGCAAGCGGCAGACGTACGCTGAGTGCCGAGCCATTGCAGCAGCCTGCTGAACGCAACTTGAGAGCACGAAGCGTGGCTGACATTAAACAGACCAACATCGAGGAGGCATCAGAAGGAGTTCGCCTGGTTGTTCGATCTAAGTTGCTGCTGGCAACTTGAGATCCCTCCCGGCAGGTCCAACTCGAACGGAACCGTGGATGCTGTGAGCTGAGTGAACATCGGCGAGGCGGCACGACCCTTTGATTGGAGTGGACCATCCGGTGAGGAATTCGCAGTAGATAAGTCCATGCCGCTTGGCGTCAGTAGCCACCGAATGTCGTTGAAATCGCTCCGTGCTGCTATACTGGCTCAGTGCCACGTGGCCACCATCCTTGAAGCCACCACGCCCACCGAAGTACAGTCATACAGGAATCCCCCCCCATTTGTCCCTCCCGTTCGATCGCCGGTCCGTCAGTGCATTCGAATTGCACGCCGGAGTTGGCGAAGAACGCAAAGTAGCCTATGAAGACCCTGAAGATCACCATCCTGCTGATGATCTGTAGCGCCAGCACAATTCTGGCAGCCGATGGTCAGGAGACTCCAATCACTTTGGAAAAGGCCAGAGAATTGGGTCGCATGAAGTCCAGATTCCTGAAAGAGAATAAGGCAGATACGAAAGCCACGCGTGCCATCCCAAGGGCGAACCTTGCTTACTTTCAAAAGTCGGCGGGACCGATGCTGAACAAGAGCTGCCTGGCCTGTCATGGACCCGAAAAGTCCGAGGGTAGACTTCGTGTCGACACTCTAAATCCTGACCTGCTAGCCGGTCCTGACGTTGAGCGATGGCGTGAGGTCTACAACGTCTTAAGCAACTCAGAGATGCCCCCTGAGGACGAGCCACAGTATGCCCTCGCCGATGCAAATCGCGGCAACATTGTTGATTGGCTCAGCGACGAACTGAATAAGGCGTCTGTCATACGTCGCAACAAAAAGGAACATTCGTCTTTTCGTCGGCTCACGAAGTACGAATACAACTATGCACTCCAGGACCTGCTCGGCTTGCCCTATGCCCTCGCGAACAAACTGCCGCCGGAAACTGCATCCGAGGACGGTTTCAAGAACAGCTCTGAATTGCTGCAGATGTCCGCCCTGCAGTTCGAGACCTATCGTGAGATTGGGCTTAAGGCTCTACAGCGAGCCACGGCGAGTGGCGAGCGTCCGAAGGCTGTCACTTACATCGTCTCGATGCAGAAAGAGATGAATACGGCGGCGTCCGGAAAGAACGCAAAGACATTCGAGAAGAACGACAAGATCTACCGCAATAACAAGAATCGGCAACACCTGTTTAATCGAGAGACAGGCAAGGGCATTCACTTCTCCAGCGGAAAGTCGATGCCTCAGCCTGAGGCAGCCGCGGGTCAAACGCCCGCTGTTTCTCCTGTTGTGCTGGTCCTTCCTCGATCCAACGAGCTGAAACTGAATCTGGATCGCTTTCTTCCCGACGAAGGCATCATGCGTGTTCGCATGCGAGCCGGGCGTTCGACCATGAACCCTGACGAGTATGCGAGCCTGCGTCTGGTTTTCAGTGCCCACACCAGCAACAACGCCAACTTCTCCCAGGTGATCAGTGAGCGTGACATCCCGGTTACCGCATCTGCAGACAACCCTCAATTCATCCACTTCGATATTCCTCTGGGTGACATCCAGCGCAACCCGTTCCGGAAACTATCCACACCATTTCCAAGACGGGATGAGTTCCTGCACATTCGCAATGTCTCCAATGCAAGCGGCCTAGAAGAACCTCTCCATGTTCTTATCGACTACATCGAAATCAGCGCTCCGTTCTACGAGCAATGGCCGCCGAAAACCCATACCGACATTTTCATTGAGAGCGACAACAAAAGCGACGAGGAGATATACGGTCGTGAAGTTCTGACTCAATTCCTGAGACGAGTCTGGCGTCGTCCCGTCACTTCGAAGGAGGTGGAACAGTTCATTGCCCTGTTTGCGAAATACCGGCCGGGATTCTCGAATTTCGAAGATGCCATGCTGGACGTACTGGCTACAGCGCTGGCCACTCCGGAGTTTCTGTACCTGACTCAAAGAGTTGCTGCCAACGCTCCTGAAACACCCGGCACGATCAGTGACCTGGAACTGGCCAGCCGGCTGTCGATATTTCTGTGGTCCAGTATTCCTGACGACGAACTGCTGGAACTCGCGGAGCAAGGGAAGTTAAGAGAACCAGAGGCTTTGACGGCTCAAGTCAAACGCATGCTGTCAGACCCGCGTTCAAGACGTTTCTCTCGGAACTTCGTCCAGCAATGGCTTGGCATGGATGGTCTGGACAGTGTAACTCACGTCACAGACAGCTCATTGCGAGAAGCGATGCAGGAAGAGCCCATTGCCTTTTTTGACGAAGTCCTGAGACACAACCGCAGTATCATGGACTTCATCCATTCCGATTACGCCATGGTCAATGAACGGCTGGCGGCGCACTATCGGATTCCGGAGGTTAAGGGCCCTCATTTCCGCAATGTGCCAATCGAGCCTCAAACGAATCGTGGCGGCCTTTTGACAGGTGCCGCTATCCTGACGATGAACTCCGATGGCAAGGATTCTCATCCTCTCAAACGTGGCGTCTGGATGCTGGAACGCATCCTCCACGATCCACCGCCGCCACCGCCACCAAATGTGCCGGAAGTCGACCTGACGGACCCGGAGATTCTGAAAATGACAACGAAAGAACGGATCGCGGATCACCGGAATAAACCGGCCTGTCTATCGTGTCACTCAAGAATCGATCCCTGGGGGATCGCGTTTGAAAACTACGATGCTCTCGGAGCCTACCGGACTCAAATCAACAACACGCCTGTGGATGCGACTTCAGAACTGTTCAGCAAGCAGACACTGGCAGGGATGGATGGGTTAAAGCGATATCTGCTCACGGACCGCCAGGATCAGTTAGCCCGTGCTATGGTGCATAAGTTGACCGCTTATGCTCTCGGCCGACCACTGTCATTTGGTGACCGTGCTGACATTGACAGCTTGACTGCACAGTTCAGACGACAGGGCGATCGCCTGGGCGATTTAATTCCTCTGATCATAAGCAGCAACATCTTCAACTCGAAGTAAGAGTCAGGAACAGACGATGAATAACAAATCCGTCCCGCTGAGTCGTAGAACATTTCTTTGCGGCACCGGTGTCGCTCTGGCTTTGCCCTGGTTTGAAACGTTTGCTGCGGACAGTCCATTTTCAGATGAGACTCCGAAACGTTTTGTCAGCGTTTACCACCCTGATGGTGTCGGTCTGCCGCTCAACTCAGACCCGGCCTGGAAGGACTGGAGCTGGTTTCCTCGGGGCGGCGAAAGAGATTTCGAATTGACCAAAGTGCTCGATGTGCTCGAGCCCTTGCGCAGTGACATCACTATCTATTCAGGGCTGTCACATCCTGCCGTAAGGAAAGTCCATGGCCATTCAAATGCCGATCAGTATTTGACGGGCGCGGCGACGGGAGGTCACGGTCCGTATAAGAATTCGATCTCTCTTGATCAGGTGTACGCGGAGCACGCAGGCGAATTCACTCGACACTCTTCTCTGGTTATGTCGACGAATGGCGGCATTGGTGGCCCTCGTGGCGCACAAACTCAATCCTTCAACCGTGAAGGACGGCCGATTCCAGCGATGAATAAGCCAAAGCAAATCTTCGAAACGCTCTTTGTGACCAGCAGCAAAGACGCCGCCGCAAGACTGGCAAGAAGCAAGAGTGCTCTGGATCTGCTGATTGACAATACTCGATCGCTGGGACGGCAACTCTCCCGGCACGATCACGAGACGCTCAAGCAGTATCTTGACGCGGTGCGCGATACAGAAATGAAGCTGGCGAAGGCTCAGAAGTGGATTGATACACCAATATCTGAGGTGGATACTCGAAACCTGCATTTAGATGCCGAGCCCAAAGAAGCCAGACTATATTTCCAGACCATGTATGAGCTGATCTATCTCGCCTTCCTGAGTGATTCAACTCGTGTGGCGACGTTTCAGTTGGGAAGAGAAAACGGCGAAGGTCCACACGACCTGTTATCAATGGCCGTTGGTCTTGGTGGTGCTCATGGTCTGACGCATGCCGTCAAAAAGCCCGACGGCTGGAAAAACCTCGGTACCTACAATCGCTATCAAGCCGAGGAATTCGGCCGTATCGCGCAGAGACTGAAGGACACTCCAGAGCCGACCGGCAACGGCAACATGCTAGACAACACGTTTACGATGCATGGCTCCGCGTCCAGCAGTTTCCATCTGTCGCGCAACTATCCGATTGTCTCTGCCGGCGGTAAGAACCTGGGCTTCACAAATGGCCGGTATCTCAAATTCGGCAAAGGGAATGAAGACAATCAGGCCGGCGCTGGAATCGTCACTGATGCTGGATGGAGAGGCAAGATAGAAGCGGAAGAGCTTCCGCTTGCACAGCTCTTCGTCACCATCCTGCAGAGGCTGGGGGTCGAGACTGATTCGTTCGCTGGGTACACCGGGACGTTGAATCGGGTTTAAGAAGTTCTAACCCGTAGGGTAAAAACACTCGACCTCGAATCGTTTTAGTGTTCATACTTTGCGTGGCCTCTGGAACGCGATCTTAGCACGAGACGCTGCATCGCCATCGACAAAAAAGCTGGTATCGCGGGAATTCCAGATGCCGCAGATTGCAGGCGTCGAGATTATTGCTGCCTTGTTGCACAATTCCGATAGAAGCCGAGTGTTCGTTTGGTCTCGATTCGCATCATCCTATCATCTCACTGCAAGGCATCCCCAGCTCCGTCATCGTGTTTAGAATCTTACACCCAATTCTTGCTTCGACTCTTTGTGACGCCAATCCTCTCGCTCGC
>PBSM01000146.1 GCA_002726245.1 Planctomycetaceae bacterium | reverse complement strand
GAGTGATCTCATAACAATCACACCATCGCGGAGGGCAGCGTTTTTGCTAATACCAATTATGCGCGCAATTCAAAACTTCCCTTAAAGTGAAGTAATATCGGTGACAACGGCATTCACTTGGGAGCAACTTTCAAGAGCACACAATGGACTGAGGATCTGCGATTCTTCACGCCCGGTGCAGTCCCGAATTTCGACGTAGACTATCCTATGATCGTCTCTCTTGGGGCCGCTTACACGGGCGTCCAGGACTGGACATTCGCCCTCGACATCCGCTACTTCGACTACGAAAACACGGATGGCTTTCGAGAGTTCGGATTCAGCAACGTCTTCTCGGGAGCGATCGGCGCGCAGCGTCGGCTGAACGACTGCTGGCACGTTCGCCTCGGATACAACTTCAACCAGAACCCGATTTCCGCAAGCGACGCGTTGACAAACATTGTGAGCCCGCTGATTCAAGAGCATAACATCACCGGCGGCATCTCTTATCGATTCGCCAAGGGCGTGGACATCTCGTTAGCCTACGTCTACTTGTTCGAGAACGAACTGACCGGTCCACTTCCACCCCTCTTCGGCCCTGGTGCAACGATGACCCACCGGCTTAGCGCACACTCCGCACTGGTTAGCGTGACAGTACGATACTAGTGCCGTGATTCGGAAATAGCCTTGAATGGGAAACACGTACGAAGGCCATCGTACCTTCAACGTCAACTCGAATCTCTGGCATTAGGTCGCGGCGGGTGCTTTGCGTCTGGCCCTTCTTCTTTCTCGAGGGGCGGAGTGACAGACGTCACTTGCTGCCAAGCGTGAAGGCGCCGTTCCAATCGGTTGGTGGAGTGCTGTCCGAACGTTTCATCTCGGCTAGCAGGAACTGCTTTGGGCCGTCTTCGTCCGGAATTCGCTGGAGGATCGGCAACGCCTCGGACCAACGTCCTTCGATCACCGCGTTGAGCGCTAGATCGTAAAGCATGATCAGCGTTTCGGACATCTCGGGCAATTCGTGCTCCGGCGGCAGTAAGGCGTATACCGTCAGCGCCGTAGCCATGCCCTTGGGGAACACCTTGGCCAGACGTCTGACACGCGTTTGCGTCGGCGGGATTCGTTGCCTCACCCATTCAGCAGTCGTCTCGTCGATGCAGATCGGCACACCAAGTTGTTTCGTCAGTCCTTCTAGACGCGACCCTTGATTCACCACGGGTCCAAAGACGCCCACTTTCGCTTGTTTAGATGTCCCAATCTGGCCCGCGATGGCGCGGCCATGGGCGATGCCAACACCGAACGAAAAACCGTGAAGCTGGCTCTCCTCATCGTTCGTTCCACGGCGGAAGCTGCGGTATATATCCAACGCCGCACGGCACGCCGGGACCGGCCCGAGCTCTAATTCGACCGGCCAGCCCCAAAAGCCGAGTGCCGCGTCGCCTTGGAAGTCCGCGATCGTGCCATCTCGATCGAGAATGCCGTTCGCCATCATTCCCAAAGCGATTCGCACGCTCTCCAGCAAAGCCTTCAGGTCGTTCGACATCGACTCCGCTTTGCGCGAGAATCCTCGGACGTCGCAAAATAACACGGAGATATCGCGCTCGGCCGGAGTTAGCACATCTTCATCGCGAGTCAGGTTCTTGATGACGTTGGGCGAGAGGAAATTGCTGAGCTGCGTCTTCTCTTCCTGTAACAGTCGTACCTGACGGACAGCACCGATAAACTGCGCGACGAGTTCCGTGAACCGAAGGTCAGACTTCAACTCACCTTCAGAGACGAGATTCCCCCCGTGCTAGAGCCCTTGCCCGAAACGTACAAACACCAACCGCGACACGACTCGACGCGAATTGGCGTCGCAAACGCCCAGCCGAGTCCTTCGGTCATCGTATACTCGGTTGCCTTCCCATCGTCGCCCCAGAGGTGCATCGCATTCTGCGTGCTTGCGACAGTTGTGAGCAGCAAACGCCGACTCGGACGAAAACGCCCACGAAATCCAGGTCGTGTCTCGATCCGCATCATAACCGGCTTGGGCAAAGACCGGCTCGACGCGCCAGGTAGCGGCAAACTTGCTTCGTCAAAATGTGCGACGGCGACACCGTCCGCGGCGGGCAGCGCCTGCAGTAGTAGACGAGCAAGCCGCGTTGCCAGTTCCTCATCTGACTGCGACGTCGAAATCATCCCGGGCAATCCCGCCAGCAGTTCCATCTGTCGATCTGTGTTTCCGAACGAAACGCCACTCAGATCATGTGACGAGTAAGACTGCTCCACGACATCTGGGCCAAGGGCCGGTTCGCCGTCCATCTCCGCAGGATCGTCGTCGGCCAAAACTTCGTCATTCGAAACGTCGTTGGCCCCAGGCGTCAACACCGCGAACGTCGTGGCACCAATGGTGAATCGTTCGCCACAAAAGACAGAGATCGTCCGGTCCAGTTGACTGTTGTAGATAATCGGATTGCGAGCCGATTCAACACACCTAACGTGCAACCGGTCGCCGTCCCAATACACGTCCGCACGTTCGCGCGAGATCTTCTTGTCCCACGGCACTTTCAGTCCATCTTCAGGCGATCGGCCAATTCGCAGTACTTCACCCTTGGAAAGGCTGCGGCGCAGCCGCCGATCCCCATCTCGGGCCGTAATGCAAAGATCAATCGTTAAGCTTGCTCCCACCATCACCCACACCTTCTCTTGCCCGACTGGACAGGAAGCATTTGAGACAGTCTACCGTCCCGCCCACACCCTCGTAACTCAATCCCCTTGACGACCTTATGCACAAAAGTCCCTGGTGCAGGTCGAGACGGTTGGTGGCAGCGCGCGACACGAGTTGTTGGGTTTCGCCTCGCAAGTTACCATCAAAGGAATTGCTTCCCCGAAGCTTCATCCCGCCTCTCCCGACCTACCGCGATGCAAACACGTTGCGTCCTAACTCTGAGCGTTCTTGGCTTGTGTCTCGCGACACCTCGCATTGGCGGTGCCGAAACAGAACCATCGATCGCACCGGAAGCGGTCGAGTTCTTCGAGACACGAATCCGTCCGGTCTTGGTGGAGCGGTGTTACGAGTGTCACTCAGCCAACGCGAAGGAAGTACAAGGTGGCTTGATGCTCGACAATCGAGCCGCGATCGAAAGGGGAGGCGAATCGGGCAAAGCGTTGATCGGAGACGATGCCAAGGCGAGTCGCTTGCTGGTCGCGATGAGATACAACGACGAGAGTCTGCAGATGCCCCCCACCGGCAAGTTACCAGACAAAGTCATCTCCGACTTCGAACGTTGGGTGAACATCGGCGCGCCCGATCCGCGTGACGGGCCGGTTCCCCCGCCGCCCAATAGCATTGAAGCCCGCGCGCGGAAGCATTGGGCGTTCACTCCTCCTCAGTTGCCGGAAACGCCCGCCGTCGAAGACACGAACTTGGTGGCAACGGACATCGATCGTTTCGTGTGGGCGCGTCTCAGGCAGAGTGATCTAACGCCATCGCTACCGGCTGACGCACACACACGCGTCCGGCGTTTGTATGGCGATTTGATTGGTCTGCCACCTACGTTCGAAGTGACTCAAGCTTTCAAGGCTGAGCCGTCCGCGGCCGCTTATGAGAAGCTCGTCGATCGATTGCTTGATTCGGAGCACTTCGGCGAACGTTGGGCTCGACATTGGCTGGATGTCGCGAGATTCGGAGACACCAAGGGATATGTTTTTCAAGAAGATCGTAACTATCCACACGCTTACAGATATCGCGACTGGGTCATCCAGGCGCTGAATGACGACTTGCCGTACGACCAGTTTCTGCAGTACCAACTTGCCGCGGATCGTCTCGTTGACGACAGCAACCGCGCACACTTGGCGGCGATGGGCTTCCTCACGCTTGGTCGCCGTTTTCTGAACAACACCCATGACCTGATTGACGACCGCATCGATGTCGTGTTCCGCGGGACCATGGCGCTGACCGTTGGCTGCACCCGCTGCCACGACCACAAATACGATCCACTTTCCATGCAGGATTACTATTCGTCGTACGGAGTCTTCCTCAGTTCTCGCGAGCAACAGGACGATGGCCTACCGCTTCGGCTCGTCGATAAGGACAAGCCTGTCAACGTTCGTATCTTTGTGCGTGGCAACCCTAGTAATCGAGGCGAAGTCGCTCCACGTCAGTTCCTCAGCTTCTTTCAATCAGGCGAAGTCAAACCGTTCGCCAGCGGAAGCGGGCGCCTCGAACTGGCAGAAGCGATCACGTCCAGGAGTAATCCGTTAACCGCTCGCGTGTTTGTAAACCGGGTGTGGGCGCACCTTTTCGGCGAAGGGCTCGTGCGAACACCAAGCGACTTCGGCTTGCGTAGCGATCCGCCGGCGCATCAAGCCTTGCTAGATCATCTGGCGGTTACCTTCATGGAAGACGGCTGGTCGATCAAGCGGTTGATTCGTCGCATCGTGCTATCGAGCACCTATCAACAACAAAGCGAGAGTCGCGCCGACGCGGCCGCGAAAGACCCAGAGAACCTGCTGCTCTGGCGTGCTAACCGGAGGCGACTTGACTTCGAAGCGATGCGTGATTCGTTGTTATCCGTTTCCGGAACGCTTGATAGCACCGTACTCGGTCCGTCGGTTCGGATAGACGTCGCCGATCCGAGCAAACGTCGAACTCTCTACGCCTTCATCGATCGACAGAACCTGCCTGGTATCTTCCGCACGTTCGATTTCGCCAGCCCCGATACGCACTCGCCGAAACGTCCCAACACCACAGTGCCGCAGCAAGCGTTGTACTTGATGAACAATCGTCTTGCGCAGAGTATCGCGGAAGCGATGGTGTCTCGCCTTACCGGCCAGGTGAAGACCGCCGCGAAGATCCGTCAGTTTTATCGGTTCGTCTATGCGCGAGAGCCTACGGAGGAGGAACTGGCCGTCGGCACGAACTTCATCGAAGCAAGTGACGGTTCTGACGCCGACTCATCCATCCGCGATCCTTGGCAATTCGGCTACGGTAGCTTCGCAGCAGGTAGCGATGAAGCAGTTACCTTTCATCCACTGCCGCACTTCACCGGAGATGCCTGGCAAGGTGGTCCCGATCGGCCCGATCCGAAGCTCGGTTGGGTCATCTTGAACGCTAAAGGCGGCCACGCTGGTGATGACGAATCACATTCGGCGATTCGTCGCTGGACCGCTGCGGAAGAAGGTACGGTGATCGTTTCTGGAAAGCTTGAACATCCGTCGGAGCACGGCGATGGTGTGCGAAGCCGCATCGTCGCGGCGCGCGGCGGCGTGTTAGGCGAATGGACCGCCAAGCAGCAAACGCTGGACACACGCACTGAACCGGTCAAGGTACAGCCCGGAGATACGATCGATTTCATTACGGATTGCCGGACGAACCAGAGTCACGACACGTTTCACTGGAGTGCGACGATCCGCATGGCGAAGCCGAAGCGGCGCGAATGGAAGTCCGAGACTGGGTTTCATGGCCCGTTGCCGGAACTACTTGACGTCTGGGCTCGTTACGCCCAGACGCTACTGCTCACGAACGAGTTCATGTTCTTGGATTAGAAATGACATCAGACTTCTTATCACGACGCGAGCTGCTTTCCCGTTGCGGAATGGGTATTGGCAGCCTTGCATTGGCGCAACTCGCGACCGGCCCGTCCGCGGACGCCGCGGCAAACAATCCGCTTCTGCCGAAGCAGCCACACTTTCCCGCGATAGCAAAGCACGTCATTCATCTGTTCATGAACGGCGGGCCTTCCCACGTCGATACGTTCGATCCAAAACCTGAACTGCAAGCTCGCGGCGGCGAGAAGCTGTCCGATGGCAACCTAAAGACAGAACGACCAACGGGCGAGCTGTACCCTTCGCCCTACAGCTTTCAGAAGTACGGTGAAAGTGGGATTGAGGTCAGCGAGATCTTTTCGCACGTCGGTGAGTGCGTCGATGACTTGGCGATCGTCCGCTCGATGCATGCCGATGTGCCGAATCACGAGCCGTCGCTGTTGTTGATGAACTGCGGCGAAGCCCGGCAGATTCGGCCAAGCTTTGGATCGTGGTTGACGTACGGACTTGGTACAGAGAATCAAAACCTTCCCGCTTTCGTGGCCATGTGTCCCGGAGGCTATCCGATCCAGGAATCGCAGAACTGGCAAGCAGGCTTTCTGCCGGGGATCTATCAAGGTACCTACATCGATACCAAACACACGCAGATCGAGAAGCTGATCGCGAACATTAAGAACACTCGCGTTTCTCGCGCCCATCAACGGCAACAACTCGACCTGCTTGCAAAGCTCAATCAGCGGCATCTCGAACAGCGGCAGAACGATGCTCAGTTAGAAGCTCGCATCCAGTCGTTCGAGCTTGCTTACCGGATGCAGATGGAAGCAACAGATGCCTTTGACGTCTCAGGCGAGCCGCAACACATCCTCGACATGTACGGACCGGGAACGCAGGCGAGACAGACTCTGATCGCGAGACGGCTGGTTGAACGCGGGGTTCGCTTTGTGCAAGTGTGGCACGGCAACGGGCAACCGTGGGACAGTCACGACGACATCGAAGTGAATCATCGCCGTCTGGCCAAGCAATGCGATCAAGCCATCGCGGCCTTAATCAAAGACTTGAAGCAGCGCGGGCTCTTGAATGAGACACTGATTCTGTGGGGCGGTGAGTTCGGTCGCACTCCGGTGGTCGAACTGCCGAAGAAGGGATCGAATCAAGGCAAGATCAATGGCCGCGATCACAACCATTGGGGTTTTACTACTTGGATGGCGGGTGGTGGCGTGAAGGGCGGCCATGTCCACGGCGCGACGGACGAGTTTGGATTCAAAGCCGTCGAGAATCGAGTCCATGTCCACGATCTTCACGCCACGATGTTGCGCCAACTTGGCTTCGATCACGAGAAGCTAACGTATCGCTACGCTGGTCGAGACTTCCGCTTGACGGACGTCCATGGCACCGTGGTCCATGACCTGATCGCATAGTCCAACGGCTTGCATTTCGCGTCGCACACGGTATCCTGCCGTGGTCTTGTCCGCTGCTCTGGAGGTCTCCTATGCATCCGCTTTTGAATCGTAATCTGTTTCTTTGTGAAGGAGCATGTCGGCTTCTTCAAGGCCGCCAACAACTACGACATTCTCGACCCTGAAACAGGCGAAGAGATGCTGCACTGTCGCGAAGAGCGGCTCGGCATCTTCACGAAGATCTTCCGCTTCACCAAGTACCGGACGATGACTCCGTTCCACATCGACATCAGAACGCCTGACGGACAGCACGTCCTGTCCGTGAAGCGAGGCGTATCGGTCTTCCTCTCCAAGGTAGATGTCCTTGACGAGAACGATCAGCGGTTGGGAGGCTTCAAGCAGAAGTTCTTCTCACTCGGCGGTTCGTTCAAGGTGTTAAGCAATAACGACGAAGTTCTGTGCGAGCTGAAGGGCAAATGGACGAATTGGGACTTCAGTTTCCTCGCAGGCGACAATGAACTCGGCAAGGTCAGCAAGAAGTGGGCGGGACTTGGGAAGGAACTGTTCACCAGCGCGGACAACTATGTCCTGGAAATCTCGGACGCCGTGCCGCACGATCATCCGCTGCGACAACTGATCATGGGCGCTGTGATGTGCATCGACATGGTGCTCAAAGAGCGTTAACTGCAAGCTGTGCCTTACCGTCGGTGCTTGCGGCGCAGATCGAAACAAAAAAACGGGCGAGTCCCTTACCGGTGACTCACCCGTTTCAAGTCTACGGACAGTCAGCAGCCGCTGCTCCCCAGCTTGGGCTACCTTCTCTCCAGTAGTTCACGTCGGACTAAAAGCCCAAGTACCTAACCTGGACACCATATGGAAAGCCTCGCGACTGAGCCGAACGATCCGAGGTAGGCGTTGCTTCGGTGTGCACGGGAGGCGGCGGCAATGGTGCCTCGAGCGCGGGAGTTGGACCTGGCGTCTCGATCACGAATGGAGTCGGAGCCATTTGTGTCGATGCGTCATGCGATTGGATGGCCTTGTCGTACGTTTGGGCTGGCCAACCTTTGACGTGTCCGCCACCGCAACTGCTGCAGCCGGCGCCGTGACCAACGTGGCCCTTGCCGAAGCGAACATGTCCTTTGCCACCGGAGCAGCTATTGCAGCCGCATCCCTTACCGTGGCCGAAGTGCATCCAATCGAACAAGCCAGCGCGTCCATGTCTACATGATCCGCATCCGCAAGCACCGCCGCAGCTCCTGTGTCCGCACGAGCCACAGCCGCCTTTGCCACAGGTGCCCTTGCCGCAGGTGCTGTGACCGTAGCCGAACCCACAGGGCGATCCGCATCCGCAACCACCGAAGCCAGCAAGGAATCGGCCACCAAGTTGGCATCCGTGTCCCTTGCCGTTTGGCAATCGGCAGCTCTTCGCACGGCGATTGAACGTGCCAGAGAAGCAGCTTCCGCCACAGTAGCCGTCCCAGATGCCCTGACAGCAGGAGGTCTTCGCTTCGCAGCAGCCGCTGCGGAACGGGTAGCCATGCTTGGAATTACCACCGATGTAGGTGCTTTGAATTGGCGTGCTCATCTGTACTGGCTGATCGACGACTACTGGAGCCGGATCACCGTTCGAGGAGAGCCAACCGAACAATTCGGCGTGAGCTGGAGTGCTAACAGCAAATGCAGCCAGCGCGACGGTGAATGTTACCCACTTGTGCATAGAACGAACTCCTGTGTGTGAAGTTAACAACTCGCTCGACGCAGCCGGGATTGGAACCCTCGACGTGGAAAACCCCTCCACTTCGCACGCGCTACCAAACCGTGCGGGGTATCCCGAGGTGCGTCTGTGGAAACATGGGACGAGATTGGGCGTATAGCAAACGCAACCGTTGTTTTTTTCAAACTTCCCCAGTCGTTGGATTGCGTCAACCTTTACCAATCCGACTCTATCCCCTTGTCCAGCAGTCAGTTGGCTCTATGATCGATGACGTTGCGTCAATGCAACGTTGCCGGCAGGCAAGCGCAGCGCAAGCCGTTTATGCAGACCGTGGGGGTTGTAACGAGCCGTGATGGTTCCTTTGGCCGCAGCATCCGCAGCGCTTCAAGTGATAGCTTTCGCTGCGTTGACACTGCTTGGATGCGCGCTGCTGCTCGCTGGTTGCCGCCATTTGACGGGAACAACGCTGATCGGACCGTGTGGCTGGGCGATCGTTGCGACTTGCGTGATCGGTGTCACTGAGATTCTGCTGCACGCGTTTGCCCACCAGACTGCGTGGACTGAACCAGTCCGGTTCGCCGCATCGACGACTTGCTTCTGCCCACTGATGTCGTTGCTTGGAGCCAAGCGACCGCAAGACAAGGCTTGGCATTTCGTCGTCCTTTCGTTGTGGGCGATTCTTGTGCTGCCGGCCGCCGAGAGCCTCGTGTTACGTCATGGCCAGATGCCGGACGTGCGCGGAGCGCGCTCCTGGTTCATGCTGGCTTTGATTGCGGTCGGGCTGCTAAATGCACTGCCGACGCGATTCTGGCTCGCCGGGATCCTGGCCTGTACCGGACAGATTTTGATGCTATCCAACTACCTGCCCTTCCTACGTGATCGTTTCGACCTCGGACCGATCCTGATCGGCTTTGCGTTGTGGGTGTCCGCCGTCCTGGTGCTCGTGCTACGGAGTCGGCGCGATATCCGCGATCGCGACCCGTTCGATGCCATCTGGTTAGATTTCCGGGATAGCTTTGGTGCTCTATGGGCGCTGCGCGTTGCGGAACGGATCAACGCAGCTTCTGCAGTGGGCGATTGGCCGATCGGCCTCGCCTGGAAGGGCTTTTTTCGTAAGGCAGAAGAGGGGGAGGATAGTTTGGATGAATTGCCTCACGACGTTCAACAGGCTGTCCGACAGAGCTTCGACAACTTATTGCGACGCTTTGTTTCAGAAGACTGGATTACCGCTCGGCTTGACAAATCGCTAGACTAGCACGCACCAGTCGCCGCAAGATTACAGGACAGCCTGCTGCGACAAGCTATAATAACTGAAAGCAATACATGGAGGATGAGATGAACCGATCCTTACTCGCTATACTCGCGGCATTCTGTCTCACGGTCGGCGCTTGCTCCAAGAACACCGAGACTTCGGAATCGCCGGCCGTACAGCCCAAACCTGTCACGATCGAACCCGAAGGATTGACGGAGCCTCGCGTTGTTCCGGCTGGAACCGTGGAAGACGACCCGTTTGGTGAAATCCCGGAGCCTGTGGAACCGGCTCCCGCTCCGCCGACGGAAGCGGAAGCGACGGCAGACAGCTCGGAGGCCCCAGCCGAAGAATCCGCCTCGGCCGCCGAACTCATGGATTCCGTTGGCCGGGTTCTTCGGCGAACCATCGGCGCCGGCGAAGACGAAGCAGAATCGAAGGGCTCCATCTTCCGATCGATCGGGCGCGCATTAACGAAGGGTGCGCAGGAAGCTGCGTCGGCGGAGGCGGAAGCGCCAAAGGATGAAGATGCCGACCAGACAGACAAAGCCGAATAACGGTGAGTCCTGTCGTGCGGCGAATCCGTACGCATCGCCAAAGTGCGATGACAACGCGTCCACGACTCATCGTTTGGAATTGGAGAGCGGCTGGATCGGCCCCTTGCTACTGCTTGGAGTCGCCTGTTGGCTCGGGGCAGCGGTGGCCGAGTGGGATCGCGATGCTTGGGTCGCCACTCTCACGGCCGCAGGCGCGTTTTGTATCGTCGCCGCGTTCCGGCGTTATCGCGCGGATAGGCGGCGGAAGTCTGGTGTGCTTTTCTAGCTTGCCTGCGACGGTGGCATCCGGCTGCGGAGTTCAAAGCGAAGCATGGAAGACTCCGGTACAGCCCTGCCCTTACCCACATCCGTCGCCTCCTCCGACCCTGTGTCGGTGGGGCAACGATTGGTCAGCTACCAGGAGCCAAGCGAGAAACGGCTCCCCGCCGACCCTGTGTCGGTGGAAGCAATGTCGAGTCATGAGGTCCACCGACGCGGGGT